>CAJUKR010000012.1:6828-35405 GCA_910587025.1 uncultured Christensenellaceae bacterium
GCCAATGATAATTATACTCTAAGCTTTCGGAAGCGGAGAGAATGACCGAGTACGCGGCGAATAAACTAAGCGGATATGTTCCGTATTATCTTTACAGGCAAAAGAATATGGTCGGCAATCTCGAAAATATCGGTTATGCGTTGAGCGGACACGAGTGTATTAACAATATTACCGTTATGGAGGAGCTCGCGCCGGTGTATGCGTGCGGCGCGGGAAGTATATCGAAGCTCCTCGGCGGCGCGATAGCGCGTCATGCGTCGCCGAAAGACATAGGGCTTTATTTGTCCGAATTCGACGAAAGATTGAAACAAAAGTTGAATTTCTTTTCTTGCGCCGAAACATCGCATAATTTTTTGCCATAAGGTGTAAAATTTGTTTACATTTCGGTTTTCGTGTGGTATACTATGTCGGTACCTTAGTTCTGGAAGTTTGGCGCTCTCCACGCCGCTACTTAAGACTGAGGCGAATAAATATTCCATTGGGAGGTAAAACAAATGGACAAGGACAAGAAAGCGGCTATTATCGCAAAGTTTGCAACGCACCCCGGTGATACGGGAAGCCCCGAAGTGCAGATCGCGCTTCTTACGGAGAGGATCAATCATCTTACGGAGCATCTTAAGGTTCACAAAAAGGACCATCATTCGCGCAGAGGTCTGTTACAGATGGTAGGTTCCAGACGCAGCTTGCTTAACTATCTGAAAGAACTTGACATCGAGAGATACAGAAAAATTGTCGCCGATTTGGATTTGAGAAAATAAAAATTGAACATATCGAAGGCGGACGAAAGTTCCGCCTTTCGATTTATTATGCAAAATACAGTCAGTAAGAATATAGAGGAGATAAAAACGAAAATGAAAGAAGGAAACATTTTCAAGACCGAGATCGGCGGGCGCGAGGTTATAGTCGAAACCGGCAAGTACGGAGAGCAGGCCAACGGGCACTGCATCGTAAGATGCGGCGATACCATGGTTATGGCCAACGTATGTATGTCGGATGCGCCCAGACCGGGCATGGATTTCTTCCCGCTCGGTGTGGATTTCGAAGAAAAACTTTATGCTATCGGAAAAATTCCCGGTAGCTTTAAGAGAAGAGAGGGCAGAGGTAGCGACAAAGCCATCCTTACGTCGCGACTTATCGACAGACCGCTTCGTCCGCTTTTCCCGAAAGGACTTTTCAACGACGTTACGGTCGTTTGTACCGCGCTGTCCGTAGAACCCGATTATCCGCCCGAGGTATGGGGCATGGTCGGATCTTCAATCGCACTGTCGATTTCGGATATTCCGTTTGCGGGACCGACCGGCGCCGTAGTCGTGGGATACGTGGACGGCGAGTATGTTATTAACCCCGATTGCAAACAGAGAGAAGCAAGCTCGATGCACGTTTACGTTGCGGGTACGGCGGAAGCCATTATGATGGTGGAAGCGGGAGCAAACGAAGTGAGCGAGGAAGTTATGCTCGGCGGCATACTTTTCGCGCACGAGGAAATCAAGAAGATCGTTGCGTTCATAAATGAAATCGTCGCGAAGATAGGCAAGCCCAAGAAAGACATGCCGCTTTATCACATTCCCGCGGATCTCGACGCCGAAGTGCGTAAATTCGCGGACAAGCTGCTTGACAAAGCGCTTGCTACGCATGACCGTACCGAGCGTCAGAATAATCAGGATGAGGTCGAAAAAGTTACGCTCGAGCATTTCGCAGAGATTTTCCCCGATATGGAAAGAGAGATCAAGGATTCGCTTTACTATATCACGAAGGAAAAAGTCCGCGCAAAGATACTCGATAAAGGCGAACGTCCGGACGGACGCGGACTCGAAGATATCCGCGATATATGGTGTGAAGTAGGCATACTTCCCAGAGTTCACGGCTCCGCCGTATTTACGAGAGGTCAGTCGCAGGCAATGTCCACATGTACGCTCGGCACTATCGGCGACGCACAGAAACTCGAAAACCTCGATGAAGACGACGTCAAGAAGAGATATATGCATCAGTACAATATGCCCGGGTATTCCACAGGCGAGGCGAAGCCGCTTCGCGCACCCGGACGCCGCGAGATCGGACACGGCGCTCTTGCCGAGCGCGCGCTCGAACCCGTTATTCCGTCCGAGGAAGAATTCCCTTATGCTATCAGAACGGTCAGCGAAATCGTAAGCTCCAACGGTTCGACTTCGCAGGCAAGCGTATGCGGTTCTTGTATGGCGCTTATGGACGCAGGCGTTCCCATCAAAGCGCCCGTCGCGGGCATTGCAATGGGTCTTATCAAAGACGCGGATCATGACCGTGTCGCAATCATGTCCGATATACAGGGTCTCGAGGATTTCCTCGGCGATATGGACTTTAAGGTTGCGGGCACTACCGCAGGTATTACCGCGATCCAGATGGATATAAAGATCAAGGGCATCGATAAGCGTATTCTTTCCACTGCTCTCGAGCAGGCGAGAAAAGGCAGACTTCATATCCTCGGCAAAATGCTCGAAGTTATCCCCGGTCCGCGCGCAGAGTTGTCCAAGTGGGCACCTAAAATCACCGTTCTCAAAATCGATCCCGATAAGATCGGTAAAGTTATCGGTAAGGGCGGCGAAACCATCAATAAGATCGTGGACGAAACCGGAGTCAAGATCGACATCGAAGAAGACGGCAGCGTTTATATCGCATATACCGACGAAGAGATGGGCGAGAAGGCGAAGAAGATCATTCTTTCCATTGTCGAAGACGTTATTGTCGGAAACGAGTACGAGGGTCCCGTCGTAAAGATCCTTATGAGCAATCCCGACCGAGCAAACGGAAGAGACAGAGGCCGCGGACGTCGCGACGGTAAAGACGGCAAAGGCAAGGACGATAAGCCTGCGAAAGATGAACAGCCTCAGGAGCTCGGAGCATTTGTAAATATCGCTCCCGGCAAAGACGGTATGATCCACATATCCAAGCTTTCGGATAAGAGAGTGGCAAAGGTTACCGACGTAATAAATATCGGCGACGTTGTCAGAGTGGAAGTTATCAAAGTGGACGAAAAGGGCAGGATCGATCTTCGCCTTAAGGAAATCGTCTGCAAGGCTTCCGTATAATTTCGGATAAATTGAGATAATCGCAACACCTCGTGAATAATATAACACGAGGTGTTGTATGATTAAACGCACAAAATTTTTCGGATATATCGTTTCCGGCATAGCCGCGGTATTTGTTATCGGCGGCGTGCTCACGGTTTGGCTCGGAGCGGGCGGAGTCAGCGAAGTCGCCACCGATCCGCGCGCATTGTATTCCGGTACATCGGAAAGCGGCGTTGCGCTGATGTTCAACGTTTATTCGGGAACGGAGTATATTCCGAGCATCCTTTCCACCTTGGAAGAAAAGCAGGTCAAAGCGACTTTTTTTATAGGCGGCTGTTGGGCGGAAAAGAACGAGGAAACGCTCAAGTCCGTCTATGCCGCGGGACACGAGATCGGAAGTCACGGATATTTGCATCGCGATCATTCCAAACTGGATAAGCGCGGAAATACGGACGAAATCACCGTTACGCATAAACTTATATCCAATATGCTCGATGTAAGCATGACGCTTTTCGCACCGCCGTCGGGGGCATATAACGCCGTCACATTGGACGTTGCGGAATCGCTCGGGTACAAAACCGTGCTTTGGTCGCGGGACACGATCGACTGGCGTGATCACGACACGGATCTGATTGTTTCGCGTGCTACGACAAAAACGGTGGGCGGGGACTTTATTCTTATGCATCCCACGAAAAACACCGCCGAAGCGTTGCCTAGGATCATCGACGGTCTTGTCGCGAAGAATCTGAATCCCGGGACGGTAAGCGACGCGCTATAATTCCGCCCGAAGCAGGGCATAATATTTACGGAGAAACCAATGGTAAAATCTACTGAATTTTCTAACGGGCTTAAACTTGTGACCGAACACTTTTCGGGCGTGCGTTCCGTCTCCGTCGGATTTTGGGTCGGCGCAGGAAGCGGTTTCGAAACAGCGGCGAACAACGGTATTTCGCATTTTACGGAACATGTCATATTCAAAGGCACGGATAAATATTCGCCTTTCGAGATCGCAAAGCTATTCGAGGACTACGGCGCGAGCGTGAATGCGTTTACGAGTAAAGAGTCGACTTGCTATTATTTCAAGAGTATAGACGAAAACCTCGAAAAGTGTTTCGATCTTCTTTCGCATATTTTTTACGAATCGACTTTTCCGAAAGAAGAGCTCGACAAAGAACGCAAGGTTATAGTCGAGGAAATCAATATGGTGGGCGACGAGCCCGAAGATATATGCTACGACAAACTTGCCGAATGCTCGTACTCGGGTACTTCGCTTGCGCGCACTATTCTCGGTCCGTCGGATAATGTACTGCGCTTCGACGGCGGCGACGTTCGGGATTATATGCGTCGCATGTATACACCCGACAATACCGTCGTTTCGATGGTGGGGAACATTCCGCACGAGCTTGCCGTAAAACTTGTCGAGAAATACGTTCTGCCCAAGTGCGGTATGAATAAGTGCGAAAAAACTTATCCCGAAAAGACCGTCGGGGGCGGGTTTTCGAAATACGAAAAAGATTTCGAACAGGTGAATTTCGCACTGTCTTTTCCTACGATAGAGTTCGACAATGCCTTATCGTCCGTTCAGAGCGTGGTCTCATTTTGCCTCGGAACGGGAATGAGCTCAAGACTGTTCCAGGTACTCAGAGAACAAAAGGGACTTGTGTATAACGTATATACGTCCTGTTCCGCATATAAGAATAACGGTCTGTTCGGAATATACGTCAATACGGGCGGAAAGAATCTCAATGCCGCTCTTGCAGCGATAAAAGACGAGTTGACCGTGCTGTGCGAAAAAGGTCTAACCGAAGAAGAAGT
Source organism: uncultured Christensenellaceae bacterium (assembly GCA_910587025.1). GTDB lineage: Bacteria > Bacillota > Clostridia > Christensenellales > Pumilibacteraceae > Protoclostridium. Next base: position 11,688 of record CAJUKR010000012.1, read on the forward strand.
CGCGAGAGCGAAAATGCAGCTTAAGAGTAACTCGCTTTTTGCCGTGGAGAATATGCTTTCGACTATGCATGCGTACGGCAAATACGCATTATACACGGGAAAGAATTTCAGCATAGAGGAGAATCTGAAGCGCATTGCATCCGTCACGCGCGGGCAGACTGCGGAATTCTGCGAGAGATTTTTCGATACGTCGAAACTCAGCGCCGCGTATGTGGGGAAAGCGGAGTATATCGGTTCCGGAAGTTTGTTGGATTGTTTCTGAATATAATCCTATTGTTTTGGGGTTGCCGACTCGTCGTCGAGTCGGCAATTTTTCTTTAATCTTTTTCTAAAATGACCGAAAAATTATTGTCAACGTAATGCGGTTTGTGTTATAATAAACCGTAACTATTATAAGTATCGGGAGATTGTTTTGTCAGTCAATAAATATACAAGGCGAAAAAAGAACAATTCGGGTGACTATGAGATACTCGGAATAGTTCTGATAATAATATCCGCATTTTTACTGGTCTGCACTTTGATACCCATTATTTTCGGTGTGGTCAGCGAGGGGCTCAGAAGCGTGCTTTTGGGACTTTTCGGCATATTCGCATATATCGCTTTGTGCGGAATGCTTGCGACAGGTATTTGTCTTGTTATGGGCAGAAGAATAGCCGTCGGCGGAAAATATATAGCACTTATCGTCGGTATCGTCATAAGTTTTTTCCTTATTCTTCAGCTTGCTACGACGAGCGCTTTTTTCGAAAAGAATTTCGGTGAATACCTCGGCGAAGTATACTCTGCGAAATTCACGGCGGGCGGACTGATATTCGGTATCATAGCGTACGCTTTTCAGGCGTTTTTGCCTTTGCCTGTCGCGTATGTGCTCTTTTCGCTGATATTCATTGCGTGCGGCGGTTTGCTCGGGTATTTTATTTACAAAGAAGTTCGGTACACGCATAAGCCGGACGAACTTCCCGCCGAAGAAGACGATTCTTTCGGTAAGAGGGCATTTACGGACGACGTACCCGCGCAAAAGGTTTATATGCATACGCCGACGAAGTTGTTTGTCGAAGACATTGTTCCCGCAAAAAAAGAGGAGCCTACCGAAGAGATCGGTATAAGCGATCCCGAATATCACAGAATGGATCAGTCGCTTGCCGACAGCATGCTGTATGACCGCACCGCCGGTTCGGATAAGAAAATGTCCGAATTCGACGAGCAGGTATTTCGCTCGCAGGCGGGAGCGTCGCTTTACGACAATTCCGTATATGCGCCGAAAAAGCCGAACGTGCGCCCCGAAGTCGTGCAGGCGAGCGTCGACGAAGTTCGTCCCAAGCGTCCCGATAAGATACTTCACGAAAGCGGCAAGATGCCGTTTATCGTTATTCCGACGCAGAAGGAATCGGACAGTATTTACAATCCGAATAAGATTATAAATACCGACGAAGCGGTGCGCGGCGGAATAATCGACAATGCCCGTACCGATTACGGTAAATCGACGGGAAATCAGTCGGTAAACGGTTTCGGCATATTCAACAATACAAACAGCGGAGTGGGGCAGATGCCCGCATCGGGTACCGGATTCGGAGCGGATGCCGCGCATGGTTCGTATATTAAAGACGAACGGGTCAGTGATACCCCCATTATCAATGCGGAGTATTTCGAGCGTATGTTTGCGGATAAGCAGCCACGTGAGCCCGAGCCTCGTATGCAGAGACCTACGGAAAGTTCGAAGCCGACTCCGCCTCCTGCGCAGACGCTCGGAAGTTTTTCCGATTATCCCGATCGTACCGAGCCGACGCGCAAGCCCGAGATCGAAAAGTCCGAGCCTGTGCGTGAGCAGATACGCCCTATAATAAACTCTTCGTTCGTGTCGAATGAAATGCCTAAAGAAAAGCCTGCCGAAAAGAGCAGACGCGCTTTTTACGAAGAAAACGACTTCGACGATATCGACGATGCGACATCCGATCCGTTGGCTTCGGTTCTTGCCGACAAATCGAATGATATAACACCGTCGGTCGAACCCGAGTCAAGGCATTCTTCATCTTTATCCGATTCGTTCGTGCTTGACGAAAACGTCGTGGATTTGAGCGAAAAGCATAACGATTATTCGAATAACGACAACAGCGGCTATTATACCGTCGAAGAAGATATTGTTCCGCCTAAGCAGGAAAGACCCGAACGAAACAGAAAAGCCAAAGTGCTCGACGGTCAGCTCGATATCGATTCCGTGCATAATCCCGACAGCGATTTGATCGAGATACCGCAGGCGCAGGCTCCGTATAGTTATTCGTATCCTCCCATTTCTTTGCTCAGCGAACCTGACAGAAGTTATGTGATCGACACCAACGATATAGAAGCCAAGTCGCATGATATCGAAGAGGCTCTTCGCAGTCTGAAATTCCCTGCAAAAGTGGTGAACGTCGTGTCCGGACCTACCGTAACGAGATACGAGCTTCAGCCGCAGAGCGGCATTTCCGTCAAGAAGATACTTGCGCTCGATAAGGATCTCGAATTTCATCTTGCCCGCGGCGCGGTCAGAATCGAAGCGCCGGTTGCAAACAAGCAGGCAATAGGTATCGAAGTCGCAAACAATGCTCCGTCAGTGGTCGGCTTCCGTGAGATAATCGAGTCGGGTGCGTTCTCCGACACGAAGTCAGTACTTCCGCTCGCGCTCGGTAAAGATATCGGCGGCGACGCAATAGTACGCAGTCTGGAAAAAATGCCGCATCTGCTTATCGCGGGAACGACGGGTACTGGTAAATCGGTGTGTCTTAATACGCTTATTCTCAGCCTTGTGTATAAGCGTTCTCCCGAAGAGGTCAGACTTATTCTCGTAGACCCCAAGCAGGTCGAGTTTACTCTTTACAGAGAACTCCCGCATCTTCTTCTTCGCAATCCGATAACGGATGTCAATCATGCTATCAGCGCGCTCGAATGGCTTATAGACGAGATGAACCGACGTTATACGATTTTCGGTAAGCTCGCGTCGAAAGGCTATCCCGTGCGTAATATCGCGGAATACAACGCATGCTCGCTCGTCAAAGAGGGCAAGGCAATGAAGATCCCGTATATCGTGATGATCGTAGACGAGCTTGCCGATCTCATGTCGATGCGTAAGAAAGACGTTGAAAACGGTGTTCGTCAATTGCTTCAGAAGTCGCGCGCTTCGGGCATACATCTCGTGCTTGCGACACAGCGTCCGTCGGTCGATGTAATTACGGGTACCATAAAAGTAAACCTGCCCACTCGAATCTCGTTTAAAGTCACGTCGAATGCGGATTCGCGTACTATACTCGATCAAGGCGGTGCGGAAGCATTGCTCGGTCGCGGTGATATGCTTATAATGGACAACTCCGAGCCTATACGTCTGCAGGGTGCGTTCGTGTCCAACGAAGAGATCGTCGGCGTAGTCGATTATGTTAAGAGAAACAACGAAGCATGTTTTGACGAAAATATCGAAAAGGCCATACTTGTTTCGAAAGAACCCGCCGCCGATGCGTCCGTTTCGTCGGGAGAAGGCGAAGAGGAAAGCGCGGACGAAAAACTTTTCCCCGATATCATGCGTTGCCTGATAAACAACGGAACAGCGTCGACCTCGCTTCTTCAGCGTCGTTTCTCGCTCGGATATTCGAGAGCGTCCAGGATAATCGACGTGTTCGAAATGCGCAAATGGGTCGGTCCGTCCGCGGGAGCAAAACCGCGTGAAGTATATATGACGCAGACACAGTACGAAGAGGTATTCAATCAGTCGTTCGATGATTAAGAAAGTTGCTGTAATTTCACTCGGTTGCGATAAAAACCGCGTCGATACCGAAAATATTCTGTATCGCTTGAACGCGGGCGGTTTCGAATTGACCGACGATATGGCGCAAGCCGAAGCGATAATAATCAATACCTGCGCTTTTATAGAGTCCGCGGAAAAAGAATCGATAGACAATATCTTCGATGCGGCGCGGCTCAAAACCGAAGGTTGTCTGAAAAAACTTATCGTTGCGGGTTGTTTGCCCATGCGATATAAGACGCAGCTCGATACTCTTTTGCCCGAAGTCGACGCGTTTGTCGGTATAAACGATTATTCGGCTATATGCGACGTCATACGCGGAAGCGACAAGCTGTATTTGTGCGGAAACGACGCTCCGACCGAAAAACGCATGCTGTCTACGCCGCCGCATTATGCTTACCTTAAGATAGCGGAAGGTTGCGATAATTTCTGTACCTATTGTACCATTCCTTCAATACGGGGACGATACAGATCGCGTACAACGGACAGCCTTATCGAAGAAGCGAAATTTCTGGACGATTGCGGAGTGAAGGAGTTGATCCTTGTTGCGCAGGACGTAACGAGTTACGGCAAAGATATTTACGGAAGACCCGAGTTGGTCGGATTGCTTAAAAAACTGCTCGGCGAGTGCGATTTCGAAAAAATCCGTCTGTTGTATTGTTATCCAGAACTTGTTTCCGACGAGTTGATCGATTTCGTGGCAGGTGAAAGCCGTATGGCAAAATATATGGACGTGCCTTTGCAACATGTTTCGGACGGCATTCTGAAAGCGATGCACAGACGGAGCACTCACGATCGGATCGTTTCGTTATTCGGAAAGTTGAAAGATCGCGGTATTGCCGTGCGCACTACGCTCATCGTAGGGTTTCCCGGCGAGACGGAGGAGCAGTTCTCCGAACTCGAGGAATTTGTACGCGAATACAGACCCGAACATCTCGGTGTATTCGCGTACAGCAAAGAGGATGGCACGCTTGCCGCAAAAATGGATGATCAGATACCTACGCGCGTCAAGATCGAACGGGTCAATAAGCTCGGACGACTTGCCGCGGAACAGGCGAAAGAGCGTAATTCGGCGTTTGTGGGGAAAGTTCTCGACGTTGTTTACGAAAACATCGATTATGATCGCAATATGTTTGTCGGACGTACGGAGTTTGACGCGCCCGACATTGACAGTGTCGTATATTTTACCGCGGATTTTGTTGACGTCGGTTGTACATATAAAGTCAGGATAACCGATTACGACGGTTATGATCTGATAGGGGAGGCAGTAAAATGAATTTACCGAACAAACTCACGATGTTAAGACTATTTCTAGTTCCAGTGTTCGTAGTGCTTGTATTCCTGGAAGTGGGAACATTCGCCTTATTTAACGATTTCGTAGCATTCGGTGTGTTTGCTATCGCAAGTTTTACGGATTATCTCGACGGACATCTGGCGCGCAAATTGAATATGGTTACCGATTTCGGTAAGCTTTTTGATTCCGCCGCGGACAAACTTTTATGTTGCAGTGCGCTTATATTGCTTATCTATATCTTTTCCGTGGTCTGTATGCCGATATTCGAGAGTATTACGATTTGGCTTGTAATGCTGATTTGCATTACCGTATTCACAGTGACGATAATTTGTCGCGAACTCTTTATGACGGCGTTTCGTTCGGTCGCCGCAAGCAAAAACATCGTAATCGCCGCGGATATGCCCGGAAAGATCAAGACGGTAATGCAGATGATCGCTATCATGGCGTTGTTGCTCGTTCCCGATCTGATGTTTATAAACGGCGTTGTAGGTATGGTATTTTTTATCATCGGATTTGCGGCGCTTGCTTTGGGTATGATCATGGCGGTATTGTCCTGCGTGCTCTATATCTGCAAATATCCCGCTGTGTTTTCGGAGGGAATGAAATAATACGGTGATTCTATGGATGTTTATTTGATCGCAATCGGAAGACAAATGCTCACGGAACACAGCTTCGATTTCGGACGACTGTTCGTTTTGTTGTCCGACAAAGAAATCGAGGTAAAAAATATCATTTATGCCGACAGTTTCGATCGGGTCGAATTACCGTCCGCCGCAGACGGCGAAAGCCGTATGTTTATTGTAACCGGTAATACCGAGACCGATAACAGCGAGATTTTCGGCAACGAAAACAACGAAGACTTCGCAGTAAACGGCAACGATGTTTATGTTAAAATGCCGACGCTCGACGAAAATCTGCTTCGTACGAAAATAATACCGCGTATATCTTCGGCAAATAAAATATCATGCAATAACGTAATAATCAAGACTTACGGGAAAAGTCGAGACGAGTTGGAAGAAATGCTTGCGGACTGCATGAAAAACCGTAATAAAATCACTTTCGGCTTTTATGAAAACGAAGTCGGTTACGATGTCAGGATAAGATATCCCAAGACAGCGCAATCCGTTGCCGTGAACGATGTTATTACAAAAGCTGGCGAAATACTGTCCGAGTGCACTTACGCGCTGAAGGATATATCGCTTGCCAAGTGCGTTGCGCGTGCCGTTCTCGCTTCCGGAAAACATATCGCCGTCGCGGAATCGTTTACGGGCGGAGGTATAGCTTCGGCGCTTACGAGCGTACCCGGAATGAGCAAATCGCTTATCGAAAGCGTAGTATGTTATTCGCACGAATCCAAAATCGCCCGCCTTGGAGTGCCGGAAAGCGTTATCAACGAATTCGGCGCAGTATCGGCGGATACCGCTTTCGAAATGGCTAACGGATTGTTGATGAATCCGTCATGCGACGTGGCTGTCGCGACTACCGGTAATGCGGGGCCGACGGCGGAAAACGACGAGGTGGGTTTGTTTTTTATCGCGATCGGCGATCGCGACGCGATACATGTATTCAAGCATAATCACAATGTAAAAAATCCCGATGAAAAAAGCGTCGGAGAAATACGCCGCGAAATAACGGAAGCGGGAATCAATACCGCTTTGTTTGAGCTCGGCAAATTTCTTAAGAGAACATAAAGGAGTAAAAAATGGAAAAAGATAAAAGCATGGCGGCGAGCGAAAGAGAAAAAGCGCTGGAACTCGCCATTGCCAAGATCAAAAAAGAACACGGCGAAGGCTCGATAATGAAAATGACGGACGACAGTATTCGCGCCGTCGACGTTATCCCGACCGGTTGTCTTGCTCTCGACCTTGCTCTCGGCATCGGCGGAATGCCCAGAGGCCGTATCGTCGAAATTTACGGACCCGAGTCCAGCGGTAAAACTACGCTTACTCTTCATATCATAGCTCAGGCGCAGAAGAAGGGCGGAAGAGTCGCGTTTGTCGATGCGGAGCATGCTCTTGATCCGAGTTATGCGAAAAACCTCGGCATAGATCTCAACGAACTTTATATTTCGCAGCCCGACTGCGGCGAGCAGGCGCTCAATATCGTGGAAGAGCTCGTCGGCAGCGGCGCGATCGACGTAATCGTCGTCGACTCAGTTGCGGCTCTTACGCCCAAAGCCGAAATAGACGGCGAGATGGAGGACGCGCAGATCGGACTTCAGGCGCGCCTTATGTCCAAAGCGCTCAGGAAGCTTGTTGCGCCGGCGGAGCGTACGAACACATGTCTTATATTCATAAATCAGTTGCGTGAAAAAGTCGGGGTGTTCTTCGGCTCGCCCGAGACTACGCCGGGCGGTAAAGCGCTCAAATTCTATACGTCGATAAGACTCGATATCAGAAAAGTAGATTCCGTCAAAGACGGCAGTGAAATCGTGGGTAACCGCGCAAAAGTCAAGGTAGTCAAAAATAAAATGGCTCCTCCGTTCAAAACTGCCGAGTTCGATATCATATACGGTAAAGGTATCAGCCGTTCGGGCTGTCTGATCGATCTCGGACTCGAATACGACGTATTTTCGAAAAGCGGTTCGTGGTTCGGTTATAACGGCGAGCGCATAGCTCAGGGAAGAGAAAAGCTCAGAAATTTGCTTGATTCAAACGTCGAACTCGCAACCGAAGTCGAAACAAAGATCAAAGAAGCGTGTGCGGCAAAGAAAGCCGAAAAAAACTAAGTATGTTATAAGCTCTGATAGCATTAAAATATTTCAAACCGAAAGGAGGTTAACAACTCATGGGAGCAACAATTATTGCTGAAATTCCCATTGCGCTGACTGTGGTTCTGCCTATAGTAGGATTGCTTATCGGCGCTGGGATTGGAATACTGATATATATTCTTTTGATGAGAAACAAAATCGGTAAATCCAAACAGCTTGCCAATAAGATGGTCGAAGAAGCCATTACGGAAGCGAAATCCCTCAGACGGGACGCGATTTCCGAGGGGCGCGCGGAAGTACAGAAAGAAAAGCATGCGTTTGAGAACGAAATGCGCGACCGCGCAAACGAGGCTCAGAAAACCGAACAGCGACTTCAGCAGAGAGAGTCGTCGATCGAAAAGAAAGAGGGTATGCTCGAGAAGAAGGAAGCCAACCTCGATGCGAAGCTCGACGGTATCGAACAGATCAAAGCCAATCTCGCCGAACAGCAAGAGGAGATCAACGCGAAGAAACTCGAAGTCGGAGCCGCGCACGATAAGATGGTCGCCGCGCTCGAAGAAGTTTCGGGTTTAAGTAAAGACGAAGCCAAGCAACAGCTTATCGACTCTATGGAGGAGGAAGCCCGCCGCGACGCGGCGAAGATAGTTCGTGAAATCGAACTCAAAGCAAAGGACGAAGGGGACAAGCGCGCAAAGGAGATCATTGCGTTGTCTATTCAGAAGTGTGCGGTCGATCATAGCTCGGAAATAACTGTTTCGACGGTTACGCTTCCGAACGATGAAATGAAAGGACGCATCATCGGTCGCGAGGGACGCAATATCAAGGCGCTCGAGCAAGCGACCGGCGTCGACTTCATTATCGACGATACGCCCGATACCGTAGTGCTTTCCGCATTCGACCCCGTGCGTCGCGAAATAGCTCGAGTTACGCTCGAGAAACTCATTTCCGACGGACGTATTCATCCCGGCAGAATCGAAGACATCGTTGCCAAAGCGACGAAAGAAATCGATATTCAGATCAAAGAAGCGGGTGAGAACGCCATGTTCGAAACGGGCGTGTTCAATCTCAATCCCGAAGAAGTCAAGTTGCTCGGCAGAATGAAATACAGAACGAGTTACGGACAAAATGTTCTCAAACACTCGATCGAGGTTTCGCATCTCGCCGGAAACATGGCTGCGGAGTTGGGCGCAAACGTCAATGTCTGCAAGCGCGCGGGACTGTTGCACGATATCGGAAAGTCGATCGATCACGAGACAGAGGGAACTCATATTTCGATTGGCGTAGATATTGCGAAAAAGTACAAAGAAAACGAGGACGTTATTCATTGTATAGCCGCGCATCATAACGATATAGAACCGAAAACGCTCGAAGCGATCATCGTTCAGTGCGCCGACGCCATAAGCGGATCTCGTCCCGGCGCGAGAAGAGAATCGCTTGAAAACTATGTCAAGCGTCTTGAACAGCTCGAAAGTATCGCAAACGCGCATAACGGCGTGGAAAAGTCTTATGCGATACAGGCGGGCAGAGAAGTGCGCATAATCGTCAAGCCCGAGGTTGTGGACGATGCGGCGACCGTGTTCCTTGCAAGAGATATCGCAAAGCAGATCGAAAACGAAATGCAGTATCCCGGACAGATCAAGGTCAACGTAATAAGAGAACTCAGAAGCGTAGATTATGCGAAGTAAGCGACTTAAAAACCGCGACAGACAATTTTGTTCTGTCGCGGTTTTTCTTGTCCCGCGAAGTAATTTGTTGACAACCGTCTGTATAAAGTAGTACAATATATCAGTAATCGAAAAATGCCCGAATTCGGTTTTTCCGAAAGCAGGCATTTTACGAATCTGGCAGGGGATGAGAGAATCGAACTCCCACCAAAGGTTTTGGAGACCCTTGTCATACCACTAGACTAATCCCCTGTGACTGTGATATTATATTATATTGTATCGTAATTGTCAATCGATTTAGGAGTAAATATGAAGAATTATCGTATAGGATTTGTCGGCTACGGCAACATGGCAAAGGCTATTGCTTCGTCGTTCGCAAAGAATGATATTTCGACGTCCGTAGTCGCGTTTGACGTGAACGCGCTTGCGTCGGACGGTAACGCCGTCATGCTCGAATCGGGAGCGGAGGTCGTAGCAAACAGCGACTACGTCTTTCTTTCCGTAAAACCGCAAATGGCGTCGGAAGCGCTTTCGGGTCTTGATTTTTCGGGTAAGACCGTTATTTCGATCATGGCGGGAAAAAAGCTCGCCGCCGTATCGTCGCTTTGCCGCGGTGCGAAGAAGATAGTAAGAGTTATGCCGAATCTGTGCGCTCGCGTCGGTAAGTCGGTCAATGCTTATTGTTATATCGGATTGTCGGATGACGAAATCGTTCCGATCGAAAAGTTCCTCAATTCTTTCGGTATGGCGGTTGCACTCGACGAAAGTTATTTCGATACCGTCACCGGACTGACGGGAAGTTCTCCCGCATATACTTTCAGATATGCCAAAGCGTTGACCGAAAGCGGTATTAAACACGGTCTTTCTTTCGAACAGTCGCGCGACATGGCATTGTATTGTGTTGCGGCTTGTATGGATGTCTTGAAGTCTGCGGCAGCGCTCGAAGATATGCAGACTACTATCGATAACGTGTGCAGTAAGGGCGGGACGACGATAGAAGGAATATATAAGCTCAACGAAGGCGACTTCGACAATGTCGTAATGTCCGCAATCGACGCGGCGATTGCACGTAGTGAAGAGCTCGGAAAATAATATGAAAAAAGTAACATTGTATACCGACGGCGCGTGCAGCGGAAATCCCGGTCCCGGAGGTTGGGCATCGGTGCTTATTTACGGTACGTACGTCAAAGAAATCAGCGGCGGTGATGTGTCTACAACCAACAATAAAATGGAGCTTACAGCCGTAATTATGGGGCTTAAAACCTTGAAAGAGCCTTGCGAAGTCGACGTATACAGCGACTCGACGTATGTAGTCAATGCATTTCTCGAGCACTGGATAGAAGGCTGGATCTCCCGCGGTTGGAAAAACGTCAAAAACAAAGAGTTGTGGGATGAGTTGATATCGCTTGTCGCGGTACATAAAGCTCGTTTCAATAAAGTAAAAGGACATTCGGACAATGAGCTTAATAATCGTTGCGACGAACTTGCTCGCGCGGAAATAAAGAAACTCGCTTTGGATAAAATATAGAATATGCAGGACAGAATCGAAAAATACGAAAAGATATTTTCCTTGCTTCGTAAAATCATTTTGCTCGTGACGATATGCGCAAGCATTCTTGCGGTAGCGATCACTATGTTCAATGCTTTCGGACTTTGGGACAAATTCAAGGATATTACGGTCGTGCAACAGTGGATAGAATCCGCCGGCGCATATGCGATACTCGTTTATGCGGCTATAGTTTTGGCACAGGTAATCGTTTTGCCTATTCCGTCTACGGTCACCAATCTTGTCGCGGCTGTATTGTTCGATCCGTGGATAACGTTTCTTGTTACGACCGTATGTACTGTCGCAGGCTCGTATGTTTGTTTCTGGCTCGGACGCGCATTCGGAAAGCGAATCGTGACATGGCTTGTGGGCGAAGAAAAGACCGAGCAGTACGGTAGAGTGCTGAACGAAAAAGGACGGTTGTTTTTTGTCTTGATGCTTTTGTTGCCGTGTTTCCCCGACGATATACTTTGCATGGTCGCGGGTTTGAGTACCATGGGGTGGGGATTCTTCTCTCTGGCGGTGATTCTTGCCCGTCCGGTAATGATCGCCGTAATAAGTTTCGTTGGGCGGGCGGCAATGGATGCTCTCGATACGTGGGGATTGCCAGTATCTATAGGAATATTCTTGTTGATCATGGTCGCGGTCATTCTCGTAATGCTTCGTCGCGATAAAAAATCCGACAAGAACGAGGAAAACAAAAAAGAAATAAAATAAATATGTTAAACATAAAACCGGCTTCGAAATTACCGAAGTCGGTTTTATGTTTGTTGTCGATCGATGATTTTGTTATACGGTATCCAATTTTTTGCGCATCGCAGAAATTTCCGCTTTGATTGCGGACGGTGAAGGACCGCCGGTCGCCGTTCTGCGCGCAATTGCATTCTCTGGTTTGATCGCATCGAAAATACTTTCGTCAAATGGTCCGAATTTTTTATATTCGTCAAGGGAAAGCGTTTGCAATGTTTTTCCGTTTTTGATGCAATATACGACAAGCTGACCTATAACGGAATGCGCGTCGCGAAAGGGGACTCCTTTTGCGGCAAGCCAGTCGGCGCATTCGGTCGCGCTCGTAAAACCGCCGTCCGTGCTCTTTCTGAGCTTGTCCTTATTGATTGTCATATCCCCGAGCAGCGCCGTAAATATGCCGAGACACGCTTTGAGCGTATCGTATGCGTCGAATACGCATTCCTTGTCTTCCTGCATATCTTTGTCGTAGGCAAGCGGTATCCCTTTCATGACCGTGAGCATATTCATAAGCGCGCCGTATACGCGACCCGTCTTTCCGCGTAACAGCTCGTTCATGTCGGGATTTTTCTTTTGCGGCATTATGCTCGAGCCGGTGGAAAATTTGTCGCTGAGCTCGACATACTTGTATTCGTCGGACGACCATATGATGATCTCTTCCGAAAAGCGGGAAAGGTGCATCATTGTGATCGCGCCCGCCGACAAGAAATCGATAACGAAATCACGATCGCCGACTGCGTCCATCGAATTTGCCGTAACGGCGTGGAAACCGAGATAATCTGCGACCGCTTTACGGTCTATGGGATAAGCCGTAGACGTGCATGCTCCGCTTCCGAGCGGCATAACGTCGATACGATTTTTCGCCTGAGCGAATCTTTCCGCATCGCGTGAAAACATCTCGGCATACGCCATGAAGTGATGTGCGAGGGTCGTGGGCTGTGCCTTCTGAAGGTGCGTAAACGCCGGCATGACTGTTTCCGTGTTCCTTTCGGAAATGTCCGTCAGACGCAAAATAAGCGCCTTTATGAGCGAAATTATATCTTTCGACGCATCTCGGAGATACAATCTCGTATCAAGACATACCTGATCGTTTCTTGATCTTCCCGTATGTAACTTTTTTCCGACCGCGCCTATTCTGGACACGAGTTCGTTTTCCACAAACGAATGTATATCTTCGGCGTCTTTTATCTCGAGTTTTCCGTCGTCGATATCTTTGCGTATGATTTCGAGCGCGTCGACAATCAGTTTCGCTTCCGCTTCGGGAATGATACCGCACTTTCCGAGCATATTGCAATGGGCGATACTGCCTTCGATATCATAACGGTACAGCCGTTTATCAAAAGCGAGCGAACTGTTGAAACTGTCCGCCGCTTTGTCTGTTTCGCTCTCGAATCTGCCTGACCAGAGCTTCATTATTTCTTATCCTTTATGCTTTGCATTTTTATTGCGCGAACTTTGCTCGAAAGCCCGAACAGTGTAATAAAGCCGCCTGCGTCGTGATGATCGTAAAGGTCTCCCGTCGTGAAACTTGCGAGCGATTCGTTATAAAGCGAATAAGGGGACTTTGTTCCCGCTTTGATTATGTTGCCTTTGTAAAGTTTGAGTTTGACTTCGCCGGTCACATATTCCTGCGTTACGTCTATAAACGCGCTGACCGCTTCGCGGAGCGGGGTGAACCACTTGCCTTCATAAACGATCGAAGCGAGCTTATTTCCCATATCCTTTTTCATTTCGAAAGTTTCGCGGTCGAGAATGAGCTCTTCGAGCTGCTCGTGAGCCGCCATAAGTATAGTGCCGCCGGGGGTTTCGTATACTCCGCGGGATTTCATTCCTACGACGCGGTTTTCGACGATATCGACTATTCCGATACCGTTTGCGCCGCCCAAAGCGTTAAGTTTATCTATGATTTCGCTGACCTTCATTTTTTTGCCGTCGAGCGCCGTGGGAACGCCTTTTTCAAACGTAAGCGTGATTTCGGTTTCTTTGTCGGGTGCTTTTGCGGGCGTGGTGCCGAGCACGAGCAAATGATCGTATTCGGGAGCGTTGGCGGGATCTTCGAGTTCGAGTCCCTCATGGCTGATGTGCCAAATATTACGGTCGCGACTGTATGAAGTGTCTGCGGAGAAGGGCAGGTTTATGCCGTGCGCTCGGCAATAATCGATCTCTTCCCGGCGGGACGACATCGTCCATTTGTCGCTTCTCCATGCCGCTATAATTTTCAGATCGGGCGCAAGAGCTTTGATTCCGAGTTCGAATCTGATCTGATCGTTGCCTTTGCCTGTAGCTCCGTGACAGATTGCGGTAGCGCCTTCTTTGCGTGCGATCTCCACGAGCTTCTTTGCGATAAGCGGACGCGCCATCGATGTGCCGAGCAAATATTTGTTTTCATATACCGCGCCGGCTTTGACGCAAGGCATGATATAGTCGTCGCAAAATTCGTCGATTACGTTTTCGATATACAGTTTGCTCGCTCCCGTGGAAAGCGCGCGTTCTTCGAGCCCGTCGAGTTCTTCGGCCTGTCCGCAATCGATGCAGGCGCAGATAACGTCGTAGTCGAAGTTCTCTTTCAGCCACGGAATGATGGCGGTCGTATCGAGACCGCCGGAGTAAGCAAGTATAATCTTTTCTTTCATTTCGGCTCCTTTCAAGTCAATCACTTGACTTTTCGGTAAGATTTATTATATATTTATAATATAATACTTTTCGTATAAATAATCAACTGTTTGGAGCGGATTTTGATAATTTTAGGGCTTGATCCCGGCTACGCCACGATTGGCTACGGAGTTATAGAAAAAACCGAACGGGGGATATTCGCCGTCGATTACGGTGTTATCACGACTCCGCCGCATGAGACCATCGCGGTGCGGCTCGCGATGATAGACGAGGCTATGTCGGCGATCATGGACAAGTTCTCTCCCGACTGCGTTTCCGTCGAAGAATTATTCTTCAACACCAACATAACGACGGGTATAAAGGTCGCGCATGCGCGCGGAGTCATGTTGCTGAACGCAATCAAAAGATGCGGCAGACTGTACGAGTACACTCCGCTTCAGATAAAGCAGGCGCTTACGGGTAACGGCAGAGCGACCAAACATCAAATGCAATATATGGTCAAAATGGCGCTTCGTTTGGCGACTCCTCCCACGCCCGACGATGCCGCGGATGCGTTGGCAGCGGCGATATGTCATGCGAATATGTCGGGAGCGACAAGGAGAGAAATCAAATAATGTATGCGTATTTAAGCGGAACCGTAACCGAAATCGGAGACGGAACGGCAGTCGTCGATGTGGGCGGAGTAGGATACGAACTCAATATATCCGCTGTGCTCGCTTCGTCGCTCGATATAGGAAAAAGCGTTAAACTTCAAACATATCTCAACGTAAAAGAAGACGAAATGAGTTTATTTGCATTTGCCGACAAGATCGAGAAAGCTGTTTTTCTGCGTCTGATCTCCATAAGCGGTATAGGTCCGAAACTGGCGTTGTCGATACTCGGAGGAATGCGTACCGAAGAACTTGTTTCCGTAATAGTGTCGGGCAACACTGCGGCTATCAGCGGGATCAAAGGCGTAGGGAAGAAGACAGCGGAGCGTATTGTTATGGAGTTGCGCGAAAAGCTCGACGATCTGGGCGTCGGTCATGTAGAGTCGCGGGTCGAAGAAAAGCTCGGCGACAAAGCGAACGAGGCTGTCGCGGTGCTTGTCGCGCTCGGGTTCAAACAGGATGCTGCGGTAAAAGCGGTGCGTCTTGCGTATTCGGATGATCTTACGGTAAACCAAATAGTGCATAAGGCAATCAGCGGGTAAGTATGGACGGAGAAAGATTTATTACAAGTACTAAAATTCAGTTGGACAGCGAACTCGATCTTACGCTTCGTCCGAAGTCGCTGAACGAATATATCGGGCAAACGAAAGTCAAGCACAATCTCGAAATATACATCAATGCCGCTTTGGCGCGTCACGAATGTCTGGATCACGTGCTTTTGTACGGACCTCCCGGGCTCGGAAAAACCACGATCGCGCACATAATTGCGAACGAAATGGATGCGGATATTAAGGTTGTCAGCGGTCCTGCGCTGAGTTCTATGTTAGACATAGTATCCATTTTGACGGGAATCGAAGAAGGCGACGTATTATTTATCGATGAAATACACCGCGTAAACAAGACGGTCGAAGAAGCGCTTTATTCCGCGATGGAAGATTTTACTCTCGATATCGTCCAGGGCAAAGGTCCGGGCGCAAGAACGATAAAACTGCCTGTAAACAAGTTTACGCTCGTCGGAGCCACGACCCGCACGGGAATGCTTACTGGACCTATGCGCGATCGTTTCGGCGTTATTTGCAGACTGGAATTATATTCGAAAGAGGATCTTAATACGATCATACGCCGTTCGTCCGGTATTCTCGGCGTGGAGATCGACGACGATGCGTGCAACGAACTCGCGGTTCGTTCGCGAGGTACTCCGAGAATAGCCAACAGGATGCTTAAGCGAGTGCGTGATTTTGCGCAAGTGATAGGCGACGGTCGCATTACTCTCGAAATTACCGACAAAGCGCTTTCGTGCATCGGCGTTGATAAGCTCGGTCTTGACGATAACGACAGATCCGTACTCGAAGCTCTTGCCGTCAAGTTCGGCGGAAAGCCCGTCGGTCTCGATACTCTCGCCGCGGCTACGAACGAAGACGCGGGCACAATAGAGGACGTGATAGAACCGTATCTCATTCAACTCGGTTTTGTTGCGCGAACGCCGCGCGGACGCATCGCTATGCCGCAGGCATTCGAACATCTCGGTCTTGTGCCTCCCGATGACTTATAAAATAGGAGACTTATGTTTTTGGCATGAAAACTTCCGATTTTTATTATGATTTACCCGAAGAACTCATAGCGCAAACTCCCGCCGAGCCGAGAGATTCGTCAGGATTGTTGGTGTATGACAGAAACACCGGAAAAACGGAGCACAAGCATTTTTACGACATTGTCGATTATCTGTCCGATCGTGACGTACTCGTAATCAATAATACGAAAGTCATTCCTGCGAGAATTTTCGGAATAGGTACGGAAACGGGTTGTAAAGTGGAATTTTTATTACATAAACGTTTATCCATAAATGAATGGAAAGCGCTTTGCAAACCGGCGAAAAAAGCTAAAATAGGTTCGAAGTTTGTTTTCGGCGACAGGCTGTCATGCGAGGTTATCGGGGCGGGCGATATGGGTGAAAGAACGGTGCGTTTCGCTTTTGACGGGACATTCGAAGATGCTCTGTCAGAAGTCGGACAGATGCCTTTGCCGCCGTATATTCACGAAAAACCAAAAGACGGATCAAGATATCAGACGGTCTATGCCGAGCGGGACGGATCTTGCGCGGCGCCTACGGCGGGATTGCATTTTACTCCCGAGCTTTTGAAAAAGCTGTCCGACAAGGGAGTTAAGATAATCGAAGTTCTGCTTCACGTCGGGCTCGGAACATTTCGTCCCGTGCAGTCGGAAAATGTGGAATCGCATATTATGCACAGCGAATACTGGCAGATTTCCGCAAACTCGGCAAACGCCTTGAATGAAGCTATTTTATCAAAAAAGCGCATAGTTTGCGTGGGTACTACGTCTGTAAGAGTACTTGAAAGTGCGATTAGTCCGGACGGAACGTTCAGCGAAGGAAGCGGAGAAACGAATATTTTCATATATCCGCCTTATAAATTCAAAGCCGTCGGCGCATTGATTACGAACTTTCATTTGCCGGAATCTACATTGATAATGCTCGTATCCGCCTTTTGCGGGCGTGAGAACACTTTGAATGTTTACGCCGAGGCCGTAAGGAAGAAGTACAGATTTTTCAGTTTCGGGGACGCGATGCTTATTGTAGGCAGGATGGACGACAAAAAAGATAAACCACAAGATATAGTAGATAAAGACTAATCTTGTGGTCTTTTTACACAATGTGTTGTGGCTATGGTATTCGATTATTCGTACAAGAATTTGTGTTCTATGCCGTTTTTGAATAGGATTGATAAAATTCTGCCATCCAAAATGACAATTTTTTTGACGACCGAATTTATGAAATCTTTGATGATTTTCGTGTCGATTTTCCGTATCATTGTATCGAAGTTGACATACCGTTTTGTAAGTAATTGCTGACTCATTATGAAGTAGGACGCTTTTGCTATGAAGTCTTCGTCGGAAATAGAAAAAGCAGAAGAAGCATTTTTTTCGAGTTCGTCCAGACGCTCGTCGATTTGCTCTAAATCGTCCATAATCGTTTTGCGTTCGATAAAGTATTCCGTTTCAGGCATATCACTGTCGTTATATAGATACAGAGTTTTAAGACGTGCAAGCGCACGTTCTTTTTTTCTTTTCTCCGATAGTAACAGTTCACGTTCATCTACGGTGGCGCTGTCGAGATTGACATTTTTCGGTTCGTATATATCCGTCCCGAACTTGCCGGAGCGGAGCATATCATACATATCTTGTAAGCCTGTCAGTTCAATGCCTTTTACGTCGGTAAAGGCATCACCGCGCAGTAGTTTCTTCTCGAAAGTTTCAAGACTCGTCGTTGCGCCAAAGTTGTTTTGTGCTTTGATGATATTTGCGATATAGTTCAGAATGAATGGACCAACAACGATGTCCGAAATGTATTTGTTGGGGCAGTCATTGAAGCGGCGGTGACGCGAGCATAAGTAAATTGAAGGACGATAGCCGTTATCGCGCTCTCTATCAATAGTGGCGCACATCTGGGAGCCACAGTTTCCGCAGATAAGCAGTCCTGCGAAGATATGGGTATTTACCCTTGTGTATGTGCGCGGGCCGTCCTTGTTGCTACGACGATTAGATTTCAGTTGTTCGTTTACAGAGAGCCAGCGTTCTTTGTCTATGATAGGAACGTGGTGGTCTTCAACCAGAATCCACTCCGATTCTGGGCGGCGATTTGTTTTAAGCCGATAGTTTGTCTTGCTCAAATCGTGCTTGTTATATAGGTAATTGCCTATATAAAATGGATTTGATAACATAGTCCGCGCCGTAGTCGGGTTCCACGCAATTCCGCTGCGAGTTGAATAGCCGTTCTCGTTCAGAAATTTGCAGGTCTGCAGAAGGGAATGAGTTTGCTCGTATTTGTCATAGATCACGCGGACGGTCGCGGCTTCGGCTTCGTTAACAGAGAAGATTTTAGTAACTTTATCGTAGGCGTAGCCGAAAGGCACACGTCCGCCGTTCCATTGACCGTTATTTGCGCGGGAAAGCATTACTGCAGTAACGCGCTCCGAAGTCATTTTGCGTTCGAGTTCCGCGAAGATCAGAATGATTTTTAGCATTGCTTCGCCTATCGCAGTGGAAGTGTCAAATTGTTCGTTTTTGCTAACGAATACTACACCCAGACGTTTAAGCTCGTCGTACATCGCAGCGAAGTCGAGAAGATTACGGGAAATGCGGTCAATCTTCCAGACAACCAGATGCGAAAACTCGCCCGTGCGCAATCTCGCCATCATCTGCTGATAGCGGGGTCTATCGGTGTTTTTTGCGGAGTAACCTGCATCTTCAAATATCTCATATTCAGAAATATCAAGCGCGTACTTCGCATAGTTGATTAAATCGCTTTTTTGTAAAGGAAGGCTGTCCTTATCTATCTGCATATTGGTTGATACGCGGACGTATAGGGCAGCCTTCTTGTTCAGTTTACTTTCTTTCTGCATAGTCTGTTATCGCTTGTTTCAGTGTTTCATAGGTCGCTTCCGTAGGGTTCAGTGATTTCAGGGCATTTAGCGTCAAAGTCTTTTGATCGCCGCAATGCTCGTTCAGTACAGAAGTGGGTAGAACGTAAAATTTCCATTGTTCAAGACGCAAAGGGTCAACGGTCGCTCTGTTCAGACAGTCGAGAAGGCAGAACACGTAAAGTTGCGATTTGCGTTCACGCTTTACTATTTCGTTGTCGTTCCAGACATAAGTGGGAGCGATGCCGAAAATAGGGGAAGTAAGCGGCGCGTCTTCCTGCATCGTTTGAATATATGCGGAAGATTTAATTTCGATAGAAACGCCGTCGAACATTGTTTTGAAAGGCTCGTTGGATTTTTGACCGGCACCGTCCAGATCAAGGGCGGCAGATACGATATATTCCGCAAGTATGCTTCTGGTTGCGGTGTTCATCAGGTCGAGGGAAATCCACGAAAGGAAATCGGAAAGTAACCGATTTGTCGGCATCTCATCGAATGTGAAATGCTCGTTACCTGTATAAAGTCTGTTCATACGCTACCCCCATTCAGTTCTGCTTTCTCTTTTTGTGTAAGGTACTTGTCAAGCAGCGCAAAGAATACCTTTTTATCATCGTCGGAGACCTTGCTCCATACGGACGCAATGACCTTTTCTTCCGCGCCTAACTTTTCCTTGCTTTGCGGCATATTTGTCACGCCGATAAGATAGTCGGCGGACACGTTGAGCGCAACGGCAATGTCGCGCAAAATCACCAGAATTGACGGGGATGCTTTGCTATGAACATAGCGAGAGATTGTTGCTTCCGTCGTGTTTGCAGTATCGGCTAACCACTTCTGTGATACGCCCCTATATTCTATTGTTTCTAAAAGTCTGTCAGCGAAACTAACCATTGTTTGATACCTCCGTAGTTACTATTCTATCATTTTTCGCCTGAATAAGATACTGAATTACAGTTATATTGACATTTCTCATAAAAATTATAATTTTACGCGTAAAATCGTTTGACAATTACAAATCTGTAAGTTAGAATATGAGTATAAATTAAATTTCATCGGAGAACGCTATGGAAACAAATTTGTTAAAATCGGTAAGAGTAAGGAATGGAAAAACCCAGACCGATATGGCAGCGTTGATTGAGAAGTCAATCGACACCTATGCGAAGAAAGAACGCGGTGATGTTTATTTTACGCCGGCGGAAATGGTAAGAGTGGTGAAAGCACTGAACTTGACGTTTAGTGAGTTCAACGCTATTTTTTTTGCGTCAGACTTACCGTTCTGTAATATTTGACCGCTTTTCTTTCAACACTTACATTATATCGCAAACGAGGTGATTTCACAATGGGAAACGACTCTACGAAAACTAACGAAAATATCTACTTCCGCTGCAGAAAAGAAGCCGCTTTATACGATGACAGGCTACGTAGCAGAGAAAGTGCGGCAGACTTGCTCGGCGTAAGTCCTTCGTCGCTTGCAGATTACGAGTTAGGAAATACGAAAGTTGTGCCGGTTGACAAAGTTCACCTTATGGCGGATTTGTACAACGCTCCGCAGTTAAGAACGATGTATTGCAAGCACGATTGTCCGATAGGCGATTATCTCACGCTTGCAACCGAAATCCCAAAGCTCGAAACAGTTGTATTGAAACTGTTGAACAATCTTGAAGACGGGAAACTGGTGGAAGTTAAAAGGCAGTTGCTGAACATTGCGGCGACGGAAGGAATTTCGACGGAGAACTTTCATTCGATAGACGAAATTCTGGAATATCTCGACAGGTTGGTTGAGTCGATAAGTGGTCTGAAATTGCTTTGCATCAAAACAAAGGCGGCGATTGAAGACTTATGACGAAGGAAGACATTATGAAGTATCTCGAAGAGAACTTCGGAATCAGGTCGGAAGGTGAGTTGAACGCAGCCATAGCATCCGCCGAAAAGTTAAACGTCGGAATTATGACGAAAGGAGTAAAGACAGATGATTGAAATTCCAGAGTTTAAGGAATTACAGTTCAAAGAAGACACTCATACATATACGGTAAACGGCTTTGTTGTACCGAGTGTATCGCACATTATGGAGCCGCTGTCGAACGCATATTACGGTGGCGTAGATAAAGATACGTTAAGTAGGGCGGCAAGCAGAGGTACAAGCGTACACGCAGCGGTTGAGAATTACTTGCTGTTCGGAATAGAAGACATTAGTAAAGAGTTGAGCGGGTATTTCGCAGGCTTTAAGAAATGGATTGATGAGTACAAGCCTGTACCTGTTAAGACGGAGTGCAGGATTTACCACAGGACGCTCAATTACGCAGGAACGGCGGACTTGCCTTGCTACATTGACGGCGATCTGACGCTTGTCGATTTTAAGACAACGGCATCGGTAGCGCAGGTTCTCACGAGAGTTCAGCTTGAAGCATACAAGAAGGCTTTTGAAAGTCACGGCATTGAGTTCAAGCGGAAACTCATTATTCAATCTGGAAAAGACGGTGCGTATCACGCCGTAGAACATCCGATAGCAGATGCAGAAAGTTGGAAGGTGTTTACGGAGTTACTCGATGTGTACCGCTTTATCAAAAAATATAAGTAGGAGGTTTCAAAATGGAACAGGAAGAACAGGTTGTGGCCGTATTACCCGAAGTTGTTGAAGGTAAGACGGTTGCAGAAGCGGAGATGAGTAAAGAAGTCACCGCAGTCGAAGCGCAAGCGGGGCAGATTACTATTGCGTCGCAAAGCGACTACGAACAGGCGGCGGCTTTCGGTAGGCTCATCAAACAGAAATCGGCGCAGATAATTGATTTCTTTGCACCGATGAAGAAGGCGGCTCACGAAGCGCACCAGAACATTTGCACCCGCGAAAAAGAAATGCTCGCACCGCTCATCTCGGCAGAGAAGACCGTCAAGCAAATTATGGGCGACTACGTTATGGAGCAGGAACGTAAGAGACGCGAAGAAGAAGAGCGTCTGAAAAGACTTGCCGAAGAAGAAGCGGAGAAGAAGTTGCAGGAAGCAATGGAACTCGAAGCGAGCGGACAGGCGGACGCGGCGGAAGCAGCGCTTATGGAAGCGGACATCGTAGACAGTGCAAGCAGAAGCGTAGTCGTGGAAGCGCCGAAAATCAAGGCAGACGGGGCATCGTCCAGCATCGACTGGGAAATTACGGTGGTCGATAACAGCAAAGTCCCTGTCGATTTCAACGGTATCTGCATCAGACCTGTTGACACAAAAGCAATCATAAGACTTATTCGGGCATCGAAAGGACAAATCCAGATACCCGGCATACAGTACAAGTCGGTTGCGAAATTATCTTTCAGAAAATAAACGGAGGTTTTAAGAAATGGCAAGCAACGCATTAAGCAAGGTAGAGCAGAACGCTCTGCAGGTAAAATACGAAATTTGCGGCACGGTCGTGGAACTCGACATTGATTTCGTAAAGAAGTATCTCGTTCGCGGCAGGTCGGAATTGGTGACGGATCAGGAATTGGTTATGTTCATCAATACCTGCAAGATGCAGAAACTCAATCCGCTCGCAAACGGGGAAGTATATCTTATTAAGTACAGTAAGGACGAGCCGGCGCAGATGGTTGTCGGCAAAGACTCGTACAACAAGCGGGCGTTTACCAACCCGAACTATCTGGGAAAAGAAGACGGCATCACGGTTCTGCGCGGCAACACGGTAGTGCAGAAGAAAGGATGCTGCCTTTATCCGCAGGAAGAATTGCTCGGCGGTTGGTGCCGCGTCTTCTACGTCAAGATGGGAATTAAGCTCGAAGCGTTCAGGGAAGTGGCTTTGTCGGAGTACAACAAGAATATGGCGAACTGGAAAACGAAGCCGGCGACGATGATAAACAAAGTTGCGATTGCACAGTGCCTGCGCGACGCGTTCCCTTCCGATTACGAAGGTATCTATGCGGAAGAAGAGCTGATTTCTTCGGGTCTGATACAGGCGGAAGAAGAAGGAAAAATCAAAGTAATCGACGCGGACGGCGTAGTGGTAGACGAAGAAGTAATCAATCTTCCCGAAGACGACAGAGTTATTACGCAGGAAGAGCGCAAAGCAATGTTCACTCTCGCGCAGGAAGTCTACGGCAAGGAAGAGAGTGGCGGCAAGCTGAAACAGATGCTCAAAGACGAGTTCGACACGGAATCTACCACGAGCCTGAAAAAATCGCAGTACGATAAGATTATGGAGTTAATCGAACAGGACAGAAGCGGAGACGGCGACGATAACGGCGACGCAGAGTAATCCGAAAGGAGCGTCATAATGGGAAGATTGCCAAAAATAGGGGTCGATTATTTTACGCACG
>CAJUKR010000013.1 GCA_910587025.1 uncultured Christensenellaceae bacterium
AGCACGTCCTTGGTAAGGACGAGGTCACCGGTTCAAGTCCGGTTAGCAGCTCCATATTTACCCCGATTTCATTTGATTTCGGGGTTTTTATTTTTTAAGCAAACAAAAAAAGTGTAAAAGTTACATTACACTTTTCAAAGTATGATATTTCATTTATTCCAAAGCAACGATTTCTACAAAATAACTCGGATGTTGTTTTTAATGCTTTTTGCTTTTCCAACTTTCGATAAAATCATTTACATAAGATAATGCTTCTTCATAAGATAAGTTCTCTTCTTTTAATCTTTTATTTTCTTCTGAATTAATAGAATATTCAATATATTCTTTCACGTCGGCACTGTCTTCATTCGGAAACGTAAGGGTTCTTAATAAATTAAGATGCAAAGCAGTTATATCAATATGCAAGAAAGCCAAACTGGCTAAAATATAGATCATTTCGTAATCAAATTCGAAAATTGTTAAATTATCATTATGCTTTGGAGCTAATAATTGTGTTGCCGAATGAAATTTTTTCATATAATCAGATTCGTATAAGGTATAAAAAGATTTGAATTTAGCTACTTTGGCAACAAGTTTTTCTATCTTCAAAAATACTTTATTCGGAATCAATGTTTTTGACTCCAATGAAAAATCAAAAAACACCTCCGTCATTAAAGATTCCTTCATTGTATGAATTTCAAGATCTCTTAATCTGTGCAAGTTCAATAATTCATAATACCTCATGCACCATACTTCATGACCTGTCAACTTTATGGTTTTGTTTCTTTTTGAAAATTTGTCTTTCCCAATTTTCCACAATCCATAAGTGGGTGATAAATTTTTTTTATTAAAAAGAAATCTGAAATTATAAGCTATTTCCCGTTTAATATTTTCTTCCCAGACTTGAGCATTGGTATTAATTTTCAGAGATAGCGCATTTTTTATAACCGATATAATATCTTTGAAATCATTAAATTGAAATATCCAATTTGCAACAGGTTTTTCGCCATGGCTCGTTTCCGCGTTTTTACTGACTTCATCAATAAAACCGAAAACAAAATCCGGATCATTTATAATAGGACTTGAAACGGAAAGAATCAAACTATTATCAATACATTTACTCAAGGACTTTCTATCAATACGTATATCGTAAATTTCTTTACGTACAAAAGATAATAATTTAAGTTTCCCATCTTTTGCTAAATCGTAGGCTTTTCTGTATTCGGCTTGTGTAATGGAAATATTTTTTTCTTTATCATATAATCCGCCTTTTCTTCCGCCGATCAAAAGTATAAAATATTGGCAAGTTTCAATATTGTTTAAGCACGCTTCGTAACTATGATTAGTCGTATCCACATCAAAATCCGTTGTTTCCGATGTTTGGACATCAAACCCGTTTTCTTCCAAATAAAATTTGACAGAAGAACGTAAGTCTTTAAAATCATAAATTGTCGAACTTATAAAAATCCTCGGTCTTTTCATATGAATATTGTATCATTATAAGATAAATAAATCAAGCGGCATATGTATTTATTGAAAATTCTACTTTTACTTAATATCAAATATCATTGGGAATTATAGTTTGCACTACAGAATTATTACCTTAATTATGAAAGCATTCAAAAACTAAGGTAAGGTTTTAACTTATCTTGAGCCTTAAAACAAGTATCGAGCAAATAACATCTTTTGTCGCTCCACTCTTTTAACCCTCGATCACAGAACAATTTAAGTTTTTCGTCGACACGGAAAATATCTCGCACAAAAGTATCTTGCCTATAAACATAACAGATTATCGGCAAAAAAGCAATGATAAAAACAATAAAATCGCAATGTTTTTGCCGATAACGGCAAGCGATCAACCTTTATAGTGCATGTCCGGTTTTACATACTCTCCGATTATTCCGAGGAAGTAATCCGCAGTCACTCCGAAAGAAATGCTCATACGTTTCAGGATGTCGTAACCGGGCTTTGCTTTACCCTTCAACCATTCGCTTACCTGACTCTGCTTTACTCCTATCGCTTCCGCGAATGCCGTTTGCGTAAGTCCGTTGTCTTCCAAAAAATCTTTCAATATCTCTTCGAATCTTTCTTCCATAAGGATATTATATAGATTATTCTATATAATATCCTGTTCTATAGAATATTCTAT
Organism: uncultured Christensenellaceae bacterium; assembly: GCA_910587025.1. Lineage (GTDB taxonomy): Bacteria > Bacillota > Clostridia > Christensenellales > Pumilibacteraceae > Protoclostridium. Next base: position 2,129 of record CAJUKR010000013.1, read on the forward strand.
AGAAATTTCCGAAATTTTTTCATTGTTTATTTTTTTCAAGCTTTTTTTATTTGTTTTCGAAATGTACGATTTTTATATAAAAATCGTATCAAAAAGTCCACCCTTAACAGATGCGGATATTCCGATTCACTGTGATAGAATGTTTATAACTCTCGACTTTTACGGTTAAAGGACTTTTTGTCTATGTCTACACACAAATACTCTCATCGGCAAATCGACGGCATTCTTCGTCAGATCGGTTTCCAGTCACATCTCAAAGGCTACAGATTTTTTCTCGACTCCGTCTATGTCGTTTCCAACAATAAATCCGCCATCTACAATATATCCGAATTGTACGGCGAACTCGCTTCTCTGTACGGCGTCTCCGTCAGCGGTATCGAACGCAGCATCCGCACCGTTATAATCAAAGCATGGTCGGAACATCGCGATCGTATTTATCGATTCACCGATGTTCCGTTTGTCTCACGCCCGACAATCAAACAACTTATCGCAGCCGTTTCCGACGGCATAAACATGATCGCCTGACACAAGACTAAATCGTATATTTCCGCTTGATGTCGCTCATTCCCGGTTATTATCATTTTTCGGCATCTATTGAGTTTCTCCATTTGTCTACTTTATAATCTCATTATGACAACGATATACCGACTTAACACCATCGAAAAAAGAATCAGAACAGCGGTTAAAAACCGTTCCGACAACCGTTTCGCCGCAGACTTCGACGCCGTGATCGCCGCTTACGACTATTGGCTCAAGCACGATATGCTCGTAACGGACAATATGGCTCGGATCTTCGAATACCTTTATCTGAATCCGAGAAATTTTGCGGTCAGCCTTGTACACGCATGTATAGACCTCGGGCTCAACGACAGCTCGCTGAGACGTTACCGAAGACAGTTTGTCGAAATGTTTACCATATGTCTGAATGCGAGTAACAAATATCGCAATAGTCCTTACGACATAATCTCCGTACGTAAATAAAAAACGACTTCGCTTTACCGGCAAAGTCGTAGGCGCCAAATCAAATGTGTTTTTGATAATCAAACTTCGGTTGTAATTAATTTTTACGCTTTGATGCGTTCCTTGATTTCGGCATTGCACGGATATTTACTGTCGGGCGTCAGGATTATCTCGCCGATCGAATCTGCGATTATGCGACCGCTTTTCGGATTTTTAACCGACAGAATATTACCGCGTACCGTTACTTCCGCATCCGAATACTCGAACGAAAAATCGCAACCTTCCGTTTCGCAATCGACGAGTCTCAAATTCTTGCAATAACAAAGCGGCTGAGTCCCGATGATCTTGCAGTTTTCGAGCGTGAGATTTTCCGAATACCAGGCGAGATATTCGCCCTTTACGACGGAGTTCCTGACGGTTACGTTTTTCGAGTGCCAGAACGCGTCTTTCGTATCGAGCATGCTGTTTTCTATCGTAACGTTTTCAACATACTGAAACGAATATTTACCCTTGAATTTTATTCCGTCGAGCTTTATCCCCGACGACAGTAAAAATAAATACTCGCTCTCGATGTCGCAGTCTTTCATGTAAATATCGCGGCTTTTCCATCCGAATTCGGGCGACACGATCTTCGTGCTTCGAATATCGACGTCACTGCATTCTCTGAGCGCTTTTATTCCGAACATTTCGGAATTTTTTATTTTCAGACTTCGTGTATACCAAAGCGCGGCTCTGCACTTGTCCGTCATCTTTACGCCGTCGAGTTCGACATTCTCGTCGTGCCAAAGCGGATAACGGAGATTCATAAAACAGGATTCGAGTTTAACGTTTCTCGCTTCCTTCAATGCGGACTCGCCGTCCGCTTCCCCGTCGAACGAACAATTTCCGATCAACACGTCGTTTATTCCGTAAAGATCGCGTTCGTTCGGGAAATTCTTGTTTTCGATAATTTTCATCAAAAAAATTATATCATTATTACGGAAGCCGTGTCAAACATTTTCCGCAAAAGTCGGCGCACGCAATAAGCGACGTTCTTTTTTGATGCCGTACGCTCACACGGGACGATTGCAATACATCGTTTTGTAGATTTTCGATACCGTCGGCGCAATGACGAAATAATCGTGAGAAAGCAGAACATCCGCATCATAAGGAAAATACGAGCAAAACTCGCGGACGAGCGGCTCAAGCTCCGATTTGTCCGTCACTTTATGAGCTTCGACCCAAGCGGGAAGATCGACGGGAACAAAGCGCGAACGTACGTATATCTTTCCGCCGTGCATACCCGTAGCGGTGAAATCGCCCACGCACTGCCTGTCTTCGCTCCCGATACCGAGCACAACGATCACCCCGCCCGCCTGATATTCTCCGAGATACGCGCCCGCAGCGCCGCCCACCACTATGGCGGGAATATGCTCGCCGTATTCTTTCATGTGAATTCCCACACGGTAGCCCGCATACCCGCGGACAAATATCCTTCCGTCGCGCATACCGTACCCCGCGGTATCCCCGCAGTTTCCGTGAATGACGATAGTACCCGCATTCATCGTGTCGCCGAGCGCGTCCTGACCGTTGCCGTTTACTTCTATCATACAATCATTCAGATATGCGCCGAGCGCATTGCCCGGAATGCCGTTGATTTTTATATTCTTGCCCTTCGCGCCCGCCGCTATATACCGCTGTCCCATTACGTTTTCTATGACTATGTCCCGTTCGGCGGAGTCTTTGACCAGCCTGTCGAGCGTCTGATAATTCATATTTTTCGCGTCTATGACCATACCGTTCTCCTTTTTACTCGCCCGCATGCCTGATCCCGAGAATGTCGAGTTCCTTCTGCGACAGTCCTATTCCGCGGAGCATGAGCCTGTTGCCGCGCAGAGCCTCCACGGAATTGATCCCCATGCCGCCCATCATCTCCATGATCTCGTGCGACCATGCGTTGACTAGATTGACAAGGCGTTTGTATCCCACATCGGGATCGAGTCTCTTTACAAGCTCGGGTCGCTGCGTAGCAATGCCCCAATTGCATTTACCAGAGTGGCACGACCTGCAAAGATGACAACCGAGAGCGAGAAGCGCGGGCGTTGCGATATATACCGCATCCGCTCCGAGCGCAATGGCTTTTACAACGTCCGCGCTCGACCGTACCGATCCGCCCGCGACGATACCGACGTTGTTTCGAATCCCCTCTTCGCGAAGACGTGAATCGACGGCGGCAAGCGCAAGCTCGACGGGAATACCGACGTTATCACGGATACGCGACGGCGCCGCGCCCGTTCCTCCGCGCATACCGTCTATAGCGATTATGTCCGCTCCGCTTCTCGCGATGCCGCTCGCAATAGCCGCGATGTTATGCACGGCGGCTATCTTGACTATGACGGGTTTTCTGTAATCAGTAGCTTCCTTTAATCCGAATACAAGCTGACGGAGATCTTCTATGGAATATATATCGTGGTGCGGCGCGGGCGAAATTGCGTCGGTTCCCATAGGTATCATACGCGTGCGCGACACCTCGGGTCCGATCTTGCTTCCGGGAAGATGTCCGCCGATACCCGGCTTAGCGCCCTGTCCGATCTTGATCTCGATCGCCCGACCCGCTTCGAGATACTCGGCATGCACGCCGAAACGTCCGCTTGCCACCTGAACTATGGTATTTGCTCCGTATTTATACAGATCCTCGTGCAAGCCGCCCTCCCCCGTATTGTAAAACGTGCCGAGTTCTTCCGCCGCGCGCGCAAGACAAATATGCGCATTTTCGGAGATCGAGCCGTAACTCATCGCGGAAAACATAACAGGCGTTTTGAGTTCGAGATTGGGAAACTTCTCGACTTTCAGAGAGCCGTCGGGATTGTATTCGATTTTTTCGGGTTTGCGCCCGAGGAAAGTTTTGATTTCCATCGGTTCACGGAGAGGATCGATGGACGGATTTGTTACCTGTGACGCATTTATGAGTATTTTGTCCCAGTATACAGGATAGTCTTTCGGCGTACCCATGGAAGAAAGCAACACGCCGCCCGTCTCCGCCTGACGGTAAATATCGTAAATGACCTCTTTCGTATAGTTCGCGCTCGGTTTGAAACAATGATCGGTCTTGACTATTTTAAGCGCTCTTGTCGGACAGAATGTCACACAGCGATGACAGTTCACGCACTTCGAGTTATCCGCATAAAGCATGTCGCGCTCTTTGTCGTAAATATGGACTTCGTTCGCGCATTGACGCACACAGGCTTTGCATTTTATACACAAGTCTTTGTTTCTTACCGCTTCGTATTCGGGCTGAATATATTCGATCATCTTCCGCCGCCCTCCCTGTTCTCCAGTTCCGCTATGACCGGTTCTCCGCCCGCGGGGCTCCATATCCTGTCCGGCTCCGGACATATCGAACGGATCGCGCACTCTTCGCTCGAAACGTACGTGACGTCGCCCTTTTCCGCCGCTACCATGCTACGGAGTTTCAGTCTGTCGTTAAGCGCCATCATTCCGCCGGTGTATCCGAGAATTATCGAGAACGGACCGGTGATAAGCAGCGAAGCGTACATATTCCGAAGCGTAGTCAGCTTTTCGCGTTCGGGCGCGTCCATGCGCTCGATCTGCGACCAGAACGGCGGCGCGATCACTTTCGCCACGTCCGGAAGCGTCAGTCCGCGCTTACGATGCAGATAATCTATAATGTACGTTATGACTTCGGTGTCGGTAAGAAGCGTGCACTTGTACCCGTAAATTTCCATAAACCTGCGGTTTGCGTCATACGACGAGATCTCGCCGTTATGTACGATAGTATAATTCAGTATATTGAACGGATGAGCTCCGCCCCACCAGCCCGGCGTATTCGTCGGGTATCTGCCGTGAGCCGTCCAGCAATAGCCTTTGTAATCTCCGAGACGATAGTATTCTCCCACGTCCTCGGGAAAGCCCACGCCCTTGAATACGCCCATATTCTTGCCAGACGAAAAAACGTAAGCGCCTTTGATCTTCGTATTGATATGTATTACGGACTGACAAACATACTCCTCTTCGTCCAGTTCGGTATGCGCTTCGATCTCGGGCTGAAGCCGTCCGAAATATCTCCATATAAGCGGAGCGCCGCTGATCCCGTAAACCTTGCGCGTCGGTATACGCTCCATATTCGAAATATCGAAGCGGATCTGCAGAAAATTCTCCGCTTCTTCCCTCGCGCGCTCGTTATCGTAAAAAATATGAAACGCGTAATGATCGGGGAAATCGGGGTATATCCCGTATCCCGCGAACCCTCCCCCCAGTCCGTTGGATCTGTCGTGCATATACGACATCGCGTCCACTGCGTCGATCGCGGGAAGCGCCCTGCCCTTTTTTGAAAAATATCCGCAGACCGCGCAACCGGAAGGGATCCTTATATTGCCCTCTCTGTTTTTTTCCGCCACTTCGGTAAGCATTTGTTCGACTTCGTCCATATCGCCCTCTCGAAAACTTATTCTTTCTTTGTCGGTATAAAAACAAAAAAGGCGCACGGGACAGGATATTCCTGTTCCGACGCCTTTGTCGTTTACCGTTTTATAATATATTCGTCGCGGTCAAATGTCAAGCGATTTCACGTAATTTCGCAAAATTCGCGCCGCGATTTTTTTACAACGCGTCAACGCGCACAAGACACCAGACCGACTTTTCGGGCACGGTCACTCGACCGCTCATGATCGCAAGTTCTTCGTCCCCGGCCTTTTCTCCGCTGACTCTGAGCGACCACCGTCCTTCGGGCAAAGTAAGTTCCACACTACCGAGCGGATTATATACGATATACAAACTCTCGCCGCACGCGTCGAGCGTATAAGCGATCACATCGTAACGCAGACCCTCGATAAAGTTCGTAGCGTTCTCGATCTCTTCGGTATCGGTCAACCGCAACGACGGATGCGCTTTTCTGAACTCGATCAGACCTTTATAATAATCGCGCATGAACGCCGACGGCGAATTAGGTGCGAGTTTGTCCCAGTCGATATTGTTCACGGCATCCGGCGACTTATAGCTGTTCTCGTCGAAACCGCCGCCGTCGGAAGGTTTGGAACGCAATATTTCTTCGCCGGCCTGAAAGAACGGCACGCCGCGGCTCGTAAGCACGATCGCCGCGCACATACGGTTCGCCCTGAGCCGCGTATCGATGTCGGCCGGACCGCAGGACAGTGCGAGCTTGTCCCACAATGCGAGATTGTCATGCGCCGAAACGTAATTTATTACCTGCCATGCCGCGGGAGCGACCCAATGCGTATCGAAGTTCGGCGACGTCGCGCCCATCGAAGAGAACTTGACGAGATTGACGTTTTCGTACGCCCTGCCGTTGACATATCCGCCCTCGTACGCGTTGAACACCGCGCCTTTCACCGAGTCGCGCATTACGTCCGAAAAGACCGCGACTCCTCCCGCCGCGCCGCGCGTCGCCTCTATGCGCCCGGCATTCCACTTATTGCACTGCCGTCCGCCGTCGAGCGACGTCGCGCCGCCCACCCAGCCTTCGCCGTAAATGAGCATAAGCGGATCGACCTCGTGCAGGGCGCGCTCGATTAACGACATGGTCTCGGTATCGTGCAATCCCATAAGATCGAAACGGAAACCGTCGGCATGGTATGTCCGAGCCCAATGCATGAGCGAATCCACCATAAAACGGCGGCACATATAACGTTCGCTTGCCGTTTCGTTGCCGCAACCCGAGCCGTTCGTGGGATTGCCGCGATAGTCGAAACGATAATAATAATGCGGTACGGTGAGCGCTATGGGTGCTTCGAAATTATATGTATGATTATATACGACGTCGAATACAACGCCTATGCCGCTGTTATGCAACGACTGTACCGCCCGACGCAATTCGAGTACGGCGGCGCGCCCGTCCGTCGGATCGGACGAATACGACCCCATGGGCGCGTTATAGTTCATCGGGTCGTAACCCCAGTTGAACATATCCGTTCTCATCTGATCTACCGACGCATATTCGGCGGTGGGAAGCAAATGGACGTGAGTAACGCCGAGATCGGAAAGATAATCGAGTCCCACGCTCATGCCGTATTGATTTTTCAGCCCGCGCTCGGTAAACGCAAGAAATTTCCGTCTGTTTTCGGCGTTCGTCTTGCCCGAAAAATCGCGGACATGCACTTCCCATATAACGGCGTCCGCATACGTTTTCATAACGCGTCCGGCTTTATATTCCTCGTGCTCGCCCTCCCAACCGTCGGGAGTAACGCCGCGACGAAGATCGGTCACCATGCCGCGCTTGCCGTTCAGTCCGGTTGCGAACGCGTAAGGATCGACCGTTTCCGCATCCGCCCTGCCGTTATACGACATCGTATAAGTATAATACTTACCGTCAAGGTCGCCCCCGAGCCGCGCTTCCCATACGCCTTTGTCCGCGCGGGTCATAAGCTTGCCGCAAAGGTTGGGCGAATCGTTGCCGCGTTCGTAAATATTGAGTCTTACGGCAAGAGCAAAAGGCGCCCACACACGAAAAACCGTAGTGTCGCCTTCTATAGCCGCGCCGAGCGGCCCGTCGTAATTGTATTTCGCGCCGAATTCCGCCGAGTCGTAAATACCGAGCGGCTGAGCGGCGACGGTTTTTCCGCCGAAAGTAACAAAACAAGGCGCTTCGGGATTCAGCCGCGCACCGAGCATTATGCGTATTTCCTGTCTGTCGTACGGGCTTACCGTTACGCCGGAAACGTCGAGCCTGACTCCGTCCGAATAGACCTCGAGCCCGTCGGCATTCCCGTCCTCGGTGAAACATACGATCTTATCGTAATCTTCGATGAAAGCCTTGTTCTTCATTTAACGCGTTCCCCCGCACGCTTAACCGACGACGTTTACTGTGACTTTCGCGCTTACTTCGGGGTGAAGTTTTACCGCTACTTTATAAGTGCCCGTCTGTTTGATGGGCTGATCGAGCACTATCTTTTTTTTGTCCACGGCAACGCCCGCTTTGGCAAGAGCGTCGGCTATCGCCTGAGTGTTGAGCGCGCCGAACAATTTGCCGTTCGCCCCCACGGTAACGGGAACGGTAACCTCGGTAGCCGAAAGCGCCGCCGCCGTTTCTTTTGCCGCGGCAAGCGCCTGCGCTTTTTTATACTGCTCACTCGAACGCTGTGCTTCGAGCAGATTCATATTCTGCGCCGTCGCGGGTTGAGCCAGTTTGTTTTTAAGCAGGTAATTGTTCGCATATCCGTCGGACACATTGACAACATCGCCCTTCTTGCCCGATCCTTTTACGTCGCAAAGTAGAATTACTTTCATAATTATCTCCTTATCGGTATTTTAACACACATAACGAAGTGTGTCAAGAATGCGCGGCGTCGTTTACGACGTTTTCGGATTTTTTCTTTTCGCGCCCGTTCGGTCTCGATTTACTTATACCGTGTACCATACAGTACACCGCGGGAATAAGCGCGAGAGTAACGAGCGTGCCGACGATAAGTCCGCCCATAACGACGATCCCGAGAGGTTGCATGAGTTCGCTTCCCGAACCGATACCGAGCGCAAGCGGAATAAGCGCGAGCACGGTCGTCAGCGTCGTCATCAGAACGGGACGAAGCCGCGCGGTGCAACCTTCTACGACCGCAGAATAATGGTCGAGTCCTTCGTCGTGCAACTGCTTGATCTTTTCGAGCAGGACTATGGCGTTATTCACTATTACGCCCATGAGCATGATAAGCCCGACAAACGATACTACGTTCAACGTCATTCGCGTTATTGCGATCGCGATGAATCCGCCCGTAAACGCAAACGGGATCGCGCACATTATTATAAGCGGTTTCGTGACCGATTCGAACTGCGCCGCCATCACGCCGAAAAGCAAGAAGAACGACACGATAAGAGCAATGACAAGCCCGTCGAAAGCGTTGCTCAGATACGACGCCACGCCGGACGAAACGTACTCGTATCCGCCGTCCGCATACGACTTGCCCGTTTCCGGATCGATTTTATCGAGAACGTCGTAAACCGCACGATCCATCATTTTGCCCGCCGTGCCGCTGTCGAGACGATATACTTCCGCAGAAACAGACGCGTTGTATTTGCCGTCCGTTTTCTTTATTACGGTATCTGCGGTAACGATCTCCACCGTTGCGACGTCGCGCAACTTCACCGTTTCGCCTTCGTATGTCCCGACGGAAAAATCGCACAGTTCGTCATACGACGTAATCGCCGTATCCGAGAACGAAACGGTTATCATGCAATCTTTGCCGCCGAGAGTGACGGTCGCCGCGTCATACCCGGCAAGCCCTGCCCGAAGAGTAAGCACCGTGGCAGCGTAATCTATGTTTTTTTCCGCAAGCGCGGTCATATCGAAATCTATATCGTATTCGAGCGTCGTATTCTCGTCGCTCATCGAACTCGTCACGGTTTTGAACCCCGCTTTTTTGAAATCTTCGCTCTCGAAGCGATCTGCGATCTCCGCGGCGATCGTCGCCAGTTTGGCGGGATCGTCGCCGATCACGGTGACGGAAAGATCGCTCATACCTCCCGTCATGACTTCCACGACGCCGTCGATTTCGGACACCGCCGCAGTCGCCGTATACTTCAGAAGTCCGTCGGCTCTGACCTTTTCGGTAACGGTACGGATCTCTTCGGTCACTTCTTCCGTTTTTCTTTTTCCGTCGAGTTTAACCGAGATCGAACCGGTATTGTTGAATGCGAGAAGTCCCTGCACTCCCACCGACACCGAAATATTTTTCACTCCCTCTACGTCCTCTATGACGTTCGCAAGCGCCGTGGCGTCCGTCTCCGCTTCCGTCAGATTCGCTCCGCCGTAATATCCGAGGCTGATCTCGACAAGCCCTTTGTCGACGGAAGGAAGGAACTCCGTGCCCGTAGTGAACAGCAGACCTATGCTTGCGGCAAACACGGCGAGAGCCGCGATAACCACTATGATTTTTTTGCTTATCACCGACGGCAGGATCTTCTCGTAAAACGACGAAACGGCGTTCATGACCACCGGCTTGAAAAATCTCCCGCGCTTTACGTCGGTTTTTGTCGATTTTTGTCCGTCGGTGTCGAAAACCGTCGCTACGCATACGGCGGTATCCGCAGTCGCATCCGTAGCGGTCGCCGCTGTTTCGCCACACATTTTCTTTTCGGATTCTTCCGACTTATCGCCGTCTTCCCCGCCAACCGGCGTAAGATTGCCGCCTTTGAGCATACGCGCGCCGCCCGAGAAAAGCGAATATAGCGTAGGGATGACTGTGACCGCGACGAGCAGAGAGAAAGTCAACGACCATATGACCGCCCAGGCAAGATCGGTAAATATCTCGGCGCACAACCCGCCCACGAAAAGAATGGGTATAAACACGCACACGGTCGTCAGGGTCGAGCCTACGAGCGCGCCCGCAACCTCACTCGTGCCGTTGACGGCGGCACGGAAAGAGGAATCGCCGGCATCGCGGCGTTTCGATATCGCTTCTATGACTACGATCGAGTTGTCGACGAGCATACCTATACCGACGGCAAGACCGCCGAGCGAAACCATATTGAGCGTTATGCCCATTACAAACAGCAGCAGCAATGCGGACAGCACAGACAGCGGCATAGTGACCGAAATTATAATCGACGGCTTGGCTTTTTTCAGAAACAGAAATATTACGAATACGGCGAGCGCGCCGCCGATCAACATACTTATAAGCACGTTCGACACCGATTCCGAAATGAATTCGGAATTGTCGTCGGTCAACGCGATCGTGAACGGCGCGTCATGTTCGGACATATCGGCTATTATGTCTTTGACCGCGCGAACAACGTTCGTCCCGTTCGCTCCGCCCGCGGCGAAAATCGAAACCTTTACGCCCTGCACGCCGTTGTAATACGCGTATGATCCGTACGACGGCACGTACCCATCATCGCCCGGACCGACTACCCGCGCAATATCGGACATTTTGACCGTAAGCGCCGATCCGCCGCCGAAGTCCGTGGCGCGTATGAACGCTATCATATCGTCGGACAATTCGTAATTTATTATGCCGTCGGTATCGAGCCCGTTATAAAGTTCGGATACCTCGGCGTCGGAAAGATAGCCCGACTCGACGTCGCTCGGCTTGGGATATAATGTTTTATGCTCGAGCAGGAATGCGGCGTTCGCGTCGAACGACTCCGCGCGTACGAATTTCATTCCGATCTCGGTCATGACGATCGGATAATCGGTCGCGATGTCCGTTCCGCGGAAAAGTTCCGCATAATCCGCATCGGATATTTTCTCGTCGAAAAATCTGCGCTTGCCTATCACGGACAATCCCGCGCGCGAAAACGGCGCGCTTTCTTCCCGCATTACCGCCGCTTTTTCCGTATCGGGAACAAGTTGCATCTCGACGGCGAGTTCGTCGTAATCGTCTTCGGTATAAACATAATAAGGGTTAGTAACTTCTATACCGCCTATTATCGTACTTGTTTCCTTTCCGCGCTTGAAAGCCACGAGCCGCGCCAGTCCCGCGGTTTCGCGCTCTCCTTCGGGAAGAAGCGTGTTCGCGGTATCGGCTTTCGCTTCGGCGCGAGCCATAAACAGCGTTTCCGCGCCGACGCTTATGCCCGCGTAATCTTCGATGTCCGCGAGATAATCGTAAATTTCCCCGTCTGTCATATCTTCCGTCGCATCTTTGAGCGAAGAATAATAATCCGAATTCATGAGCGAAAAAAGCGTCGCGCTCGGATAAGACAAAAGCGAAACGTAATATTTATATTGCGCGTAATCGCGAACGACCGTTTTTTGCGTATCCGCGGCGTATATATCGTCGATCTTCCGAACGGTCGGACGGATCTCGTCGTTTACCGCCGCCGTGAAATCGATTATATCCTCGCCTGTCGCACGCTCGTAATACTCGGAAAGACTTTTGACCGAAGAAAGCGAAGCCGCGACGGCGGCGGGAAGAGTCACCGGCAAAGCGCGGATTTCGTCCGTGCTCTTTACTCCCGAAAGATTGCGTATCTGTATATGCTCGCCGCCCGAAATTATATCGCCGAGCGGTATGTCGTATTCTTCGCCCGAAAGAGCCTGTACGAGAAGAAGCGTCGCGCTTTCCATGCCGCGTATCGGCATGACGGTAACGCCGTCCTCGGGTTCTCCGTCCTTAGTCACGCTCCCCACGCCTTCTATACCGAGCAGGCGCGAAACGAGCGCGTCCGCCGTCGCAGCGGCGTAAGGCACGTTGCGGTCAAACTCCGTATCGCGTTTGTCCGTAACGTACACCGTTGCGGTAGCCATACCGTTCAGATCGACTGCGGAAAGTTTCGGACGACTGCAACCCTCGGGTAACTTTATATCATTGACGGCGTCCTCGACGAGTTTCGTTTTTTCGTTTACGTCCACGCCGAAATCGAAAGTCAGCATGACAGCCGATATATTGTCGTAAGAAAAAGTATTGACCGCAGTCACGCCGGACACGCCCTGCATACTGTCCTCGAGCTTGTCGGTGACGGTATCTTCGACCGTAGCGGCGGAAGCGCCGGGATAAGTAACGACTACGCTTATCATGGGGATCTGAATGTCCGGAATAAGCTGCATCGACATATTCATTGTCCCGATAATGCCGCCGAAAAACAACAGCAACGTCATCATTATTATTGTGACGGGATGTTTGATTATGATTTCCGTAAGCCTTTTCATACGTCGCTCTTTTTTATATTACCGTTTACCTTTGCAAAGAGGCGAAACTCCCGTAAAACAGTTATAACAATATCCGAAATTCTTGTTCAGTCCCGTCATAGGCAGTTTTTCCACAGGCAGGAACGCTATCGAATCGCAGCCGAGCATCTCGCACATCTCTTCGTCCGTTCTGCCCCCGTACGCGAAAAGATTTTTATCCTTAGGCATCTGGATCCCGAACGGGCACGAGCAAACTATGCGCGGCGAAGCTATGCGCACATGTATCTCGGACGCGCCCGCTTCACGAAGAAGGCGGATAAGTTTTCCCGCCGTCTTGCCGCGGACGAGCGAGTCGTCCACGAGCACCACGCGCTTGCCCCATACAATGGGCTTGAGAATATTGTATTTCAGATTTATCGCGATGTCCCGTCCTTCTTCTTCGAGCGAGAACAGATTTCGCGACGAAAATTTATTTTTTATTATGCCTGCGCGTAAAGGTATCCCGCTTGCGCGCGAATATCCCTGCGCGAACGACGAACCTCCGTCCGGAATACCGAACACCACGTCGGCTTCGACGGGAGCTTCTTTTGCGAGCAGTTCGCCCGCTTTTTCGCGGATCGTATATACCTCGTTGCCGTCGAGCACAGAATCGGGACGCGCAAAGAAAATATATTCGTAAACGCAAAGCGACGTTTCTTTTCCGGTAAACATATCGTACGACTGCACTCCGGTCGCGTCCACTCTGACAAGTTCTCCGGGCTTAACGTCTCGGACGTATGCCGCGCCTATCGCGTCGAGCGCGCAGGTCTCGCTCGCGAATACGATCGACTCACCGAGTTTGCCCATAACGAGCGGACGGAAACCGTGCGGATCTCGGCAGGCGATGAGTTTTTTCGGCGACATGAGTATCATGGAATACGCGCCGTCTATCTTGTCCATGACTTCAAGCATGGACTTTTCGGCGGACGGACAATGCGTGCGCGCTTTTGCGAGCAAATGCATAATGACTTCGGTATCGCGCGTGGACTGGAATATCGCGCCGTCGTCCTCGAGCGCGCTTCTGAGTTCGTCCGCGTTCGTGATCTTGCCGTTTTTGGCAAGACTTACGGTTCCCTTGCAATACCGCGTCGTGATAGGCTGGATATTTTCGCGAAGGTCTATCCCGAAATTGTATCTGACGTGTCCCAAACCTATATTGCCTTTGAGCGTGCCGAGCGTCGCCGCGTCGAATACGTCGTTTACGAGCCCGTTGTCTTTATGTACGGACAGTTTGTATTTGTCGTTCGTGATTATGCCGCAGCTGATATGTCCGCGGTGCTGAAGCGAAAAAAGCCCGTAGCAAATATTTTTCGCCACGTCGCCGCCCGAGCGGTCGAAAATACCTATTACGCCGCATTCGTCTCTCATATTGTCAGGAAATTCCATGCGTTATGCCTCCGCCTATGAGTATACAAAAATTCGTATAAAAAGTCAATAAAAAAGACCCTGCGGATAACCGCAGGGTTATTGTGAAATATTTACACGACGCTCAACCTATGCCGAAAAACCGTTCGAAGAATTGCAACAACCTTTCGGTAATCGTTGCTTTTTTCTTTTCGCGTTCGCCGCCGAATCTCGACATAGGAGGCATTATTTTATCAAAATCGGTTCCCGTCGTTTTCATTACGCCGTCGCGAAACGAATAATCGACAAACTTGCGCGTTTCGGCGTCCTTCAATTTTTCTTCGGAAATAATTAACGCAAGCTCTTCTTCTCTCTTTTTAGCTACAAATTCTTTCCATTCAAGCAGAACGTCGTCCACTTCGTTGATACCGGCAATAAAGTTTTCGATAAGAGCTTTTTTGCTACGCAACTCCAAACTCGAATCAATCGCCTTATTGATAGAAATAAGAATTTCTTTATCTTCACAATGCCCGTCGTGATACTTTTTGACAAGCAATAAAATATAATCGATATTGATTTCAACTTGCTTAATTAACTCGATTTCAAAAACAATGTCATCGGTAATATCTTCTTTCGTGTGTTCTTCTCTGCGGGCGCGCCATTCGTCGTATAAATCGTTATACCGCCCTTGATAGTCCTGCATATTGCGTTCGGAAAGTATTTCGTTGCCGCTGAACTCATCAAACGAAGATAAAATATTACGCATTCGCAAGATAGCGCCGAATAAAGCTATAAAATCTTTTTGCGCCTTTTCGCCGATAATCTGTGGCTCGGTCAAAGGATATTTTTGCGTAAGTTCATCAATCAGACCGACGTAACCCTGCTTATCATCATAACCGTAATAATAATCTTTATAGCCCTTTAATACGCAGATACCGCCCGCATCCTTATCTCCGAACAGTGAAACCGCACTATCCGTACGTTTTTGTAAATTTCTGAAACAAACTATATTGCCGAAAGTTTTAATGGAATTGAGAATGCGGTTCGTTCTTGAAAACGCTTGTAAAAGTCCGTGTTGTTTAAGGTTTTTATCTACCCAAAGCGTGTTGAGCGTAGTTGCGTCAAACCCCGTCAAAAACATATTTACGACGATAAGCAAGTCGATTTCACGGTTTTTCATACGCAAAGAAATATCTTTGTAATAGTTTTGAAATTTGTCGCTCGAAGTATCGTAATTTGTTTTGAACGTTTCGTTATAGTCTTTAATTGCGCTTTCCAAAAATTCGCGTGAAGATAAATCAAGTGCGGTTGTATCTTCCGAATTTTCTTCGCCGAGTAGTCCGTCCCTTTCTTCTTCGTTCGCGCCGTAGCTGAATATCGTGGCGATCTTTAATTTTAGGCTCGGATTTTTACTCATTTGCGATTTGAACTCGTTATAGTAAAGTTTTGCCGAGTCAATAGAAGATACGCAAAGAATAGAGTTAAAGCCCGATAAGCGCAACTTCTGTTTGATTTCTTCCACTTCTTTTTTACCGCCTGCAGACGCTACCGCCGATATGTTGGTCAGAGCGTTAAAAGCATAACTTTTTTCGTTGCGATATGTTTTACGGTTGAAATTCGTTAATATATAATCGACGATCTTTGTAATGCGCTTTGGCGCGTTAAACGCTTTTTCTCTGTCAATATCCGCGACCTGTTTGTCATCTATATCCGGGTCTTTGTCCATTGTCTTGACGTAGTCGATACGAAACGGTAAAACGTTTTTATCGTTTATCGCATTTACGATCGTATAAGTATGTAACTTTGCGCCGAACGCCTGCTCGGTGGTCTTCAAGTTGGCATTCTTTGTTCCCGAGCTTGCGTTTACGGCAAAAATAGGCGTACCCGTAAAGCCGAATAAATGATATTTCTTGAACGATTTTGTAATTGCGACATGCATATCCCCGAACTGACTGCGATGACACTCGTCGAAGATTATTACGACGTGCTTTTCAAAGATAGGGTGTCCTTTATATTTTTTGATAAATACGTCCAACTTCTGAATGGTTGTAATGATGATCCGCGCGCTCGGATTTTCCAACTGCTTTTTAAGAACTGCCGTGCTTGTGTTGCTGTTTGCCGCGCATTTCTCGAAACGATCGTATTCTTTCATTGTCTGATAATCAAGGTCTTTTCTGTCAACGACAAACAAAACCTTTTCGATATACGGCAACGCGGTAGCAAGCTGCGCCGTCTTAAACGAAGTAAGTGTTTTTCCGCTTCCGGTAGTATGCCATATATATCCGCCACCGTTGAGTGTGCCGTATTGCTTGTAGTTGTTGGAAACCTCTATTTTGTTTAATATCTTTTCGGTTGCCGCGATCTGATAAGGACGCATAACGAGCAACATATTCTCCGAAGAAAATACGCAATATTTTGTAAGGATATTCAAAACAGTATGTTTTGAAAAGAAAGTCTTTGTAAAGTCGATAAGGTCGGGGATTATTTTATTGCTCGCATCCGCCCAGAACGAAGTAAACTCGAAGCTGTTGCTTGTCCGTTCTTTTTTGGCGTGTTGCGCCTTTTGCGCGTCGCGAATATGATTTTCTCGCGTGGTATTGCTGTAATATTTCGTATTCGTCCCGTTGCTGATTATGAAAATCTGTATATATTGAAAAAGTTTACTCCCTTCCCAAAAACTTTCACGGTCATATCGTTTGATTTGATTAAACGCTTCCCGTATGTGTACACCGCGCCGCTTTAATTCGATATGTACGAGCGGCAAGCCGTTTACGAGAATCGTAACGTCATAGCGGTTTTTATACGTTCCCGCATTGTTCTCGTACTGATTGATTACCTGCAATTTGTTTGCGTGGATATTCGCTTTTTCTATAAGCGCAATATTTTTCGTGAGTCCGTCGTCGCGCTTGAACGAAATTCGGCTGTCGCCTTCCTGTAATTTTCTCGTCTTTTCTAAAATACTATCGTTTGCGTTGGCAATATGTACGGAGAAGAACCGCTCCCATTCGGAATCGGTAAATTTTATATCGTTCAGTTCTTCAAGCCTTGTGCGAAGATTTGCAATCAAATCGGCTTCGGTATGAATGGGCAAGTATTCATAACCCTGCACTTTAAGCAGGGCAATAAATTCCCGCTCTAAATCCGCTTCGCTTTGATAGGCTTCGGCGTTCCGCTTTTCGGGGATATATTCCGCAACAACAGTACTTTCACTGCTTTGAGTTACGATATTATAACAAGCCATAGTAATCTCCTTTGGTTCTTTTGTCATTTTGAGCTTGTCGAAAAATTTATTCCGCTAATTCCTTAAATGTAAGCAGTTTATCCCGATAGTATTCGTATTGCTTTTTGCGCGCTTCTATTTCGGCAGGTAAGCCTTGCGATATGTCCGATGCAAGGCTATGAAATTTATCTAATGTATCCGCTATTCTTTGCTGTTCGTCAAGCGGTGGCAACGGTATTGATATTGACTTTATCGACGGCACGCTTGCGTGGACTACTTTCGATTTTATTTTTCCGTAGCTTTTTTGCCGTTGTGCGTCCGTAGTTGATAACGCATAGGCAAGATATTTCGGGTTTTGATTATGCTTCATTACGACAATATCGCCGCCCGCCAAACATTTGCCGTTGCCAACATAAGCACAAGACTTTGCTATTTCCTCCACGCTTTCGCCCGTTATGGCGAACAATATATCCCCGTGTTCAAAATATTTTTTTGACGATATTTTTTCTTCGTTTGTGTGTGATACGCACTTATCAAACCAAATATCGTATGTAGTGTATATCTCGCCATAACGAACGCATTGTATTCCCTCTTGCGTTACTTTGTCACGTTTTATGCCCGAACCACGATATATTTCCGTTGCGATTTCTCCAAGCGTCTTATATTCAGCATCTTGCTCTAAAATCAAAGTATCTCTATAATACTCATACTGTTTTTTTCTCGCTGTAAGCTCTGCTGTAAGCTCTGCTGTAAGCTCCGTGAAATTGTCCAAAATACGGACAATTTCACGTTGTACTTCCAATGGCGGCACGGGAATTAAATATTTATCTGTATCACCCGTTGATATTTGCGGCAACTTGCCTGTTTTAGCTTTTATTTGAAATTCATCTATGTGCTGTTGCAAATAATAATAAACGAATTTCAAATCAATCATATTACTTTTTGCCGAATATGACCACATTTCATTTTTGTGTGTAAAAGGCTTTGTATAATACTCAAACCCAATATTGCCGCGCGATTTTACAACGATACTTTGCTTTGTAATAATTGCATTTTCTGGTATATCCCCATAGTTTACATTAGCTACTGTATTTCCTGCCGCGAACACCCTAATCGGTGCGTTAAGCTTATCAAGTTTTTTCATTTCGCCTGCCGTTATGGACATACCCTTTTGTCGTTGACATATTTCCCCAAGCGGTTTATATTCCACCCAATCGGGGCATAGAGTATTTATCAATTCTTCAAGTTTACTCATTTTATCTCCGCAATTATTTTCTTGATTTCCGCCCGCAAAACTTCTTCACGCGCAACGATTTCGTCGATCTGTTTATTGAGTTCGTTTATATCGATCTTTTCGCGTGTGTCTTCTTTTTCAACGTAGGTGCTTACGGATAAATTAAAATCGTTTTCGGCAATTACGGAATTTTTAACGACTTTCGCAGTATAGTCAATATCCTTGCGCTCGGTAAATATCCGCACTATATTTTCGATATTGTCCTGCGTGAGCTTATTGTTATTCGTAACCTTCACGCATTCCGTACTTGCATCGATAAAAAGCACATCGTCGCTGAACTTCGATTTTTTGAGTACCATAATGCAAGTTGCGATGCTTGTACCGAAAAAGAGATTACTCGGCAGTTGTATAATGCAGTCGATATAGTTGTTTTCAATCAAATACTTGCGAATTTTTTGTTCCGCGCCGCCGCGATAGAAGATGCCGGGGAAACAAACGATAGCCGCCACGCCGTTTGTCGCAAGCCAAGAAAGCGAGTGCATAATAAACGCCATATCGGCATAACTCTTCGGCGCAAGGATTCCCGCGGGACTGAAGCGGGTGTCGTTTATAAGTAGCGGATTATCGCTACCTTCCCATTTCGTGGAATACGGCGGATTACTTACGATCGCCTCAAAAGGCTCGTAGTCCCAATGTTGTGGCTTTGTGAGCGTATCTTCGTTGGCAATATAAAAGTGGTCATAATCGATATCATGCAAAAACATATTGATACGGCAAAGGTTATACGTAGTAAGATTTATTTCCTGTCCGAAAAAGCCTTGTCGCACATTTTCTCTTCCGAGAATTTTAGCGAATTTCAAAAGCAGAGAACCCGAACCGCAAGCGGGATCGTAAACCTTATTGACTTCGGTTTTGTCGACAATAGTAAGCCTTGTAAGCAATTCGGAAACTTCTTGCGGGGTGAAGTATTCGCCGCCCGATTTGCCTGCGTTGCTCGCATACATACCCATTAAAAATTCATATGCGTCACCGAACGCGTCAATCGTATTGTCCTTATAATTCCCGAGTTTCATATCACCGATACTATCCAGGAGTTTTATGAGTTTCTCGTTCCGCCTCGCAACCGTTGTTCCGAGTTTATTGCTGTTTACGTCTATATCGTCAAACAAACCCTTAAAGTTTCTTTCGCTGTCCGATCCCTGCGCCGAACTCTCGATTGCTTTGAACGCCTTTTCAAGCATTTCATTCAAATCGGGATTTGTCTTTGCCATTTTGCGCACGTTTACGAATAACTGACTCGGCAAAATAAAAAAGCCTTTCGTCTTCACCATATCGGCACGGATTTGTTCTGCTTCGACGTCGGAAAGTAATGCGTAATCAAATGATAAATTACCTGCGGCGTGTTCGTCGGCGTTTATGTAGTTCGTGATATTTTCAGATATGTAACGGTAGAACATAAAGCCCAAAACGTATTGCTTGAAGTCCCAACCGTCCACGCTTCCGCGCAAGTCGTTGGCGATATTCCAAATCGCTTTATGCAATTCTTCCCGTTCCTGTTCTTTGATTGAATTTAACATAACTGACTCCTCTGCCCGAATATAATTTCAGTATAACATATTTGTATCGTATTTCAATAGCGATTTGACAAGGTTTCGACAAAATTTTTGCTTGTATTCGATTTAGACATCAAAATACGGAACTATGATCATAGCTCCGTATTTGCACTATCATAAACTATTATATTTTATTTGCTTTCCCTGCCGATCAGAGTCTGCGAGCCGTCTTTGCCGAGATAATAGCGTTCGTAGCGGTCGGAATATTCGTACACAAGCACGTTCGGTTCTTTACGCGTACGGAAAATCTTCGGCTTTTCCTCGGCGCGGCGGGACGAATAATCCTCCACGCGCGGAGAATCGGGCGGCGCGATATTGGACGGCTGTACGTACGGCGAAAATCCTCCGTGCGATCCCGACGGCGCGCGCTCGGCAGTCGATACGGGTGCGGAAGAAAACGACGAATATAACGCGTCGTGCGCGTCCTCTTTCGCGCCGTAATACTTATTCATATTGCCTACCGCGTCGTTGCCGTAAAGCGCTTCCTCGCTGCTTCTCCGCTGTTCCGCGGAAGGCGCGGGACGGTAGGGCGGATGGGAAGGTTCGGACGGTCGCGTATAGTCGCTTTGCGGAACATAAGTGCCTGCGCCGATATTATTAGGGCGGGCGTTCATCTGTCCGGAATATCTCATCTGCTCTTCGTAGATCCTTGCCGCCTCGTCCTCGTAACGCGCGTATTCTTCCTTTCTCGAAGTCGGACGATCACTGCGGTGAGTAATGGGCGGAGGCAAAGGTTCTCCGTCGCGACCGACGGGATTTGCGGATATGTCAGAAGCCGAATTGCGTTTTTTTACCGACGCCGTAAGATACACAAGCACGATGGACGCGACAAGCGATACGGACAAACCGATGAAATAATACGGCCACGCGCCCTCGAGCGTCCCCGTAACCGCGGCAAGAACGAGGAATACGACGGAATAAGAGAGCGGAAGCCACAGGTGCATTCCGAACAGTATTTTTCCG
Source organism: uncultured Christensenellaceae bacterium (assembly GCA_910587025.1). Taxonomy (GTDB): domain Bacteria; phylum Bacillota; class Clostridia; order Christensenellales; family Pumilibacteraceae; genus Protoclostridium. The sequence goes on from CAJUKR010000013.1 coordinate 23,077, forward strand.
ATTCCTTTGAGTATTGTCATAAGTATATCCCTCTTTCGTTCCGCTTTTCGGTCTATCAACCGAACTTATCTTATTATGTCGGTACCGACGAATTTTCTGAGCACTTCGGGAACGACGATAGAGCCGTCCGCCTGCTGATACTGTTCGACGATCGCAGGGAGCACGCGGCTGGTAGCCAGTCCGCTTCCGTTGAGCGTATGAACAAATTCGTTCTTACCCGTAGCCGACGATTTGAAGCGCGTGCCGTTGCGGCGAGCCTGATAATCGTTCGCGTTCGATACGCTCGAAACCTCTTTGTATATACCCATGGACGGGATCCATACTTCGATGTCGTAGGTACGCGCCATGGAAGCCGAACAGTCGCCCGCCGCCAGTTTGGACAAACGGAAGTGCAGACCGAGCTTTTCCACAAGCGAGCACGCCTTGCCCACAAGTTCCTCGAAAGCCGCTTTGGACTGATCGGGCGTCGTTATCTGTACCATTTCCACTTTATTGAACTGATGTCCGCGGATCATGCCGCGTTCTTCGCTCCTGTAGCTTCCCGCTTCTTTACGGAAGCACGGCGTATATGCAAACAACTTTTTGGGCAGCTCGTTCTCTTTCATGATCTCGCCCGAATAGAGGTTGACGAGCGCGGTTTCAGCCGTAGGAAGCATAAACTTCATTTTCTTTTTGTCGCCTTCGGCTTCGGCGTTCTCCACCCAGTAAACTTCGTCGCGGAATTTTGGAAACTGTCCCGAGCCGTAACCGCAGTTATATCCGAGCGCAAGCGGCGGCATGATAAATTCATACCCGTCGCCGAGATGCTCTTCGATAAAGAAATTCAAAAGAGCCCACTCCAGACGCGCTCCCATACCGCGGTATAACCAGTGTCCCGAGCCGGACAGCTTGACTCCGCGTTCGTAATCTATCAGACCGTTTTTCGTGCAAAGCGTAACGTGGTCGAGAGGCTTGAAGCCGAACTCGGGCTTCTTTCCCACGATCTTTATGACTTCGTTGGCTTCTTTGCCGCCCGAGATCACGTCGTCGTCTGGCAGATTGGGCAAAGCGCATACGAAATCGTTAAGTTCGGTTTCCACGGCGGCAAGAGCTTTGTCGCCCGCCGCGATCTCCTCGCCGATCGCTTTCGTGCGCGCGATTATTCCCGAAACGTCCTTGCCCTCTTTCTTGAGCTTCGGAACTTCGGCGCTCGCTCTGTTGCGTTCGTTTTTGAGTTCGTCGTTTTTCTTTATGAGTTCGCGCCGCTTTGCGTCAAGCTCGGTCACTTTTGCGAAATCGACTTCGCATCCTTTTTTCGCCAGCTTTGCTTTTACGCCGTCGGGGTCCGCAAGTATAAGTCTGATGTCGATCATCCTGTGTCTTACCTCTCAATCGTATGTATAGATATATAACGTTTTAATTTTAGCACAATGCGCGACGAATTACAAGAGTTTGAAAGAGGTTTGTCCGTATTTTTTGACCGCATTCCATCAATCGCGTAAATTAAAATTTGATTAAAACCCCGACTATTATATTTTTCGTTATTGACACGGACTGTTTTTTATAATATAATAAACGTATCGATAACATCGAGAATACCGAAAAGGATAATACTGCTATGGGAATGTTAAAAATCATCGAATGGAAAGACGACAGCCGCGATACGATCGTCAATCGCATCGACCTCAAGAAAGATTATATCACAAGAGGGTCTAAGGTGACGGTACGCGAAGGTCAGGCGTGCGTGTTCTGCCACAAAGGAAAGATGGCGGACGTTTTTCTTCCCGGAATGTATACGCTCGGAACGAACAACGTTCCTCTGCTCACCAAACTGATGAGTTGGAAATACGGATTCGAAAGTCCGTTCAAGTCCGACGTATACTTCGTCAACACCACTCAGTTCACGGGAGAAAAATGGGGTACCAAGAATCCGATCATAATCCGCGACGCCGATTACGGCGCGGTGCGTATACGCGCGTTCGGAACGTACTCGTTCAAAGTCGACGATCCTTACGTTTTCCTTACCGAGATTTCAGGTTCCGTTTCTTCTTTCCGCATGAGCGAGATAACCGAATATCTCCGCAGTATGGTGGTTACTCGCATATCCGACATCATCGGCGAAAGCAAAGTGCCCGTGCTCGATATGGCGGGCAACCTCGTAGAATTCGGCGAAGCGGTCGAACAGCAGCTCGATAAAACTTTCAAAGAGATCGGACTTACGATCACAAAATTCAATTTCGAAAACTTCTCGCTTCCCGAAGCTCTCGAAAAAGCGCTCGACGAAAGCACTTCGCTCGGTATTCTCGGCAAAAATATGAATGTTTATACGCAGAAAGCTCAGGCGGATGCGCTCGTCAACGCATCGAAAAACACCGGAGCGGCGGGCGGCATCATGGGCGCGGGAATCGGCATGGGCATGGGCGTCGGTATGGGCAATATGTTCATGAACATGGCAAGCGGAAATCAGGCACAAAACGGCGCGACGAAATCCTCTGCGTCGGTATGCGGCAAATGCGGCGCGGCTATCCCGCAGGGTACGAAATTCTGTCCCGAGTGCGGCGCACCCGCCGGTCGCGCATGTCCGAAATGCGGCGCGACGGTCAAAGCCTCGGGCGCTAAGTTCTGTCCCGAGTGCGGCGCAAGTCTTGCTGCCGCGAAATGCCCCAAGTGCGGCGCAACCGTACGTGTCGGCACGAAATTCTGTCCCGAGTGCGGAGAAAAGATCAAATGACGGAAGACGAGGAACAGCTGTCCCCCGAAGAAATCGCCGAAGCGAAAAAGAGCGCGACCGAAATTTCCAAGTGCCCGTCCTGCGGCGCAAATCTGATCTACAATCCGTCGCACGGTACTCTCAAATGCGATTACTGCGGAACGGAAGTCAAAGTAGACATGACCGAGTATGCCGAAGAAATCGACTTCTCCCGACTCGTCAAGGACAATAACGACTGGGGCAACGAAACCAAAGTATTCGAATGCAGTAACTGCGGCGCGCGGCAAATCCTGTCCCGCCGCGACCTTGCGCCCAAGTGCGCGTTTTGCGGCACTTCGAATATCGTAGAAACCGACTCAATGTCGGGTATAAAACCGAACGCGATACTTCCCTTTCTCATGGGTAAAGAAAGCGCGTCGAAGTTCTACATAAAATGGGCGAAGAAAAAACTGTTCGCGCCCAAATCGTTCAAAAAAGATCTGAAGCCCGAGCAGTTGAGCGGACACTACTTCCCCGCTTTCACCTTCGACTCGCGCACCGAGTCACCGTACTTCGGGCGGCTCGGCAAACATTATTATACGACGCACGTCGATTCCAAGGGTCATACCCATACGACACGACATACGCGATACTTCAATGTGAGCGGAACGTATAAAATGTTCTTCAACGACGTATTCGTACACGCCGGAGCGGAAAACGATAAGAAGACAATAAAAAAGATCGGACCTTACGCCACCGACGACTCGCACAAATACAGCAGCGACTTTCTGCACGGATTTTCCGCAAGCAAGTACGAGAAAGACGGGCTTGCATGTTGGCAGGAAGCGCGCGGATTCATGTCGGCACACATTCACGACAGCATACTCGCGCAGTACGATTACGACGTGATTTCATCGTTCGACTATAATATGCACTGTTACAACACCACGTATAAGTATCTGCTCCTTCCCGTATATGTCGGACACACCGAGTTCAACCACAAAATATATAATTTTTATATGAACGGACAGAACGGCAAAGTTCGGGGCAAGACTCCGAAATCGCCGCTTAAAATCGCACTTACGGTGCTGTTCGGACTGGCGGTCGCCGCCGTCGCGATCAGCATGGCAATAATTTTCGGAGGATAACAAAAATGCCTGTAGAAGCGTTAATCGGGATCGCGATCGGCGAAGGAGTCGTACTGATAGGACTTATCATAGCGATCGCCGTTATCTTGAAAAAAAACCGCAAGCCCGAGGGGAAAGCGGACAACGTAAAGATCGAAAACGGCGTACGGTACACTACCGATCGCGTCGAACAGACAGCCGACGGCGAAGTGGCGATCACTCACTTAAAAGGCGACGTCATACTGAGACGCGGCAAAACTTATGTCGTCGGTAAAGGCGGCGCCGTAATCCCGGGTAAATACACCGTACTGTCGCACAACGAAAACACCGAGACTTTCAATATCAGGATCGGCGGTATCGTAAGAGAATATAAGCACGCTTCGGATATCGTGCTTGCGGACGGCGAAAGAATCTGTGCGGTATCGCATGCCGTCGTGCTCAGATAATATAAGGAGAAACCGAAATGAGTAAAAATTTATTGTTCAAAGTCCTCGTACTGCTTTGCTTTGCGGCGGTAGCCGTGCTGTGGATACTGTCCGCCGCCAAAATAATCGAAATCAATCTTTCTTGGACGATAGCGATATTCGCATTCGCGCTCGGCGCGCTGTTCATCGGAAAAGGATTGTTTTCAAAAAGCGTAGGCACGTTCAAAAAGATGAATATACTTTTCGGCGCGGCGCTCGTCGTCGCGGGCATACTCGCCCTTGTCGGAACGTTCATCGATCAGAGTCTCGTGCTTCCCATAATCTCGCTCATCGTCATCGTTGCGATCCTGCTCTGCGTGCTCGCCACGGGCGGAAAGAAATGGGATCAGGGCGATAACGAAAACGCCGGATACAAAAACTATTATCAGCGTAAAAAAGAACGGGAAGAAAGAGAAAACAAACATAACGACGACTGAATATCCGAATAACAAACAGGGCAGACGAATGATCTGCCCTTTGAAATTCCTTGTTTTTATGAATAAGAAACCGACGTTAAATATAACGTCGGTTTCTATCTTTTTTATACACAAACTGTCTCGATTATTATTCCCCAAGCACAAGAGTGCCATGACCGTTAGCCGTCATCATTCCATTGAGGATTTTTATGCCGAAACCCTCGTAATCGAACGACACGGTTCCGTTTTCTCCGATGACAGTCGATACGTTTGTGCCCGACCCCATGATCATCGTGTACACACCGTCTTTGAACTTATATTTACCGCTGTCGGTAAAGTTCCCCATTGCACTCGTCCCGACAAGTTCCCATACAAGTGTATTATAACATTTGAATTCGCCGCTGTATATGAACGACCTACCACCGCCGAGTCCGAACTGAATATCGCCTGTAAACGTAGCAACGACTTCCTTTACCATAACTTCGATTTCATACGTTACGGTCATTTCACCGTACAAAATCGTCACAATTTTTTTACCCGCAACGGAAGTGTCGGGCACTGTAACGGTATAATCTCCGTTTTTCACTCGCACGTTATTCCCGTCGTTCTGCTTTGCGTATACAACAAGATTATCCGAATTGAACTCGGAACCCACTTCAAAGACCAAATCCACGTTTGTCGTGTCAACGGCAATACTTTTAATTTCCGATCCGCCGCAACCTGTAAGGACGACCGACACGGATAATCCAAGCACCAAAAGCAACGTTAATATAAAATTTCTTGCAAATGTTTTCATTATTCGATTCTCCTTCACTCATTTGCTTTCTTTTTATCAAGCACCGTTCTCACTACGATCCAAGCAATTGCCCCCGCTATTATAAAGCCGAACAGCAAATTCAACGGCAGTTGCAAATATAACGTCCAGGGCGAAACACTGTAATGGAATATTGTTCCGGGAGCCACTCCCTGCATTACGTTCGAATGAGCGACGGTATAACCCACGTTATGCATGATTTTACGGAACATATGATGCGCCGATGCACTGTCTTTATCGGCAAGTCCTCCTCGTCCCGTAGCAAGGAATGTATCCAGTCCGGAACGATATGCCATATCGTACATATCGGGATTCTTCATAGAAAACATATCGCTGGTAATCAAACCGACGAAGCCCCATTCGCCGCGAAGGAGTCCGGTCATAAGACGATAATCCGCATGACCGTATATTTGACCGATACAAGCCTGACAAGTCATAACGGCGGTTGCCGCACGCATACGCATCGTTTCAAGCGCGCCTGTCTCGTCTTTGGTGTAATTTATTGTCATCATTGCTTCTTTGAACGGAATCTCAAACGCTTTCAGATATAATTCGCGCATTGCCTGTTCGCTTGCCCAAGTGGACAGGAACTTATCTCTGTTGGTTTCCTGATCGTTCAGAGCGAAATGCTTGATATAGCATACCAGTCCCGCCTCGCTCGCGCCGCTTACGACGGCTGCGGCCGCTTTTCCCGTCAATAAAGGATCCTCGCTGTAATACTCGAAATTACGTCCCGAGAATGGCGAACGATGCAAGTTAATCGCAGGCGAATACCATCCGGTTACGTTATTTTCCAACGCTTCTTTCCCGAGCATAACGCCGAGTTTGTTGAGAAGTTCCACATTCCATGTCGAAGCCCACAGCGGCGTCATACAATACGTTGCCGACATCTGCATACCGGCATCGGTTTTGAATACCTTGATTCCGTTTGCTCCGTCAGCGTGTACGGTACGCGGTAATCCGAGCGACGTTACAGGCGTCGTAGCATAATTAGCCAATGCGGAAACATCCGCGATCTGATTTATTACAATCGCATTCGTGTAATCGATCTGATCGAGCCATTCGTCCCATGTCTCGTCGTAATAACTTTTCCCTCTCAAATCGGATAATGACAAACCGTTATCCGCTCCGGATACGGGCGATTCCGCATAATATGCTTTGCTTCCTTCCACATTGCCGAAACGCTTATCCGTCTTTACGTCGAATTTGAATATAACGTCGTCAAAATATTTCGCAGATTCGAAAGACAATGCTTTTCCTCCGCGGCAAATACCGTTTTCGAGATCGGCGCCGTCTGTATCAAGCTCGGGGAAAGTATTATTCCAATCCGAGCGGGTAAGAATACGCGCGTCGCGATTCATATAATCGCTACTATCCTGAAACAAGTTGGTTGCGGCCGTATATACTTCGTCTCCGTTAGCCGGACGACCGAGCGAATTACCGTCTTTGTCCAAAGCCGATTGCGCTTCGATTTCGCTCTTTCTCGGATTTTTTGCGTCAAACCATACGGTTCCGTTATTATACCATGTCTTTGTTTCTATTATGTCGTGGCTGTTTTTACGCAAAGTTATAGCATAATCGCCCTCTTCCAACATATAACAGCCCTTCGTTCCGTCGCCGTTGTCTCTGGTATAGCAATACGAGGCCATTTCCTCCCGATCGAACGTAACCGTAACACTATCCGTAGCGCCCGGTTCGATTATTTTCGTTTTTGCGAAACCCGCCAACGTCGCCGTGGGTTTTTCGATCTTCATAGTTTTATCAAGCTCTGTATACGGCGGATTATAATAAATCTGCACTACTTCTTTGCCGGCTTTTCGACCTATGTTTTTGACTTCCACCGTCACGGAAATCTTCTCGTTCGAAGTATCGAAAGACGTGATTTTCTGCTCGAACGTCGTATACGACATACCGTAACCGAAAGGATAAGTTACCGCGCCGGGCTCTTCATATCCGCCGGCGGCGTTAAGTTTTCCGTATGTAAATCCGGTAGCGTTTATATCATGCGCCGTTTCGTAATAGCGATATCCCATATATACGTCTTCTTCATATTCGATATAGTATTTACCGTAATCGTTGCTCAACGCGTTGGTATACTGAAATTCACCGAAGTTCCGATATGTCGGATCTTTAGTAAAATCGGACGCCCATACGGCGACCGTGCGTCCAGAAGGATTGACGTTGCCGCTCAAGATGTCGTCAAGCATGGAATATCCTCGCTCGCCGGCATGCCCGAAAGACAAAATCGCATCCGCTTCCAAGTCGCCGGACATAAGTTCCGGTAATTGAATCGATGAAGAACTCTCAAGTATAACAACTACCTTGTCGCACCTCTGCTTTGCGAGTTTTATCGTATCTTTTTCATTCTGCGACAATGCGAAATAGTGCGGCGTACCATCACTGTAAGCATCGTACTTTTTATCCGAACCCTCCGATCCTTCACGTCCGATAAAAACAAGCGCGACACCGCTCGCCGTTTCGGCGCCATCGTAAATGGAAGCGGGATATTCATAAAAATACTGCTTATGTCCCATTCCGCTCGTTGCTTCGACGTTAAGTGTTCCCGGAGCTTTGTCCAAGGTAACGGGATCCGCCGCATCTTTTATTTTGTCAAAAGCCGCGGTATTTATCGTAAACGTATCCTTAAGTCCCTTTTCCGGCGTAACCGTCAAAGTCGGTATATTCCATTTTGCGGAGCCGCTCGGACCCGTCTGACCGTAAATCGGAGTTTTATACCGAAACCCGAACGGCGTAACGATGCTTCCTGCCTCAAGTGGCAAAACACCGTTGTTTTTCAACAACACCGCACCCTCTTTCTGTACATCCAAAGCGATTTTATACGCCGCTTCGGTCGATGCCGCTTTATCGGGATACAAATCCTCGTAATAATTCGTATCCCAATCTTCACGTCCTTCGGGTATCACGGCTTGTTTTTCGCCGCGCCCCAGTCTGTCGTCCAAAAACGGAGTGAATAAAAAGCATACCACGTTGACAGCAATCAAAAGTACTGCGCAAACAGCGGCAACGCTCAGCAAAATCACTCTGAATTTGATCGTACTCATTTTCTTCTTTTCCGACATTGAATCTTCCTCCTTTGAAAATTCCTGTATTTTAATACGACGATTCCCGTCGATATTAACAAATAGCCGCAGCAATTTTTACCGCATCGCAAATTTTTCAAATCAATAAAAAGTAATATAATTATAGCACCCCCCCCCGGAAAAATAGTAACAAGCGTTTTCAAATATGGTAAAATTGTTCGTACTTCGAATACTTTGCCGTATTCGGCGCGCTATATATAAAAATCACAACTCCGAAATAAAAAGTTGTGATTTTACGAAAATTGTTTCGAACTTCGTTATGCGCAACGCAAACGCAGATATAATATCGCAAACGGTGTTTCCCTCCGTCGTAACCGAGCTTCCGACTTTTCATACAAACACGGACATGCGAAAACGCCCCGCAGCATGGCGGAGCGTTTTACTTTTTATGTGATTTTTCGGCTTACAGCTGAGGTCCGAAAGGCTCGAGAGCCTTGCCCGCTTTATTGCTGGTATACTTGACAAAGTTCTTCCGGAAACGGGAAGCCAGGTCTTTTGCCTTCGTCTCCCATTCGGAAGCGTTCGCATAAGTATCGCGGGGATCGAGGATCTTCGGATCGACGCCGGGAAGCTCGGTGGGTACTTCGAAATTGAAGTAAGGAATCGTCTTGGTCGGCGACTTTTTGATGGAGCCGTCCAGTATCGCATCGATGATGCCGCGGGTATCCTTGATCGAGATACGCTTGCCCGTGCCGTTCCATCCGGTATTTACAAGATATGCTTTCGCGCCGGACTGCTTCATGCGCTTAACGAGTTCTTCGGCATACTTGGTCGGATGCAGTTCGAGGAACGCCTGACCGAAGCAAGCAGAGAACGTCGGGGTAGGTTCGGTGATTCCGCGCTCCGTACCTGCGAGTTTTGCGGTGAAGCCGGACAGGAAGTAATACTCGGTCTGTTCGGGCGTAAGTATGGATACGGGAGGAAGAACGCCGAAAGCGTCCGCGGAAAGGAAGATAACGTTCTGTGCGGCGGGAGCCGTCGATACGGGACGTACGATCTTCTCTATATGATCGATGGGATAAGAAACGCGGGTATTCTCGGTAACGCTCTTGTCGTTGAAATCGATTTTGCCTTTTTCGTCGAGCGTAACGTTCTCGAGCAACGCATTGCGTCTGATCGCGTTGTAGATGTCGGGCTCGGACTGCTTGTCGAGATTGATGACTTTCGCATAGCATCCGCCCTCGAAGTTGAACACGCCGTTATCATCCCAACCGTGCTCATCGTCGCCGATGAGAAGGCGCTTCGGATCGGTGGAAAGCGTGGTCTTGCCCGTACCGGACAGACCGAAGAAGATAGCAGTGTTTTTGCCTTCCATATCGGTGTTTGCCGAGCAGTGCATGGAAGCGATACCCTTAAGCGGCAGATAATAGTTCATCATGGAGAACATGCCCTTCTTCATCTCGCCGCCGTACCAGGTATTGAGGATAACCTGCTCGCGGCTGGTGATGTTGAATACGACTGCGGTTTCGGAATTGAGACCGAGTTCTTTATAATTCTCCACCTTTGCCTTGGAAGCGTTGTAAACTACGAAATCGGGTTCGAAGTTCTCAAGCTCCTCGTCCGTGGGACGGATAAACATATTGGTAACGAAGTGAGCCTGCCATGCCACTTCCATTATGAAACGGATAGCCATACGGGTATCCTTGTTTGCTCCGCAGAATGCATCGACGACGAACAGGCGCTTGTTCGACAATTCTTTCTGCGCGATGTCCTTGACAACTTTCCACGTCTTTTCGGATGCGGGATGATTGTCGTTCTTGTAATCGTCGGAAGTCCACCACACGGTGTCCTTGGAGTTCTCGTCCATGACGATGAACTTATCTTTGGGCGAGCGTCCGGTATAAATACCGGTCATGACGTTGACCGCGCCGAGCTCGCTTACCTGACCCTTCTCGAAGCCATCGAGACCGGGCTTGGTTTCCTCTTCGAACAACGATTCGAAAGACGGGTTGTATACGACCTCGGTGGTACCGGTGATGCCGTATTTGCTCAAATCGATTTTTTTCATATTTATAAAAACCTCCTGTTACTGCGTCGGTTTGCGATCGATCCGTCGACCGCAATTGCCGGGAATGAAACGTATGCCCGACCAATGCAAATAATACCATTTTTTACGGGCTATTGTCAACTAAAAAAAACCGCTGTATTTTTTCGACAAGAAAAAACATAACCGAAACATTGTGAGCGAAGAAACGTAAAAATCACAAACGACAAAAATACCGCATCAGGTTTCCGCCATTACTTCTTTTACGGAGATTCCGTTTATTTTCAGAATATAGTAAACCGTGACTGCGGCATATCCCACGACAAACGCCGCAAGCGTTATGAAAAATACGGGAACGTTGAACGTATATTCGGGAACGCTTCCGACATTCGCGAAGATCACGTTGACCATAAGTTGCAAAAGCCCGAATTGATATACGCTCCCCGCCCCGAAGCCTATAAGCGCAAACGGCACGTATCCGCCGAGCACCGACGCCGCGCAATCCCGAAGCGAATATCCGAACGCCTTCATGACCGATATATTTTTACTGTTACCGCGGACAAGCGAATCGGTCGACATCAGCATCGTGACGACGGCAAGCACTATGCCTATG
>CAJUKR010000014.1 GCA_910587025.1 uncultured Christensenellaceae bacterium
GACCACCGAGATCTACACTCTTTCCCTACACGACGCTCTTCCGATCTCTCCGAAAGAAACGGACGCTCTTTTCCGCTTTTGAGCGGACGATTTTTTATTTTTTCGCTTTTGCCGCGAATAAGTTCTCCCACGGTTCTGCCCAACGAAACGTAGGCGTATAAAACGGAAAGCACGGAAGTAACCGCCGTCGGCGCAAATACGAGAGCGAACAACAGGCCTACGTGAAACGTCATCGCGATCTCCCCGATGCCGTCTATGGTCATACCGTCGTAGATGGCGCGCATCGACGCCCAGCCTACGCCGAACCCGAGCGCACACCCGACGAAAACGCTCAACCCGAAAACATAAAATTCCGCGGCTATCCTTTCTCTCGAATAACCGAGCGCTTTCATTATACCGAGCTGTTTTGCGTGACCGTCCACATACAGCTTGATATAAAAAACAAGCATGACTGCGGCGATCAACCCGAGAAATCCGCCGGTAATCGACGCGGCGAAAATCGCCGTAGCAAGCTGCGCTTCGTAAAGCGCGTAAGACTGTTCCGGGATCGTCGTCCCGAGCGGCAAGACGTCGAAATAATAATTAAGCATAAAAGTACAGACGTATACCGCGCAAAAGGACACTACGGATATACCTACCAGTTTGAGACCGTCTTTCGGACTTATTATCATATCACCACCCTATTTCGTAAGCCGACTTGCATTCGGCATTCTTATAAGTTTCGACGATTTTTCCGCTGTTCATCTTCACGACGGTTTCCGCCATCTCCGCGATATTGAGATTATGCGTGACCATTATTACCGTAAAGCCGCGCGTCTTACGAAGCTCGGCGATATAATTCAGTACCTCGCGTCCGGTTTTTTCGTCGAGCGCGCCGGTGGGCTCGTCGAGAAACAGGATATTCGGATTTTTCGCCAGCGCACGCGCAATACACACGCGTTGCTGTTCTCCGCCGGACAGCTCAGACGGCTTGCATTTGAGTTTGTCTTTCAGCCCGACCGCTTCTATTATTTCCTTATAATCCGCATTGCGGGATAAGTCCGCTCCGAGCCTGACGTTGTTTTCCACGCTGAGGTGAGACAAAAGATAATACTGCTGGAAAATAAATCCGACTTCTTTTTTTCTGAACAACGTAAGTTCGCGATCGCCGAGCCCGTCGAGCCGCACACCGTTGCACTCGACCGTACCGCCGTCCGCTTTTTCCAATCCAGACAAAACGGACAATAAAGTGGATTTGCCCGATCCCGATGCGCCGAGGATCACGACGAACTCGCCGTCGCGTACCTCGAGCGAAACGCCCTTCAGTACTTTGGCTCCGTTATAGGACTTTTCGATATTTTCGGCTTTTATCACCGACCGTACCTCCTTTCATCGAAAACTTACCGCCCTAAAGCGATATAAACGAAGGATAAAAACGAAAACATATCACCGAGGTTTACGGTGATATGCGATAAATCGATTATTTACAAGTCCACTCGGCTTTCGAGCGCGCGCGAAAGAGTCACCTCGTCGGCGTATTCTATATCGCTGCCCATGCTTATGCCTTGCGCGATGCGCGAAACTCTGATCCCGAGCGGTTTTATCAGACGCGCGATATACATTGCCGTAGCCTCGCCTTCGACGTCCGGATTCGTCGCGAGAATGACCTCCTTGACTCCGTCCAGACGCGCAAGCAATTCTTTGATCCTTATGTCGTCCGGTCCGCGACCGTCGAGCGGAGATATCGTCCCGTGCAGGACGTGATATACGCCGCGAAAAGAATGCGCTTTTTCCATCGCAACCACGTCTTTCGGGTATGTCACGACGCAAATAGTATCCGACGGACGTTTGCGACAAATTTCGCACACGTCGGTTTCGGTGAAATTACCGCATTCGGCGCAATACCTAACGTTATGCTTCACGTCGCCGAGCGCGGCGCGGAATTCCTCTACGTCGGCTTCGGACATATTTATGACTGCATAAGCGTAACGCATCGCCGTTTTTGCGCCTACGCCCGGCAATTTCGAAAACTTATGCGCCAGTTTGTTTATACTTTCGGTCATCTTATCCGAACCCCGGGATTACATCAAGCCGTTTGCACCCGCGGGCATTTTCTCGTTTTTAAGCGTTTCGGCCTCTTCCGCCGCATCGTTGTACGCCGCGACGATAAGATCCTCGAGCATTTCCACATCGTCGGGATCGACAGCTTCGGGCTTGATCGAAATGCCGCGGAGCGCGCCGTAACCGTTGACGGTGACCGTAACGAGTCCGCCGCCCGCGTTTCCCTCGATCTCCGTTTCTTCGAGTTCGGCTTGCGCCTTAGCCATTTGTTCCTGCATTTTTCTCGCCTGCTGCATCAGCGCCTGCATATTCATGCCCCCGCCGAATCCGCCGCCGTAACCGCCGTGTTTGCTCATTGTTTTTACTCCTTATATCGATACGAAATTTATTTTATACGTTTGCCGCGGCCGTCCACGACCTCGACTTCCAGTCCTTTGACAGCTTCGAGTATCTGCTCGAGCACCGACGCGCCGTTATCCGACAGTTTTTCCACGCGAAGCACATACCCCGCGCCCATATCGTCGAGCGCTTCCTGAGCCGCACGCATGTTCTCGGGTTCGGCAAACGTAAGATACGAATCGCTCCCCACGAAAACAACGAATTTATTTCCGATCAACCGCACTTTATTGTCGGGCAAAGCGGAGTATTCCCCGAACAGTCTGAGGTTTCCGCTTTTGCGCAGTTTGCTTCTGAGGTATCCGAGCAATCCCAACGTTCTGTCGTCGGGTTCGTCGCCCGTCATTACGACTGGTCGTTCGCTTATCGTCTGTTTTTCTTCCTTCGCCGCAGTTACGACAGGTTTCGGTCGAATGGCGCTTCGCGGAGCGACCGCGGGTGCGGCGGCAACCGACGAACACAGCGACAGCAACGCGCTTTCGAGAACGATACGCGGCGATGTGGAATATCTGAGTTCCGCGTCGGCTCCGCCCAGCGTGCGTATAAAAGAAACAAGAAACGGCACGCTCGTCCGCGAAGAGATGTCCGCCATACGCGCAAGCGTTTCCTTCGTTGCGGTCAGTCTTTCTCCCCCCGCCGTCATGAGTATCATAAGATCGCGGGCATATACGGTCAAATCGCGCGAAATCTGAGACACCGACTTTCCCGCGCCGGCAAGCGTTTCCACTTCGGAAATTATCCTGCCCACGTCCGAACAGACTACCGCGTCCATAAGGTCGGCGGTCTCTTCGTTGCTTCCCGTTCCGGTGATCTCGAGCGCAAGCTCGTACGTCAGATTATCCGACGCGTTCAGACAGCGGTCGCCTATCGAAAGCGTGTCGCGCACGCTCCCTTCGCCGAGCCCCGCGATGTGCATAAGCGCCTTGTCATCGGCTTTCGCGCCCTCTTTTTCGAAAATATCTTTGATAAGCGCAAACAGCTTATCCGTGGAAACGAGTTTGAAATCGAAACGCATGCACCGCGAAAGTATGGTCGCGGGCAATTTGTGAACTTCGGTCGTGCAGAGTACGAAAACGACATGCGCGGGCGGTTCTTCCAACGTCTTGAGAAGCGCATTGAAAGCACTGCCCGAAAGCATGTGCACCTCGTCGATTATATATACTTTATATCTTCCGCTCGCCGGCATATAACCGACGCTCTCGCGCAGATCGCGGATCTTATCGACGCCGTTGTTCGATGCCGCGTCCATTTCAACGACGTCGAGATTGGACGGGCTCGAAAGCGCTTTGCATACCTCGCACTTTCCGCACGGACTGCCGTGAACGGGCGAAACACAATTAATGGCGCGCGCGAAGATCTTGGCGCAACTCGTTTTTCCCGTACCGCGACTGCCCGTGAAAAGATAGGCGTGCGAAACGGCTCCGCGCTCGATCTGATTGGTGAGCGTGGTAACGATTACATCCTGACCGATGACCTCGCCGAACGTGGCGGGACGGTATTTGCGGTAAAGCGCGGTTTTCATACGTTATAAAATATGCGGTCAACCGATGGTCAACCGCAGGTAAATCAGCTTCTGTAAGCCGCCAGCCCGCTCAGTACGGTAAGCACCGTCAATAAAACGAGCAATGCCATGCCCAGCCCGACAAACAGACAGGTCAGCATTCCGAGCGTCGCGACGCACATGAAAGAAAATACGATAAGCGTCACCACCGCGGCGATCGCAATCGAAGTGAGGACAAGCATAAGCCTGAATATCGTTACTTTTTGTTCCTGAGTCATTGCTTTTTTCATAGCCTTTTTATTATATAAGTCCGCGCCGCTTTTGTCAAGCGATTTCGCGTCAATCGGCGTCGAACGGAGCTTCGTTCGGATCGATCTCTTTGAATTCGATCGCTTCTTTGATTCCTTCCACGCTCGTTGTTTTTCTTTCTTTCTGCGGCGCGCGCGACGCGGTATCGCCGTCCTCGTCCTCGAAAGAAACGTGCTCGCCCACCCAACGCATTTTGACCGTGCCGAGCGGACCGTTTCGGTGCTTGGCTACGATTATTTCGGCGGCGTCCTTGTCGGGAACGTCCTCGTTCGCGTTCGGTCTGTAAATAAACATGATAATGTCCGCATCCTGCTCTATCGCGCCCGATTCTCTTAGGTCGGACATCTGCGGCTTGCGTTTTTCTTTTTCGCTTCCGCGCGAGAGCTGTGAAAGAAGCAGCAAAGGCACGTCGAGTTCTTTCGCCGCGAGCTTCATCGTACGCGATATTTCGGACACGTCCTGCTGGCGGTTCTCCACCCGCTTACCGCTCGACATCAACGTAAGATAGTCGACCATTACGAGATCGAGCCGTTTTTGCTCGCGCTTGAGCCTGCGGCACTTCGATAGTATATCCATGGGCGTGGTAAGCGACGTGTCGTCCACGAATATTTTGGATTTGCAAAGCGAACTGCGCGCGGCGGCAATGCGCTTCCATTCTTCGGTGCCTTTGAGTTCGCCTTTCGCGAGCTTGGAAAAGTCCACTTTCGCGATCGACGCGATCATACGTTTCGCAAGCTGCGACGCCGGCATTTCGAGCGAGAATATGGCGCAAACCTTCGGTTCCGCCGTCTTGCTCGGCTCGCCGTTCTTCAAATGTTCGGTCGCGACCTTCTGTACGATATTCATCCCGATACTCGTCTTGCCTTGTCCGGGACGCGCCGCAATGATCACGAGGTCGCCGCCGTGAAGTCCGCCAAGTACCGAGTCGATACCCTTAAAACCCGTCTGAAGTCCGCGCCGCGCCAACGGATCGCGCAAAAGAGAATCGAAATCCGCTACAGCGGCGTTTACCGCATCGTCGAACGGAGTGAGCGCGCTTATGCCCTGATCCTCCGCAACGTCGCTTATAACCTTTTCGGCGAACTGCAAAGCCTCGAGCGAATCGTCCGAAGCGTAACATTTTTCGAGCACGGAGTTCGACGCCGCCATAAGTCTGCGCAGTTGCGAATTTTTCTTGACTATATCGGCATGCGCTTTATAGTTCGCCGACGTCGGAAGATAGTCGGACAGCGCGGAAATATACTGTGCTCCGCCGACATCGGACAATGCTCCCATTCTGTCGAGCTCCTGCGTGACGGTGACGAGATCGATGGGACGGTTGTCGTTCCATATCGCGTGCATCGCTTCGAAAACGAGTTTGTGCGAACGGTAATAGAAATCTTCGGGCTTGATCAGACTGATCAGCTCGGTAGGTACGTTCTCGTCGATCATCATGCAACCGAGCAGCGCCTTTTCCGCTTCTTCGCTGTGCGGCGGTACCTGCCCTTTAACGTTCGGATGATTTTTGATGTCTTCTTTTCGTGTTGCCATTTGTTTCCCGTGTGTTTGTTTTTATAACCGTTTACAGCGAGGTGAATTCGCCGAGTGTATTGCGGAATTCGAGCATTGCGATCTCGTAAGGACGACTGTCGCAGAGATCGACGCCCGCATCCTTGAGTATCTCGTACGGCGACTTGTGTCCGCCCGCCCGCAGGAATTTATCGAAATACCGCTTGACGGCAAGTTCGCCACCCGTAAGAATGGAATTGGCGAGACTGACTGCGGCAGTAAGACCCGTAGCGTATTTATAAACATAAAACGCCGAATAAAAATGCGGTATGCGCGCCCATTCCAGTCTTATCTGTTTGTCGTGCGTCACGCCCGTTCCGTAATATTTTTTATTGAGTTTGAGATACGCTTTGGAAAGCGACTCGACGGTGAGCGCTTCGCCGCGCCTGTCCGCTTTATGCGCGCCGAGCTCGAACTCGGCGAACATGGATTGACGGAAAAGCGTCGTACGGAACATATCGAGATAATAAGAAAGCAGATATTTTCTGACTTTTGTATCTTTGGTCGTCGCAAGCAAATGTTTCAGAAGCAGAACTTCATTCGTCGTACTCGCCACCTCTGCGACGAAAATAGAATATCCGGCTTTGTCGTAACAAAGCGCTTCGTCCGAATAATGCGAGTGCATGGCATGACCGAGTTCGTGCGCTATCGTGAAAATATCGTGCGTCGTACCCGAATAGTTGAGCAGAACGTACGGACCGGTTCCGTACGCGCCCCAACTGTACGCGCCGCCGCGCTTGCCCTCGTTCTCCATAACGTCGATGCGGCGCTCCTTTTTCATCTTCACGAGAAGATCGGTGTATTCTTTGCCGAGCGGCGCAAGCGCGTCGAGTACGATGCGAAAAGCGGTTTCGTAATCGGTGCCGAGTTCCGCGCCCTGCACGAGGGGCACATACATATCGTACATATGCAATTCGCCGAGCACAAGACGACGATAATCGACATACTCGTGCAAAGAAGGAAGCGCGGCGTTTACCTGTTCGATCAATTTGCCGTAAACCTTTTCGGGTACGTCGTCCGCGGCTATCGAAGCGGACATTGCGTCGTCGTATCCGCGAAGCGCCGACGTGATATTATTCTTTTTCACGCAATTAGCATAACATGCCGCAAGGGTATTGATACGCTCTTCATACAGCGAATAGTATGCTTTGAACGCCTTTTTGCGCACCTCTCTGTCGGGGTGCTGAAGCAGGCGCGCGTAAGTGCCGTGTGTAAGCGGAATGCGCTCGCCGTCCACTTTCAACGGCGGGTGCGGCAGATCTACGCTGTCTATCTTTTCGAAAATATCACGGAACGAACCCGTGACCTCGCCGAGCCTCGCCAGTATATATTCTTCCCCCTCGCTCAGCACGTGGGGTTTGTTTTTCCGTATGCGCCTAAGCGTATAAGAATAATCGGCGAACGATTGATGCTCGGTCATAAATTCGAGCTGATCGTCCGAAAGACGCGTAAGTTCGGGCTCGACGAACGACATCGCGGCGGCGAACGACGCGGATAAAGTATTCGCGCGCTGAGCGAGCGCCACAGCCGAAGCGTTCGAGCCGTCCACATGCATGCTCATCGTCGCGTAGACCACGATCTTTTCCACGGCGATACCGAGTTCGTCGGCAAGGCGCAGAAGCCGCAAAACCTGTTCGGGATTCGCCAGTTTGCCTCTGAACTTGGAGATCTCGCTTATGCGCATATTCGTTTGCGAAAAAGTCTTTTCCCATTCGAGCTTGTCCGCGAAAATATGCGAAAGATCCCAGGTGTATTCGAGTCTTGCTTCGCTTCTTTTCATATAATCTCCTTCATCTTCGCCCCGAAGGCAATAAAATATCCGCCGCGGCGAGTCCCGACACGCTTTTACGCGTGCACGTTCGGTACGTAAAAATCGCACTTACGCCTTTTGCCGTGATCAAGATTTCGTATACGAATAATTTTGCCCGTAAAATCAGTTCTTAAGCGAGTGCAACGGCGCGGGGATTATCCCGCCACGACCGATAAATTCGCTACTGTCCACATCCGAAACAGGCATAACCGGCGCGGAACCGAGCAGTCCGCCGAAGCTCACTTCGTCGCCCACGTCCATACCGGGAACGGGTATCACGCGCACTGCCGTCGTTTTGTTGTTGACTACGCCTATGGCGCATTCGTCCGCAATAATCGCCGAAATCGTTTCGGCGGAAGTATTGCCGGGAACGGCTATCATATCCAGACCGACGGAACATACCGCGGTCATGGCTTCGAGCTTGGAAAGCGAAAGTTTTCCCGAACGAACGGCAGCGATCATTCCCGCGTCCTCGCTTACGGGGATAAACGCGCCCGAAAGACCGCCGACCATACCGGAAGCCATAACTCCGCCCTTTTTGACTGCGTCGTTGAGAAGCGCGAGCGCGGCGGTAGTACCGTGTCCGCCCACCGACGAAAGCCCCATGATCTCGAGAATTTCCGCAACGCTGTCGCCTATCGCCGGCGTCGGCGCAAGCGAAAGATCGACAATACCGAATTTCGCGCCGAGAAGTTCCGCGGCTTTCGTCCCGACGAGCTGTCCCGCACGCGTGATCTTGAACGCCGTCTTTTTGATGACGTCTGCGACGGTGGTGAGGTCGGCGCCCTTACAGTTTTTAAGCGCGGCCGCAACTACGCCCGGACCGGACACGCCTACGTTTACGGTAGCCTCGCCTTCGCCGAGTCCGGTAAACGCGCCCGCCATGAACGGGTTGTCCTCGACCGCGTTTGCGAACACGACGAACTTCGCGCAACCGAGCGCATCGTTATCCTTCGTCCGCTCGGCAAGATCTTTGATTATCCTGCCCATAAGCGCGACCGCGTCCATATTTATACCGCTTCGCGTGGAAGCCACGTTGACGGACGAACAGATTTTTTTCGTCGTCGAGATCGCCTCGGGGATCGTGAGCAGGAACGCTCTTTCGGCATCCGTCATATCCTTATGAACGAGCGCGGAATATCCGCCGAGAAAGTCTATGCCGATTTCGGCCGCCGCCCTGTCGAGCACGCGCGCAATACCGACATAATTGCCGCTCGGCGCGCCGACAAGCGACACGGGAGTGACAGACACGCGCTTGTTCACGATCGGGATACCGAGTTCGGAAGAGAGCTTTTCACCCACTTCCACGAGTTTGCCCGCTCGGCGCATGACCTTGTCGTACACTTTTTTCTCGACCTTTTTCCCGTCCGCGTCCGCGCAGTCCAAAAGAGAGAGCGAAAGCGTGATCGTCCTTACGTCGAGATTTTGGTCGTCGACCATTCTTATCGTTTCCAATATATCGCCGGTGTTTATCATAAGTATCAGATCTTGTGCATGGAATCGAAAAGATCCTGGTGCTGTATGCGGATATCGACGCCTATACCGTCGCCCGCTTTTTTAAGCTCAGACTGCAGTACGGTGAAATCCACCTTGCACGATGCCAGATCGACGAGCATTATCATCGTAAAATAATCCTGCATGAGCGTCTGCGAAATATCGCAGATATTGACGCCGTACTTTTTCATGAGGATCGCGATGTCGGCTATTATACCGACCTTGTCTTTTCCGAGTACAGTAACTATTGCTTTCATAAATCTATCGTTATTCCTTATGTCATCCTATACGAACAGGAAGGATCAGATACAAGAATTCTTCCTGTCCGCCGGCGGGCTCGACCACGCAAGGGTCGGCGGGGCTGTTGAATTTTACCGTTATGCTGTCCGTGCCGCAGACGCGGAGAAGTTCGGTAAAATATTTCGCGTTGAACGCGATCACGAGATCGGGTCCGACCGTAATCACGGGCAGTTTTTCGTCGAGATTGCCCATGCCCGACCCGGACGTTATACGAAGCATACGTTCGGTTATGTCGAAACGTACGGGATTGCTCTTATCGTCGCGGGAAAGAAGCATAGCGCGTTCCAGACTGTCCGAGAACTGCTCGCACGGCACCGTGACCACCGTTTCGAAAGCGGTACGGATAATGTTGCGGTAAGGCACGAAATCGCCGCTGAGAAGCACCGAAGTCAGAACGGTATGACCGAGGTCGATCTTGAGCCAGTTGCGCTGAATGTATACTTTGATTTCGTCGTCTGAATCGTCGAGCATACGCATGATCTCGTTCATGCACCTGCCGGGTACGACCGCCTGCATCAGCGCGGTAGGCGCGGAAATAGGCTTGACGCATTTGGCAAGACGGTAGCCGTCAAGCGCAACGGCGGTCACGCCGGATTCCTCTATTTCGAGAAGCACGCCTTTGAGTATGGGACGGGCATCGTCCTGGCAGACGGAGAACGCGACTTTCGCGATAAGATCTTTGAGATTTTTCCGTGTGATGCCGAACGACTGAGCGTCCGTTACCGAAGGAAGGTCGGGATAATCGTCTACGCTTGCGCATGAAAATTCGCTCGAACTGTCGCCGTAACGAAGAGAGAGCTTACCCGACGCGAAATCGAGCTCGATACGCTCGCCCGTCAGTTTGCGCGTGAAATCGCCGAACAGCTTTCCGGGAACGAGAATGCTTCCCTCGTCGGAAACGTCGGCAACGATGCTCGTTTCGATCGTAAGTTCGTTGTCCGTCGCGGTAAGAGTGAGCGTACCCGGCGCCGCGTCGATCTTGATATTCTCGAGAACGGGGTTGGTCGTACGCGTACCGACCGCTTTGATCGCTTTGCCGACCGCTTCGGCGAGATCGTTTCCGTCACATATTGCTTTCATGTTTCTGCTCCCTTTTATTGTTTTTGTCTTCTGTTTCAGACTTTCGTATATTTACATCTATTATAATACAAAACGCGGACGAAATCAACTGCAAGACAATCATTTTTTACCTGCGTCCGAATTTTATTTTCCGTTATTCCCCATATATCGCGCGAGCCTTAAGAAAAGCGGCGGAGCGCAATGACCTCCCGCCGCTTTCTACGTCATATATTTATTCCGCACTCGCGCATATCCGCCTTACCGTCGGGTTTGAATCTCACGCCTTCGCTTTCGAGCAACGAGCGTTGCGCGCCCTCTCCGCCGAACGCAAACGACGGCGCAAGCCTGCCGTCCGAAAACACGACGCGGTGACACGGGATCGTACCAGGATCGGGATTGACGTGAAGATAGCGCCCGACCGCGCGGGCATTACCCGGAAATCCGGCCGCTCTTGCGACAGCTCCGTAAGACATTACCCGACCTTTCGGAATGCGTCTTACAATTTCGTAAACCGCCTGCGGCGTGATCTTCTCCGTCATTCCGACTCCGTAAGAGCGGCGAATTGTCGGCGCTCGGCGAATTTTTTGTTTATCGTCCTGAAGAGCAGAGGGAAAAACACGAGAATGGGTATCGCTTCCGCCACCGGATACGCAATCCATATCATATATGCGCCGAAACGACCGAATATCGCCGCGAACGGCACGATTATTCCGAGCTGACGCGTCATCGACATAATGAGCGAACGAACTCCGCACTGAAGAGACTGATAAGCGTTTATGGTCGTGATGCCGAGAGCGGCTATGGGGAAACAGATGGCGATTATGCGAAGCGCCACCGCGCCCTCGACGAGCGTATCGGTATTTGCGCTGAACAGTCCGAGCATCGCGCCGGGCGCGGCTTCGAAAAGTATCACGCCGATAAGCATAAACCCGAGCGAAATCAGTATCATATATTTCACGCACTCGAGATATCGTTTTTTATTTCCCGCGCCGTAGTTGTATCCGAGTATGGGAAGCGCGCCCTGCATAAGCCCGAACGTCGGCATGAATATAAGCGAATTCAGTTTGAAATACAATCCGAGCACCTGTTGCGGCGTATTTCCCATACCGTACGCTTTCATGATAAGCATGATACAGATATACGTAACCGCTCCGATCGCGTTGGTTATAAGCGCGGGAAGTCCGACGTTTATTATCTCGAGCATGGCTTTGCCGTTGAATCTGAAACCTTTCGGAAGTATGCTTACGTCCTGTTTCTTCGCTACGAACATCACGAGAATAAACGTCATCGAGCAAAACTGCGATATGACGGTCGCGACCGCCGCGCCCGCAACGCCCATGCCGCCCGCAAAGATCAGAATGGGATCGAGCGCAATATTTACGCACGCGCCCATAGCCTGCGAAATCATGGGCACACGCATATTCCCCGTGGACTGGAGCATACGACTGCATGTGATCTCGATCGTACACGCAAACGAAAGCGATGCGACGATCGTAAGATAAGTCGTTCCGTACTCGATAACTTTGCCGCTGTCGCCGCTCACGTCCGCAAGCGCGGTAATGAACGCGCCCGACGTAGTCAGTCCGACGACAGCGAGTATGACAGACGAAACGACGGCAAGCAGTATGGCGTGCTGAGCCGTCTGCGTCGCGCCTTCACGGTCGCCCATACCGAGTTTTTTAGATATACACGCATTTGCGCCCACGCCCAAACCTATACCGATAGATACGATTATAAGTTGCATGGGGAATGCGACTGACAGCGCCTGCACCGCGCTGTTATATTCGGAATCGCCGAGCCCGCTGTAATACATTCCGACGAATACGGTATCCATGACGTTGTAAAGCGCCTGTACCAACATCGAAACGATGGCGGGAAGCGACATCGTTATAAGCAGTTTGCCTATCGGCGTACTGCGCATTTTATCGCTGTTGAGCTTTTTGCCCGAAGGCATGTTATTCGTTTTGTTCTCCGTTTCCATTTTCTTCCGTGCTCTCTTCCTGCGCGGCCGATATATCGTCCACAAACAGCTCGCGCTTCAGCCCTACTTCTTCGGGCTTTGCTCCCGTGAGTTCGCAATATTTTTTCTTCCAGAACTCGGCTTTCGCCCTATCCGCGTCTAT
Source organism: uncultured Christensenellaceae bacterium (assembly GCA_910587025.1). Taxonomy (GTDB): domain Bacteria; phylum Bacillota; class Clostridia; order Christensenellales; family Pumilibacteraceae; genus Protoclostridium. Next base: position 12,581 of record CAJUKR010000014.1, read on the forward strand.
ACCGATACCGAACTCATATATCTGGCTCATGGCGTCCACGGCGCGCGCGTGATCTTTAAGCGCGGCGCGGTATATCCAGTTCCGACCCGCTTCGTGGTCGATTTCCACGCCGTAACCGTTCACGAAACATACTCCGTACTGATATTCGCCCTCCGCGATGCCCTGCTCCGCGGCGGGTTTCCACCAATTCGCCGCGTCGTCGAGCATGGCGCGCGCCTGCGGAGTTTCGGACAGACGAAGATATTTCGACGCTTTGACGTAATTCTTCTTCACTCCGCGACCGACGGCATACATCGCGCCGAGCTCGAACATCGCGTTCCTGTCGCCTTTGTCCGCGGCGATCTTGAAAAGTTCCGCCGCGCGCTCCTGATTCTCCTCGCCGCCCAATCCCGCGATCATCATTTGCGCAAGCTCGTAACAACATTCGGCGTGTTCCGACTCCGCGCCCGCTTCGAACCATTCGCGGGCAAGCTCGTAACTCTTTTTCACGCCTTTGCCCATATATAACCTGCGGGCAAGCTCGCACGCCGCGTCGGCGTTGCCGCCGCGAGCCTCGGACACAAGATCATCGGGCTTCATGAGCTTATATTTGTTGATCATTTGCATGAGCGGAGATTTAGGCATAATTCACCTCTGTAATATTTTGTCGTTTTCCGAAAAGAAAGAAGGGACGATCTCGAATCGCCCCTTAACGGAATCATTCAAGTTCGGTCTTAAGCCAGAACGTCGTCGACGCCGCCGGCCGTACCGAAGATAACGATATTCCCCACAAGTCTATGCGCAAGACGCGACGCAAGATCGGGATTGTTCTTTTCGAATTCCGTTACGGCGTATTCCGTAAACGTGCCGTAATAATACTCGATAGCCGCGTCTTCGGTATTGAAATAATACAGTCTGACGTATTCCTCGTTCACACCGCTTCCCTTGCGCGCGTCGACGATCGTCGTGCCACCGGGGATATTGGCGTTGGATTCGAGAGTATTCACGGTATAGCCGTTATCCTCGAGCTTGGCAACGTTGACGGAAAAATCAGCATCGACGCAACCGAAAAGAAACGTCACGGCAAAGACCGCCGTAAGCGCAAGTAAAATGATGGGTAATGTTTTGATTGCTCTTTTCATTATGTATTCAATCGTCGTCATCGTCGCCGATTATCGCACCGACAGGGCAAGCCGACTGGCAAGCTCCGCAATCGATACACTCGTCGGCGGCGATATCGAAATGCTCCGAGCCTCGGCTGATAGCGCCGACGGGGCAATTCGGTTCGCACGTGCCGCATGATACGCAAGCATCGCTTATTTCTCTCGGCATAATTTATGCCTCGCTGATAGCGCCGACGGGGCATGCGGCTTCGCAAGCGCCGCAATCAACGCAGGTATCCGCGTTTACTTCGAAATGTACCGCACCCATTGCGATCGCGCTTACGGGGCACTCGCCCTCGCAGGTACCGCATGCAACGCACTCGTCCGAAATCACTCTTGCCATGGTATCTTCCTCCTGTATTTTATCTGTAATCGTCGATAATTATATCACGCCCGCCGCGTTTTGTCTACCGTTTTGACGGCGGTTTTGCGGCGCAAGCGTAATTTTCCGATCCCGACCGCTTTTTCAATCCTCGATTTCGCCCAACTCGGCGACTTCCGCGGAGCTGACAGTCAGATCGTCTGCCGCGCTCGCCCCGTCCAGCCGCACGATCGACTCGAGCGGATATTCGTGGGTTTCGAACGTTCCCGACGCATTTTCCGTCTTAACGCCGACCGTAAGTTTGATCTGATTTATGGAAACGACGTTGCCCGAAAGTTCGCCGTCGTCGGTGCGCACTCTTACGAAAGAGCCGACTTTCGGCATTCTCTTGTTCGTTTCGGCATAGTACGCGTTTTCATACGAAAGACAGCACATCAACCGACCGCACATGCCCGAGATTTTTCCGGGGTTAAGCGAAAGGTTCTGATTTTTCGCCATTTTGATATTCACTTTCGCAAAATCGCAGCCCGAAGCGCAACAGCACGCTCTGCCGCACGGTCCGAGCCCGCCGAGCATACGGCATTCGTCCCGCGTGCCGATCTGACGAAGCTCTATACGCGTACGGAACGTCGATGCGAGATCTTTGACAAGCTCTCGGAAATCGACGCGGGTGTCAGCGGTAAAGTAAAGTACGAGCTTTGCGCCGTCTATCGTATACTGCGCGTCCACCAGCTTCATTTTCAGCTTGCGCGCCGCGATCTTTTCGGCGGCGAGCTTTATGGTCTCGGGACGCTTTGCTTCGTACTCCGCCTGTTTTGCGAGATCCTGTTCGCTTGCGATACGCAAAACTTTTTTGAGCGGCGAAACGATCTTCGATTCGTCCACTTCCGTGGGAAGCGTTTTTACTCTGCCCATTTCCACACCGCGAGCCGTTTCCACTATTACTCTGTCATCCGTCTTGTACTGAAGATCGCCCGCGGCGAACCAATACACTTTGGGCGTGTTGTCGAATTTTATTCCTACTACCGTCGGCATAAGCCTACCTCCGTAATTCTTATTGTGAGCGCGTCGGCAATACTCGTAAGATTGCCGTTCGGAACCCTCCGCACCGCGTGCCTGATCTCGGCAAGCACCTCGGGCATGCTATCGGGCGAGAACGCCGCCGCCGTTTTGTCCGCATCGCACAGCCCGTACGTCTCGACGGGCAAACCGTGCAGATGTTTCATAATATCCCCGAATATCAATTCTATATACCCCAAAACGTCGCGAAAGTCGTCACGCGAAGACGGAAATTTTCCGACCGCCTGTAATTTTCTGCCCTGCGACACAGACATTACGTAACCGATCGCAGCGCTCAGGCTTCCCGCTTTTTCTCCGGAAAGCAAGCCGTCGAACGCCGTCAGACTGTCCCGACCGCCGTACATCGCAAGAGAATAATACGGGCTGAAATCGTCCGCTTCCGGCAGTCCTTCCGCAATCGGCACGAGCGTTTCGAGCCGACTCGCGACAGTCGGCAGAAGCGACGACCGACTCGGTGCGATCACGAAGAATATCGCGCACTCGGGCGCATCCTCGAGCGTCTTCAATAATTTATTCTGCGCCGCTTCGTTCGCTCCGCTCAGATCGAGTATATAATATTTTTTATCCAGCTCGGTCGGAGTGACGAGACAACCGCTCACGACGGCGTCCGCGTCGTCGACCTTGAAACCGTTTTCACCGAGCACGATGACGTCCGCGCACTTGCCCGAAGCTATGCGGCGACAGCGCGGACAATCCAGACAGCCGTCGCAATCGCCGAGACAGGCGAGAGACAAAGCGACGCAAGTCGAAAGCAGCGTATCCGGCGACGCAAGCAGATACGACTGGCCGAGTCTGTCTTTTTTCGCCGCGGCGGCAAGCGCGCGGTAAGCCGCGGTGCGTTTGGCAAGCCGCAGATACTTTGACGGATACACCATAATTCCGGTTTCGTCCTCCGAAGTCTCTAACGCCGAAATCGCCGCGGCGTCAGATTATTTTACGGGTTTTGAGAATCCCGATTATATATTCCGCGGTGGCGGTCTTGTCCTCGAGCGTGGGGACGGACACGAAACGCGCTTCTTCCGAATCGATCGCCTTATATCCCTCGTAGACTCTTTTGTGGAAATCTTCGCCCGCTTTTTCCATACGATCGCTTGCCTGACGCGAAGTGTTCGCAAAAGGGAGCGCGTCGAGGAAAAGCGTCAGATCGATCTTTACGCCCGCGCTGCCGTAACGATTGAGCATGTCCACGGTGTCTTTGTCCACGCCGCGACCGAACGCCTGATACGCCGTCGTGGAATCTATATATCTGTCCACTACGACGATCTTACCCGCTTCGAGCGCGGGAATTATCACGCGGCGCGTATTCTCCAGTCTCGCCGCCTCGAAAAGCAGCAATTCCGTCTCGCAAAACATCTCTATATTTTCGTCTTTGAGCAGTTCACGTACGCGTTCGCCTACGGGAGTACCGCCCGGCTCGCGCGTGAAAAGACAAGGCACGCCCGCGTCGGTAAGATATTTTTCGAGCAGTCGAATTTGGGTGGACTTTCCCACTCCTTCGCAACCCTCGAACGTGATCAGTTTTCCTTTGTGTGAATATGTCATTTTATCCCCTCGCGTATACGCTCGACTCCGTTTAGGAGCACCCCGAGTTCGTCGTCCGTATCGTACGGCGTAATTATAAACACCACATATCTGTCGTCGTATTTTTCGGCGGCAATGCCGATATCGTACAGCGCGTACGCCGCCGTACGCCCGTTGCCGTTACCGAAATCCACCGCAATGCGCGTAAAATCGTCGTTCTTCAGGCAAGGAACTTCGGAGCGGAATTCGTCCGAAAATCTCTTCAGCCTGTCGTATTCTCCGCGCATATTCATTCCGTCCCCGAGCGCAGTTTCGAGCGAAGCCAGAAGCACATAATTCGGACTTGTCGTTCCGAGGTCGTCGAGCTTCTCGTCCAGGACTTCGCGGTCGATCTTTCCGCCCGCGGCGAGGAACGCCGTCTGCGTCATCGCGCCGAGCGTCTTATGCGCCGACATATTGCATACGTCGCTGAGCTGCGTTGCCGAAATCGGAAACAGATCGGGACGGAGAAAAAAGTGCGCGCCGTGCGCCGAATCGCAGATCAATCTGCCGCCGTAAGACCGCACCGCCGCGTAAATTTTTTTCAAATCCGGAGTACGCCCGTAATAGTCGGGATATTGTACGAGCGCGTTCCTCGCACCACGACTCCGCATTTCGTTTATCAACGATTCCGCGGAAGTAAGTTCGGGAAGCCCGGTGCGCGCATCCGCAGGCGCGGGCAACTTAAAGCAATTCACTCCGGCAAGCCGCGCGGCTTCTTCCGCGGCGCGGTGACAATAACCGTCGGTAACGAAATCTTCGCCCAGAGCAAGTACCGCGGCTTTTATCCCGATCGACGACCCGCCCACGAGAAAACGCAGGTACGGCACGTCGTACAGATGCGCCGCCGCCCGCTCGCTCGATGCGATCGCGCCGTCGGGAAAAATGTCGAGGATCTCCGTAATGTCGCGCCTGTCCGCTTTTCCCTTATGCCCGGGAGTGTGCCCGCGGTATGCGGGCGAATATGTTTCGATATATTCTTTTACGGTCATGTCAGTCCCGCGGCATCGCCGAAAACTTACGGAAAGCTCCGAATCCGCACAAATTTTCCGAAGATACGATTCGGATCGGCGTAAGACCGCTTTGAATATTATAACACAAGCGAACCGAAAAAGCAAAAGAATAGGCATACAAAAACTCCCGAACGGATCGGGAGTTCGAATTTACAGATTGCTGACCGCGTTAAGCGACAAATCGGCGATATCCTTGCCCGAAACGAACGAATAATATCCGCGGGCGGCTATCATTGCCGCGTTATCGGTACAAAGCACGGGCGGAGGGACGAAAAGCGTCACGCCCTTTTTTGCGCAAGCGTCGGCAAGATGCGCGCGAAGATACGAATTCGCCGCCACGCCGCCCGCAAGCGCCGCTTTGGTTATTCCGCGTTCTTCCGCCGCGGATATGAACGTATCTACGAGATACCCGACGGCTTCGGCGGTAAACGACGCGCAAATGTCGTCGACGGGTATCCGCTCTCCCTTCTGCTTCAGATTATGTACGTAATTCACGACAGCCGTTTTAAGCCCCGAGAACGAATACGCATGATCGCCGCGGGTGTGCAGATTGGGACAAAACTTTATATTCGCATTTCCCGCTTTGGCGCGTCGGTCGATCTCCGGACCGCCCGGATACGGCAATCCGAGTATGCGCGCAACCTTATCGAACGCTTCTCCGATCGCGTCGTCCATGGTCGCCGACACGGGAACGAACGTACAGTTGTCGCGGACTTCGATAATGCTCGTATGTCCGCCGCTCGCGACAAGCGAAAGAAAAGGCGGTTCGAGCGTCGGGAATGCGATAAGGTTCGCGGCTATATGTCCTTCGATGTGATTGACCTTGACAAGCGGCTTGCCGAGCGCATACGCAAACGCTTTCGCCGCCGACACGCCGACAAGCAGACAGCCTATCAGCCCCGCGCCGTAAGTCACCGCTACCGCATCGAGTTCTTCCTTCTTAACGCCCGCTTTTTCGAGCGCTTCGTCTATGACCGGCATGACCGCAAGCAAATGATTTCTTCCCGCGATCTCGGGCACCACGCCGCCGTAGCGACGGTGTATATCTATCTGACTCGCTATTACGTTCGACAAGCATTCGCGACCGTTTTTGACGACAGCCGCCGACGTCTCGTCGCACGACGATTCGATTCCGAGTATAAGAACATCTTTCATAATACGAACGTGACGATTTTATTCCGATTTCTGCGGCTGAAGATAAATAAGCGCGAAACCGCCTTTGCCGCAATGCGACGTGACTGTCGCGCTTGCCACTCTGTCCACGATATTGACTTCGGGGCACACGCCGCGAATCTGCTCTTTGACTTTTTCAAGCAGCTCGGGCGACGGCGAAGTATGCACGAGGAAAAAATATTTGGGATCGATTTTCGCGTTTTTGAGCATATCCGCCGCATACTTCATGAACGATCTGTTCGCCGGTCCGATATACTTTTTGCCGACGAAAAGTTTTTCGTCCTGCATTATGATAGCGGGTTTTATCTTGAGCACGCCCGCAACGAGCGCCTGAACGGCTTTGCACCGTCCGCCCTTGTAAAGGAAGGTCATCGTATCGAGAATAAGCGACAGTTTTACGTCGTCGCGACGCGCTTCGACCTTTTTTACTATCTCGGGCGCGGACATACCCTGCTCCGCGAGATCGTCGGCATAAAGCGCGAGAAGCGCCGCGCCGCCGCTCAACCAATGCGAATCCACGACGTACACGCCTTCCATTCCTTCCGCTGCGATACGGGCGTTATTGTAACAGCCGCTCATCGTGCTCGCGACGGAGATATAGATCACTTCGCGTCCTTCCGCCGTAAGTTTTTCGAACAATTCCTGAAAACGCGCGGGTTCGACCGCCGCCGTCTTGGGTGTTTTTTTCGTCTTGTCGAAATATTTATAAATATCTTCGGGCAGAATATCCACACCGTCAAGCCCTTCTCTTTCTCCGAGAAGCACTCTGAGCGGCAACGACGGGATATCCCTTCCTTCTATTTGTCCGAGATCGGACGCGCTGTCAACGATGATGATCGGTTTCACAATAATTCCATACGCCCTTTATTTTATTTTTTATACTTATATCCGTTTTTCCGAGTTTTAACCGAAACAAACGAAAGATGGTTTACTCGCCGTCGTTATAGTACAGAATGCCGAGCGTACCTTTGCCGCAATGCGACGTGACCGTAGAACCGGCGATCGTTTCTATAATATCGACGTCTTTCCATACCGAACGGATCTCCGCTTTGACCTGCTCGACCGTTTCGGCGGGAGCGGACGAATGCGTGACGAATATGTATTTCTTGTCCGGATGCGGGAACGCTTCCATGGTATCGCGGACATATTTGACGATCGCTTTCGACGTCGAGCCGAGATATTTTTTGCCTACGCCCATCTTTCCGTTCGCGACGAATATGGACGGATGTATTTTGAGTACGCTCGCGACAAACGCGGTTACCGCGCCGCAGCGTCCGCCTTTCTGAAGAAAAGTCATCGTATCGACGACGAAACTTGCCTGTACCGCGGACCTTCGCGCATTGACTTTGTCTGCGACCTCGCGAGCGGACAGTCCGTCTGCGGCAAGATCCTGCGCATAAAGCACCTGCATACCTATGCCCGTCGAAAGATTTTCGGAATCTATGACGTATACGCCGCCCAGTCGCTCGGCGGCGACGCACGCGTTGTTATAGCACGCGCTCATATCCGAAGAGATAGTGAAATGCACGACGTCGTAACCGTCGTCGGTGAATTTCTTGAAGAAATCGTAATATCTGTCGATCGAAACAGCCGCCGTTTTGGGAGTCTGCTTCGTTTCGTCGAAATATGCGTAAATATCCTCGGGCTTGACTTCCGTACCGTCCAAACCTTCCCTGTCGCCGAGAAGCACGCTCAATGAGATCATCGGGATGTTTCTTTCAGCAAACAGGTAATCGAGGTCGGCGGTACTGTCGCTTGTAATAATTACCTTATTCATAATGCTGTTTCTCCTTTGCTCGATTGCCGTATTTTACCACAAAAATATAAATTAGTAATAAACTCAGTCGTCGATTTTCGAAATATCCTCATCGTTTTTGTTTTTCCGAATCCTCGGTCTTTCGGTGTACGAGCGGCGTTCTTTCACTTCCGTCACGCCGTCGTCCGTCTGTTTCAGCGCGCTCATAACCTCCGTTATTTCCACCGTGCCGTCGTCTTTTGCGACCATTCGGCGCACAATGCGCTCCTCGCACTCGCCCGTATCGATATCGCACGGATTTTCTCCCGCGAGCGCGCATGCGACGTCGCGGAGTATAATACGCACGTCGCCGAGATACATCATCGCATGTCCTACTGCGCCGTATCTTATAAACGTTTTTTCTTTGGACGCCGAACGGGCAAGAACGGTTTCCGCCGAACGGCGCGGAATAAACTCGTCCAGTTCGCCCCAAAGCACGGTAACGGGACAGCTCACCTTGGGAATATATTTTTCCGCGCGGTGCATTATACGCACGAAAGTAAGCAGATTATGCGGACTCCAATGAGGAAACAACCGCTTACGGAACATGGCAATCGATTCTCTGAACATATGCTCGACGTTATCGGCGGTATGAACCGTGGCGTCCTTAAGCGATTGCTCTTTCGACGCTTCGCACAGTCTTCTCAATCTGTTTACCGCCGACTTATGACGGGCAAACGACCCGGGGCGCGGATATTTCAACGCGGGAGCGAGAAGCACGGCGCGGCGCACTTTTACGGATATGGCGGCGGCGAATATCGCCATACCCCCGCCCATCGAATGCCCGGCGATGTCTATTACGTCGCAATCGCGCTCCAGTTCTCTGACGGCGGCCTCGAGCGAGTCGAACGCGGTGTTGCATTTGAATTCGCGGTAACGCGGTTTCTCATCCGCGCGCGCGTGCCCGGGTTGACGAAAAAGTACGACCTTGTCGTACATCGGCTCGAGTACGGGGAGGAAAAGATCCCAGTCGTCCGTACAAGTAAGAAATCCGTGAATCAGGAGCAGTCCCGTCATAAAACTCCCATTTTACGCCGTACGGGTGTACGTTCTCGGCGTAAAAAGCATAAGTATAGGATATATCTCGAGTCTGCCGAACAGCATCAGCAGACAGAAAAGCAGTTTTGTCGCGGGCGCGAACGCGAAGAAACTTCCGCTCGGTCCCACGATCGGCGTCATGCCGGGTCCGATATTGTTCAATGTCGTGAGCACGGACGAAAACGACGTGACGAGAGGATTATCGCCCAATGCGCCGACATCGATACATACCAGAAGCACCGAAAACAAAAGAATGAGTACGTAAACCGTAAAATATCCCGTCACGCCGGACGCGACTTCGTCATCCAGACGTTTTCCGTCGATCTTGACCGAATATACGGCGCGCGGATTGAGCAGTTTCCGACAACGCATTATCGCGCACTTGACGAGAATAAGGAACCTCGAACATTTGAAACCGCCGCCCGTAGACCCGGCGCACGCGCCGATAAACATCAACAGCAAAAGTATACCGTGAGAAAGAACAGGCCACGACGAAAAGTCCGCCGTAGCGTAACCCGTCGAAGTCATGAGCGACACGGCGGTAAACGAAGCGACGCCGAGCGCGCTCCAGAAATTCGAATATTCGGCGACCTCGCCCATTCCGACGCGAAGATTGACCGTCGTAATTATTATTCCGGCGACAAGACAGCCCACATATACGCGAAGTTCTTCGTTCTTCAACAGGTCTTTCGCCTTACCGATAAACAGCAGATAATAAAGGTTGAAATTTATGCCGAACAAAAACATAAATATACCGACAACAACCTGAACGTATATACCGAAATCGCCGACGCTTCCGCTCGTCGCGGCAAAGCCGCCCGTGCCAGCCGTACCGAAAGAAAGTACGACAGCCTGAAAAAAATTCATTCCGCCGTCGAAAAATCCCGCAATCGAAAGCAATGCGATTTCCACGATCGTCATTACGGTATAAATGATATACAAAAGCCGCGCGGTGGAGCTCATCCTGCTTACGAGCTTGCCTACCGTCGGACCTGTGGACTCCGCCTGCATCAAAAATATTCCGCTCGCGCCCGAAGCGGACGGCAATACGGCAAGGACGAAAACAAGCACGCCCATTCCGCCTATCCAATGCGTAAGGCTGCGCCAGAGCAGAAGCCCGCGATAACCGCAGGCGTACATAATGTCGATCTGATGTCCCGCCGCCGTCTGATGAAGAATGGTCGTTCCCGTCGTGGTGAAGCCCGAAACGGACTCGAACAGCCAGTCCATGAAAGACAGATCGGCGAAACGCTCGTCGCCGAACGTCCCGATCGCAAAAGGAAGCGCGCCGAGCAAGGATATTACTATCCAGCTGAACCCGACGATCAGAAATCCCTCGCGAGCATAAAACGACATTTCTACGGGACGGCTTCGCGTCAGCACGAAACCGGCGCCCAATCCGACAAGCATGGGCACGACGAAAGACATAATCGAACGCGCGGAAGTTTCGCCGCAGATAAGCGCGGTCAAAAGAGGCAACGCCATAAGACACGCTACCATTTTCAAAATTTGACCGATTGTGTAAATAACCGTTTTATAGTTCATACCGAAAACCGCGAAGTTATTGCAAAACCTCGCTCAGATTTTTGAATTTATAACTTGCGCTGACAACGAGCACTTCGTCGCCGTTTTCGAATACGGCGTTGCCGTCGGGAAGAATATAATCACGACCGCGTATTATGCTCGCAAGAAGCACGCCCGGCTTGAATTTTATGTCGCGCACGCGTTTTCCGACAAACTCGGAATTATCTCCCACCGAGAAAGATACCGCTTCCGCTTTGTCGCCGACAATACGATAAAGCGCGCGGACACTGCTGCCCTCCGGCGCCTGCAACGAACGGGTCAGTTTGACAATACGTTCGCTCGTGACGGCTTTGGGCGAGATCACAGTACCGATGTCGAGCGTCGAAAGCAGATCGGTAAACGATTCGCCGTTTACTTTTGTAATAATCTTGTCCACACCGCGCGTTTTGGCAAACAACGAAAGCAGTATGTTTTCCTCGTCGTTACCGGTTAGCGTCACGAAAGAATCGACGAGATCGATACCCTCCTCGATAAGGATCTGTTTGTCCCCTCCGTCGCCGCAGATAACGGCGGCTTTCGGAAGCGCTTCGGACAGTACGCGGCAGCGTTCCATATCCTGCTCTATGATCTTGACTTTTATACCGCTGTCAAGCAGAATGCGGGCAAGATAAAGACTTATGCGTCCGCCGCCGATTATTATCATCGAGCCGACGGGTTGCAGACTGTGCCCCGTTTTGCGAAGCATTGCGTCCACCGACTTGTAATTTCCCGTAAAATATACCACGTCGCCCGCGCGCATTTCGGTCGAACCGTCGGGAATGATAACTTCTCCGTCGCGTTCCACCGCGCAAACGAGCATTTTGAGTTTCATTTCGCTTACGATCTCGCGCAGCTGTCTGCCCACAAACGGCGACTCGTCGGCGGTACGCACTCCGACAAGATCGGCTTTGCCGCGACGAAGCACGTCTACATGCTCCGCGCCGGGATAGCGCAGGTGTCTTGCGATCTCTTCCGCCGCCTCGTGTTCGGGATTTACAAGCATGTCTATACCGAGCCGGTCGCGCATAAATTCGGATTGCGCAGAATAATCCGGCTCGCGAACGCGCGCTATAGTACGCTTCGCGCCGAGACTGCGCGCGACAAGACAGCAAACGATATTCGTTTCGTCGCTTCTCGTAACCGCCATAACGATGTCGGCATTCTTTACTCCCGCCTCGAGCTGAATATCGGCCAGCGCGCCGTTTCCGACAACGCCGAGAATATCCAATCCTCCGACGATATTGTCCACTGTGGACTTATCTCCGTCTATTATTACGATGTCGTGATTCTCGCCGGAAAGTTCTTTCGCTATTTCGAATCCGACCTTTCCCGCGCCGATAATTACGATTTTCATGCGACTATTGTACACCTATTACGCGCAGAAGTCAAGTCATTGACAGTTTAGCCCAAACACTTGTGTTTTTTCCGTATTTGTAGTACAATATGCGTCGGGGATATATGATTGCCTTATTTTTACGTTCGCTATACATTTTTCAAAGGTGATATATATGAAAAAAACAAAAATCATTTGCACTCTCGGCCCGGCGTCGGACAACGAGAAAACGATTACCGCAATGGCGAAAGCGGGCATGAACGTCGCGCGCATAAACGTTTCGCACGGTTCGCACGAAGAACATGCCAAAAAAATCGCCGCAGTCAAGCGCGTGCGCGAAAAACTCGGCATGCCGATCGCTCTGCTTCTCGACACCAAAGGTCCGGAGTTTCGTATCAAAACGTTCAAAAACGGCAAAGTGACCCTTCGCGAAGGCGATACGTTCGCGTTCACGACCGAAGACATCGTCGGCGACGAAACGCAGGTCGCCGTATCGTATAAAGGCGTATGCGAAGAAATGCAGGCGGGAGATACGATCCTGCTCAATAACGGGCTTATGGTTTTCGAAGTCGAAAAAGTGGAAAGTCCGAAAGTTATCTGCAAGGTCGTGATCGGCGGCGAAGTATCCGACCGCAAATCGATGTTTTTCCCGGACAAAGAATTCAAGATGACGTATCTTTCCGAACAGGACAAAAAAGACCTCGTTTACGGAATAGAACAGGACGTCGATTTCATTGCCTGCTCCTTCGTGTCGAAAGCGCAGGACATCGTCGAAGTACGTGAATTCCTCAAAGCAAACAACGCGCCCGACGACATCGACCTCATCGCAAAAATCGAGAACCGCGCGGGAGTGAATAATCTCAAAGATATACTCGCCGTTGCGGACGGAATAATGATCGGAAGAGGCGATCTCGGCGTCGAGATCCCTTACGAAGAACTGCCCGACGTTCAGAAACAAATCATAAACGAATGCCGCCGCGTAGGCAAACGCTGCATCACCGCGACCGAAATGCTCGAGTCCATGATAACCAACCGCCGCCCGACGAGAGCGGAGATATCCGACGTTGCCAACGCCGTTTACGACGGAACGAGCGCGGTCATGCTTTCGGGCGAAACCGCCGCGGGACACTATCCCGTAGAAACCGTCGAAGCGATGAGCCGTATAGTCATGCGCGCCGAGCAGAACCCCATTTTCATGCAACTTCTCGAAAGCAACGAATATGTGATAAAGAACGAAAACGAAGCGCTTTCCCACGCCGCATGCACGCTTGCAAACGACATAAACGCGAAAGCTCTCGTAGTCTGCACCAGGACGGGCACAAGCGCGAAAACGGTGTCGAGATTCAGACCTCGTCCCGAAATCATAGCGATGACCACAAACGAACGGTCGTATCGAAAACTGGCGTTAAGCTGGGGCGTTTACCCCATGCTCAGCGACGAATACCATTCGGTGGATGTACTTTTCCACTTCGCCAAGTGCGCGGCAAAAGACTCGGGACTCGTCAAAAAAGGCGACATTGTAGTCATTACGGGCGGAACGCCGAACGGAAAAAGCGGCAATTCCGACCTTATCAATATCGCAACGATATAATTTATCGGCCGAAACCGAAAGAGGAGAACGCGCGTTCTCCTCTTTTTATATTTCTTTCACAGTCTCGGCGGGATCGGCTTTCGACGCACGTATCGCGGGCGGAAGACCGGCGACGCACGCAGCAGTCGTACTTGCGGCAATTGCGGTAACGGCTTGCCACGGCAACAGCAGTCCCGCGTAAACGGGCAGGAATGCCGAACATACTGCAAGCGCGATATATGCCGCGACCAATCCGACAAATCCGCCGAAAAGTCCGACAAATCCCGATTCGGTAAGAACGGAAACGGTAATATATTCCCTGCTCGCGCCCAGACTTCGCATCACGCCGAGTTCGCTCATTCTCGAACCGACCGAAACGTAAGTCACCGCTCCGAGCATGACCGCCGCCACGACGAGAGCGGCAAACGCAAGCAAAAGCATGCCAATCGTAAGCCCGTCCAGAACGGACGAAACGTAACCGATCACCGTCGAAACGTTGTCGGCGTAATTGATCTTGAAATCGGGATGCGCGGTATTCCATGCGGCAAGATATTCAACGATCTCGTCCTTTGCTTCCACACTCGCGGCATAGATATTCAGCGTGTTCGGAACATTGTCGCCGCCCAAGCTACGCAGTGTACGCGTCCATATATTTTCGGGCACCGACGCACCGGTGAGAGGATTTATCAACCTGCCCGCATCGCGCAGAGCGCGCATTTCTTTCACGATTGCCGAATGCGCTCCCTGCCGCATAAAATATTCGTCGAGCTCGGCGGTATAATAAACGCCGGGCGCGATCGCCGCATTGCCGTTATCCCGAACAATGCCCGAAATTTTCAATGCAAGTCCTTCGCCCTCATCGGGCTCGAGCGACTGCACCCCCGTCCCGAACGCAGTGTTTTCGGTATACCTACCGTTCATGCCTTTGGTATAAACGATGTCATTATCGAAAAACGCAAAACGACGCGACGCCAGTTCGGCATACGACCACTCGCGTTTCGCATTGCCGCCAGACAAATATTCCGTTATCTCGGCAATGGAATAATAGCCGAGCATAGCCATGACGTAATCGTCGATGCAACCGTCGGCATCGAGAACAAGTACAAGTTCGTTCGCCGACGAAGGGAGTGAACCGTAAACGAGAGTGCAATCGTTTTCGAGAATGCCGTGATCGGAAGGCAAGCGTGAAAAATACGAAACCGAGTCGAGAAGCGCGGACGCTATGTCCGCATAGCTTCCCGCAATTTCGCTTATATAATCAAAAGATACGTTGAGTTCGACGGACTCGAGCCGCGCGCCGACGAAAATATGCGACGAATAGTCGAGCAGATAGTCGTAATCTATATATCGATATGTACTTTTATCGAGATTTTCGATATAATCGACATATTCGCCGTTTATGCTCTTTCCTTCGGACAGGCGAAAGTATGCGTCCGACATCGTCGAACGGACGTATGCCGCATCGTCGAGTCTCGAAATATCGAGCGTCCCTCCTGCGTCGAGAAAGGTCGTCAGATCATACGCTTCTCCGGCGCTTACGGCGTAAGTCGAAAGCAAATCGGTTTCGGTGTCGCGCACAAATACCGACAAAAGCGTCGAAAGAGCAAGTACCGCGCTTACGCCGAAAATTCCGACCGCGCACGCGATCGACGTTATGAGCGTGCGCATACGTTTCGCCGAAAGCGTACGAAATCCGAATGCCGTCGCGCTTTTATATGATATTTTATTTTTTTTATATGTTTTGTCCGTCTTGCCTTCTATCGACTCGGCAAACGGGAGTTCGGACGACTGCGGCGCGGTATCGGTAACCACACTGCCGCCGCGCAATCCGATCATACGGTCGGCATACTTTTCGGCAAGCGCGATATTGTGCGTAACTACGATAACAAGCCGCTCGGCAGACAATTCTTTCAACAGCCGCATAACATCGTTGCCCGCTTCCTCGTCGAGCGCGCCCGTAGGTTCGTCCGCCAGTATCAGGGAAGGGTCGCCAGCTATGCCCCGCGCTACCGCGATGCGCTGATATTGCCCGCCCGAAAGCTCGGACGGGAATTTCTCCGCCTCATTCGACAGTCCGACAAGCCCGAGCGCATTATCCGCCGCGGCCGACCGTTCCGAGGAACAAATCCCGCGCACCTCCGACGGATAAGCTATATTTTCGCGCACGGTAAGATTTTTGAGCAGATTGCCTTTCTGAAATACGAAGCCCACTTCCGCGCCGCGGTATGCATTCAGTTCGCGTTCGGATAGAACCGAAATGTCCCGACCGTTTACCGCGATCACTCCGCCCGTCGGCTTGTCCAGACCGCCGATCATATTGAGCAATGTGGTTTTACCGCAACCGGACGGACCCGTTATGCAAACGAGTCCGCGGTCGCCGAAAGTCAGGCTTATTTTTTCAAGTGCGATCCTGTCGCCGTATCTTTTTGCAAGGTCTCTCGTTTCAATCATAAAACAACGCCGAAATCTGTTTTATGCGGTTACCGAGCCTATAAGCGTTTCTCCCGAAAATATCGATATAAAAGAGAACAGCCGTGCGAGTTTGCCGTCAACGTTTTCGAACATCTTTGCCGAAAGCGTTATGCGAAGTTCGTACGCGTTTTCATCGAAAACAAACGTAGTGAATTTACCGTCGTCAACAACACTGCCGGCAATCAAAATATGATTATCGGTCATATACGCCGCCAAAAAAGCGATTTTTATATCGGAAAGCTGTGTGGATTTCGCCGTCCAGGTTTCGCTTTCGGTATCGTAAACGTACTTAATAAGTGTCGAAACGACAAAAGTCACATCCCGCCCGTCTTCGATCGCATCGACGTACTCGGAGTATCCGTCCGGATGCGAAACTCCGATCAAAAAGAATTCTTTGTAGCCGGGATTCCCGATACATACGTTTGTATACGCGAGAGTTTTTCCGTTATCGTCTTTGCCGACAAGTCTCAATTTTATAGCTGATAAGTCGTAATGATCTTTTTTGTCGATAAAAGGGTTCTCATTATATTTTTTTATAAGTTCCGTAACGGTATCGATAATATTCACCGGAACGGTTACGGTTTTTGTTGCTCCGTCGACAACAAACATATCCGACAGTTTTTCCGAGTCGTTCATGTAAACAGAATAATCTATACCGCAAATGTCATATAATTCCGCTTCGACTTTTTTTATCTTCTCGCCGTTTTCGTAAGAAATCACTGCAGGTTTGCCCGCAAACAATCCGGACAGGTCGCCCGAAATTCCGGTAGTATATAAAGCATGTTTGCCTGTCGATTCATCTTCGACATCGGACGGCAACGTTATTTGCGTAGATCCGAATCCATCTATGACCGCTTTGGCTTCTCCCGAAAAATGCATATGATAATTTGTTATATCATATTCGAAGCATACTTCCGCTTCCGCTGTTATTTTCGTTAATTTATTGTCTTTGTCGAAACTTACGTTAAATTCCGTTCCGGCTTTTTCCGCCGTCAGGCTCATCAGCAATCTTATTTCGTCGATTTCATCCCATGAATTTGCGTTAAGAAAATCTCCGAACGGCATTTCGAGATAGCTGTCCATATACTCTTCCGCCGTAGAAATAGCGGAAGCATAGTCCATTTCATTGCCCGAAACGTCTTTGATGAATTCATCCACCGTATATGCTTTATGCTCTTCCGTAAAACCGATGTCCGAATCGCCCGTCACCGCTTTTACAATAGAATCGATAAACGAAATCACCTGATCGTAAGAAAGTCCGTAATCGGACACAACGTCGGATACGATCTTGAGTACGTCGTCTACCGTCATTGTTCCCTTCACTATGTTTTTCACCGAATCGAATGTTGTTCTCAAATCGATATTGAACATACTTTTGATCGCATCGTTTACGTTGCCGTCTTTATACGACCTAAAGTCCTCGACAAAATCGAGAACGTGTTTCGCTATTTCGTTTTCTTTCACGGTCAGTGTGCTGCCTTGATCGTTTTCGGTAACGTTAATCTTAAACGAATCGGTCAAAAGCCAATGTAAAAATTCGTACAGATCGCCGCCGCGGCTGTAATCCACGCCAAGCGCCTTGATTATTCCGGCAAGCGCATCGAAAATATCCGACACAGACATCTCTCCGAATTCAGTGTCTTCCGTAAATTGATCGCCGATACCCCCGAAATCGTAGAGCAAAAACGGCATCGTCGACTTCGTCACGCGAGTAATACAATCAAGCATTTCTCCGACTGTCAGTGCCGCTATATCCTCTTTCAAACTTTCGAACGTCCAGTTCGACAAAATATCCAATCCTAAAAGTTCGTTTATATCGGATAGCCATGCACCGTTGAAAATGCCGTCCACGCATATATCTATACCGTCCGCATTGTACGAATCTATATAATACGAATCGTCATATTTGCTTTTTTCGAAGATATTTCCGTTTACGTAATATAAATTGCTATTCATCGGATCGTCTTTCAGCTGCTCCATTGCATCCGCAAGATTTGCAGTATCCGAGCGTAAGCCATAGTCGTAATCCCCGTCGAACATCATGACTGTGGACTCGGATCCGTATGACGCGGCAAGATCGGCATCCCAAGCATATACGCTCATACTTTGGCTTTGCTCTCCCCGTTCTCTCATTCCGATCTTTCCCATCGCCTGTACATTTGCCTGCGCGCTCGAGAAATCCGTCGTCAGTCCGCGCAAAAGCGCACGTATAGCGGCTTCTTCATTGCCCGAGCCTATCGAAATATCCGGCTCTACAGGGGTTTCCGTGTCAGATCCGCCCGGAGGCTGCGTCCCGGGATCCGTACCGCCGCATGCCGAAAAAAGACAGATTCCGAGCACAAGTACAAATACAAGTACACAGGAAAGCATAGCGATCAGTTTTCTTTTCATAATTCAGTCACCTATCTATTCCGATATTTATATCTAATTAGATACATGCTTGCATTATAGTACATCTTTTTAGATATGTCAATATCTTTTTAGATAAATTATATTATTATTTATAAAAACGAGGCGGTACATCAAAGTGACGGAAAATATATTTTTAAGCAGATTCAACGAATTGCTTGCCGAAAGCGGACTCAATCGCAAAAAATTCGCGGACAAAAGCGGTATTCCGTATCCGACGGTTATCGGCTGGACGAATCTCGGACGGTTGCCGGATTACAACGCATTGATTTCGATCGCCGACTTCTTCGATTGCTCTGTGGATTATCTTACGGGCAGACAAGACGATTTCGGAAATATTCATCATTCGGTCGAGCTGACCGAAACGGAACGCGAACTCGTCAGAAGTTATCGCAAGCTCAATTCCGAAAACAAGCGGATCATATCGGATATTACATCGAAACTCATAAAATAAGTAAAAACGCGCATTAAAATCAAAAGCGTCCCGAAAATCAAATGATCGGGGCGCTTATCGCTCTATTGGCATATTCATTAAGATCGGATTTCGGATCACGTCCGATTTTTATTTTTTCAAGGTCTTGAGGAATTCTTTTTGTTCGGCGGTCAGTCGGTAAGAATCTCTGCACTTCGAGATCGCCTTATTGACAACCCACGGCGTCAGATACGGCTCGGACAGGAGTTCTATGCCTATATCGTAAAATTTCACGACGATCTCGCAAAGCAGCCACGCAACAGCCATGTCGATATAGTATGCGCCGAGCGGTATTGCAGGCAATTCGCGGCGAACGGTCGCAAGTCCCTTTTCGTCGAGAAAGTTAGTGAACATAAGCATCACATAAGCCCGCACTTCGATCTCGCCGCCAGATCTCAGATATTCGAACTCGGACAGCAATCGGTCGCGATCGCGCGCCCACCCGAACTTTCCTATAATCTGATCGGGATGCGCCCAGCTGTCCATACGCGGAATAATCATTTTCAGAATGCGCACGTTTTCGTCGTAATCCTTTCCGAGTTGCCAACCGCACAGCAAAACCTCTTCGAAAGAATATGTTTCGCGAGAGAAAAAATCGTCGATAAATTCGGGATATTCGCACTTGATCCGTTTCGCGAGCGCACGAAGCGGAGGAGTCATCACGCCGTAAAGCGGCAGTTTCGTATTGACTACGCGTTCGTGCCTGGCGCGATACTTATCGTCGGAAGCGAACTTTTCGCTTGCAAGCCGTTTCAACTCGTCTGTAACATCTTGGTATACCATAACATCAATTATACAAAAACTGCGGATTTTGTCAAGCATTGCAAACAATTTGCCAAAAACAAGCAAATCACTTTGCCGCGCACTATAAAATGCGCGACCGCGTTCCTCCCGCCACTTCACAAAAAAAGATGTAATTATTCCATATCATACACAAATAAAAGAGATGTAACAGATATGTAATATACAAGCGCCTTTTAACGCAACACACAATAAATGCACTCAAGTGCGGAAGATAAGCAATCCACTGGATATTAGGAATTAAGACCCTTAGTCCGAATACACACTATTAGGTATATATTTTCCATATCATTCGCAAGGAAAAGAAATGCACCGGATATGTAAAACACCGGTACCTTCAATGCTATATACTATACCGGTCGTACAAATACAATAGCGATCGCGGGATAATATAGCAAGAAAAAAGGACAGAT
>CAJUKR010000015.1 GCA_910587025.1 uncultured Christensenellaceae bacterium
GATGCGCATAATAAAAGGACCCGACTTCCCGAGCGGCGGTTATGTGATCGGCGGGGAAGAACTCGTCAAGGCGTACGAAACGGGCAAGGGTAAAATCATACTCCGCGCGCGTATGCACATCGAGGAGGATGCGAATAAAAAACTGATAGTCATCGACGAACTTCCTTATCAGGTGAACAAAGCCGCGCTTCTCGAAAGCGTGCTCAAGCTCAAAGAGGACAAGAAAGGTCCGTTGATGTTCATACAGGACATTACCGACGAGTCGGACAGAAACGGTATGCGCGCCGTTATCAAGGTCAAAAAGGACGGCGACGTCAAAGCCATACTCGAAATGCTCTATAAGGGCACGAGTCTTTCCACGAGTTTCGGTATCAATATGGTCGCGATCGCGAACGGTAAGCCTCAGCAGATGGGCTTGCTCGACATAATCGCGTATTATGTGGATTATCAGCGCGACGTAATAATCCGCCGTACGAAATACGATCTCGACGCCGCGAAGAAACGCATGCACATACTCGAAGGGCTTGTCATCGCGGTGCAGAATATCGACGAGGTCGTAAAGATAATCAAAAACAGCTCGTCCACATCGGACGCAAAAGACAAACTCCGCAAGCGTTTCGGACTGTCCGAAGTGCAGGCGCAGGCGATCCTCGATCTCCGTCTCGCGCGACTTACTCACCTCGAGGTTTATAAGCTCGAGCAGGAACTCCGCGAAGTCAAAGCGCTCGTAGACAAACTCCAGGCAGTCC
The DNA here is from genome assembly GCA_910587025.1 of uncultured Christensenellaceae bacterium. Classification (GTDB taxonomy): domain Bacteria; phylum Bacillota; class Clostridia; order Christensenellales; family Pumilibacteraceae; genus Protoclostridium. Next base: position 750 of record CAJUKR010000015.1, read on the forward strand.
TCGGAAGCAAAAAACTTCAGATGGAAACGGTTAAGCAGGAGCTTAACGGCATCAAGCGCACGTACAAGGAAGCGCGCAAATCGGAAATGCTTTCCGATCTCAAGCAATATACGGTGACGGATCGCACTCAGGGCGCGCCGACAGAGGACGTAGTGGTCGCGTTCAACGCGTTCGGTCAGATAAAGAAGATGTCCGTACGCAGTTTCGGACAGGCTACGCGCGACTTCACCGACAATTCGACAAAAAAAGAGATATGCTCGTCCATAATCAAAACGGATACCGAGCACAGACTGTATTGCTTTACGAATTTCGGCAACTGCTATAAGATGGATGTCGATTCCGTTCCAGACGGAAAATGGCGCGACGTCGGACAGCCGCTCTCCAAGCTCGTCAAGGATGCGGCGGAAAACGAAAAAGTTTTGTACGTTCTTCCCGTCGAAGAGACGCTTCCGAAAGGAAACCTGCTGTTCTATACAAAACAGGGCATGGTCAAAAAGACGGCGTGGACGGAATTCGGCGTAGTAAAATCCGCGTTCCAGGTCTGCAAGGTAAACAGCGGCGACGAAATAATCGCGATCGAGCCCGAACAGCCCGGCTGTTCGCTCATATTCGTAACCGCGGGCGGAATATGCCTGAATGCCGATATGTCTGATATTCCGCTTCAGGGCAGGATCGCCGCGGGCGTAAAGGGCATACAGCTCACCGACGACGATTATTGTATACTCGTAAAGCAGATCACTCCCGACGGCGAAATAGCCATGCTTACGAACCGCGGCTTCGGCAAGCGCGTGATCGCCGCCGACATAGACGTCATGGGACGTTACCGCAAGGGCGTCAAGATCATAGATTTCGGCAAGAGCAAAAACGGCGATCGCCTTGTATTCTCGTCGTATGTGAAAGAGCCTTATAAAGTCGTTATGGAAGCCGAGGACGGATATATGATCGCGTTCTCGACCGAAGATATAGTCATTGAGAACCGTACTCAGCCGGGTAAACAGCTGTTCAAAGGCAAGCTCGATATTGTGGCGGGGTATGTGTACAACGACGATTTGACTTGGAAAAAGTGAGCCGCGGCTACGGCGCGCATTCACGGTCGTCCGAGTCGACGATCGGGGGAGAACGGAAATGGATCATTCTCACGGAAACGATAACGAAAAGCTCGAAGCGTCGCTGCCGCGCACCGAGGATTGCGTCGCGGTGGCGGAAGCGTTCGCGCAACTCGGCGACGGGACGCGGCTGAAGATCCTTTGGCTGCTTTGCCACAGCGAACAGTGCGTGGCGGGTATAGCCGGGCTCGTCGGTATGTCGAGCCCCGCGGTCGCGCATCATCTTCGCCTTCTCAAGAGCGCGGGACTGATCGTGTCGCGCAGGGAAGGCAAAGAAATGCACTATAGGCTGGGCACGTCCGATCTTTGCCGCGAGATCCACCGCGCGATAGATGCGCTCTTTCACGTAAACTGTCCCGGGTTTTCCCACAAAGATTAAGTGTTCATATAAGCATATAAGTAAAATCCGCGTAATTGAGTATGACGGCGGCTGTCGATAGACAGCCGCCAATTTTTATACGGTTACGGTAACTGCTCGATTTTGTATATATCGCATTTTTCGGGGACATTGTCATTTTTGAGTATTGTTGCGATTTCTATCAGTTTATTGTATCGTATTATAACATACAAAAATCGAAAAAACTTCGGTTACTGCAGACTGCAGTACAATTTTTTATTTTACGGTACTCGTGGTAAAATGTTGACACGAACTGATAATCAAATCATTTGGAAATTAAAATTACGAAGAAGTTTTCGTTAAGTTTGAACATATATGAATTTTCGCATTCGCTTTTCTTGACATAATAACCGTATAGTATTATAATACTATTACATTTTTTGAGTTTAATTATAAAAAACGGTATCATTAAGTAAGAAATGATATAGGATTACAAAACGTTTTATTTGTCTTTTATTGTCACGGTTTTGTTATGCGTTAGTACGGAATATAGTAAGACGAAAATAATAGAAATTCTCGAATCAACATGTAAGATAGACTTGCCTTAAATCACTGGAAAACCGATTTTTCAGCTTTCAATGTCGGGTTTTATATAACGCTATGAGAATATAATCATTTGCGGAAATAAGTTTATATGATTGCGATATGTACATGATTTTTTATCTGAATGGTAATGAATTGAGTTTATGTATAAATTACGGATAATTTTAACAAGAAGAATAGTAAATGAAAAAAGCGTTTAAGCGATTTGTAAGTATTTTTTGCATTTTAGCAATATTTGCTTGTCTTGCGTTTATTTTTATCGGTTATCCGTCTTATTCGGTTGCATTAGCAGATGAAGTCGAAGAAAATGTATGCGAAAACGATAATACTTTAATAAATTATGATAATGTCGGCGAATTTGAATATAAAAAATTCGAAATTGATGTTATCGCGGAGCTTAATAATAGGATAGAACGGTATGAGACGTTATTAATCACAGCGGATTTTAAAGATCAATATAAGATTCGGCAGTTGATAAATACAACTAAAGAATTGATTTCCGAGTATGTAATATGTCAAAGCGGAATCGTAATATATTCCGACGATGATACTGAATCTTCTACTTTATATACCGGCGTAATATCTACAACCATAGCCGGATTTTCGCTTTATGGATATGAATTGGCTGCGGAATTATTGACGCATATGCGTTCCAATAAAGTATTAAAGTCGGATTATGTGCCTGTATTCGGTTCAGTTGTCGTTGCTTCTCAAATCACATATGATATTGCATACGGAAGCTCTATTTTTGGTGGATCGGCTTATGAGTTGGCGGAAGGACAAACGGTAAGCGAGAAAGATTTATTTTACTCAATACATAAATTTGAATATACAAAGTCGAGTGCAGATAGTAAAAAGATATTGATTAAAGACTTATATGATTTCGCAGAGGAAAAGTACGATGGTATAACAAGTCATTTTGTTCAAAAAATGTATGAAGCGCAGCAAGCCGGTGAATTGATTCCGTTTTATACTAATATAACTATCAATGTCGACGAGACGGTTCGGTTGAAAAACAATGGTCGTAATTCGACAAATAATGGGTGGTCTGTCGCTGTAACAAATCCGACGGATACCGAAATCGAAGTATTTTATAATGCTAAAATGTGTTTCGAAAGAGATGCGAAAAATTGGACGGGTTTGACAGATATTGTAAAACTCAGCATCCCCGCAAACGCAACAAAAACGGTTACCGTTATGGAAAATGGTTTGGGTACACATGTCGCTTTCAGTCGAATAGTTAACGATGACGAGCGTTCGATTATTTATGCCGATAATCTTGATACTAATGGAAATATTACGCCTTTGGTCTCAAAAATTACGTTTAATTACTACGAAAATATAGGTATTCTGGGTAAGTACGGAAACAAGTGGTTAATTAGGTTGACAAATAATTTTAATGAACGCAGATTGGTTGAGTACAACGAATATATGTGTAACGAAGATGATTCGAAAACGTGGTTTAATTTAGCACATATCAAAGAAGTTTTTATTAATGCTGGAGAGACAAAAGATATTGAAATTACTGAAAATTACGGAGCATCTCATATAGCTGTACGTTTTTCGGGAAATTCGGGTACATATTCTATACATGCAAATGAATTGAATGCAAGCGGAACAATGAAAATAGCAACTAATATCTCTTCTACTTTCATTCATATATTAAGTATGACAAAGAATAGCAATGAGTGGATTATAACGATAAGAAATCCGTTTTCTTATAGTTTAACCGTAGAATACAATTCAAAAATGTGTTTCGACGACGATGCAAAATATTGGAGAGGGCTGAATGATTCGGTTAAAAAAACCGTCGGAGGAGAACAAACAACTACAATTAGAATTACTGAAAACTTTTTCGCCACGAGCGTAGCTATCAGTTATACTCAAGGACGCTATCGATATATAACTTATGCAAACAGTCTTGACACTACGGCTCCTTGTTGTAAGGCTATGTATAATGTGGTGTGAGTGCGAGTCGGTTTTTCGGGAGTACTAAAATGAATACAAAAACAAAAATCACAATTGGATTTATAGGTTTATCGGTTTTATTGTGTGTGTTTGTTTCTTGTTTATTGTTTGCGACGGCATGTATGTTTAAGTCTAAGACAACGGCGGAAATTATGTATTCGCGTTGGGGAATAACGATCCCTGACGATATGGAACTCCTGTATCATAATTCCACAATTGGTTGGCCAAGCGATGGAGAGGAGTGTCATGTATATAAGCTCAAGAAAGAACCTACTGAATTTCTCGAAGATTTTACGACGGGAAGAAACGAAAAAGCAGAGGAAGATATAAATCGAATTATCGAATCGTTCAAGTCCGCAAAACAGGAGATACCCGCCACCTATTTGATTGATTTCGAATCGGAGTATCGTTGGAAATTTGTCGGAAAGAACGAGCACGACGGCAGATTTGCGGATTATATTTATATTTTATATTTCCCTAATCTTTTGCAACTGAGCTTTTTCGAATATCTTATGTAATTTCGATTTTTGTTATTAATTGAGTATGACGGCGGCTGTTTATCGACAGCCGCCGTTCGTTTTGCCGCCGATAAACTTTCGTGCTCACATAAAAGATCGTATGATTTTATATATTTTCGTGATCAAAATCGCATAATTTCGGATCTTTATCGGCAAGGCGACGACGGCGACGTGCAAGGTCTGTATACGGTCTGCATAATCCGCCGAAATCTTCGCAAAATACAAGCGTGATTATATTACTCATAAAAACCGCGATAATCGCGTTGTTGGTCTTTTTCGTGATCAGAATTATGGGCAAGCGGCAGATAGGAGAGATGCAGCCTTTCGAGTTCGTCATAACTCTCATACTCGCAGAGGTCGCTTGTCTGCCTATGAACGACCCGTATATTCCGCTTCATTTCGGCATCGTTCCGATAATCACGCTCGCGTTCCTCGATGTCGTGATTACTTTCGTCTCGCGCAAGCACTTCGGTTTCAGGCGCATGGTGGACGGTAGCAGCGTTATCGTCGTCGATCCGAACGGGCTTGTTTACGAGAATCTCAAAAAAACCAATATGAGCGTAGACGACGTTATCATGAGCGCGCGCAGCGGCGGCTATCCCGACATAAAGGATATCCAGTACGCGATCGTCGAGCCGAACGGTAAGTTTTCGGTCATCGAAAAGGAATCCGATCCGACCGAGCCGACGCCCGCGCTTCGTCCGCTTCCCATACTCATCGACGGAAAGCCGATAAAAGAAAATATGGAAATGGCGGGCGTTACCGACGAGCAGATGAACAAAGCGGCACTCGGCAAGGAAGTGCGCAATCTCAAAGACGTATTGTATATGGACGTCAGACAGGACGGCACCGTCTATGTTTCGCCCAAACGCTCGAAGTGCTTTACGGGCAAGATCGCGATCGCGGGAGGTAAGAACTGGTGAAAAAGCTGATTACCATATCCGTACTGCTTGCGATCGTTGTCGGTTTCGCGATATTCGAGATAGTTGCGACAAGCACTTATTTCAACTCGCTTGCATCCGAGCTTTACGAGGTGAGCGAAACCGCGAAAAATTCGGAAGAGGACGAAGTCAATACCGAGCTTACTGCAAGGCTCGAAAGCATGATCGACGGCTGGCACGAACGCGAAAATCTTTTTTATCTGCTTCTGAACAATAACGTGCTCAACAATCTGTTCGACAGACTTCTGCAAGCCAAAGCATATGCCGACGGCGGGCAGAACGTGGACGCAAGCACATGCATAGACGGCGCGGCGTTCTATGCCGAATCGATTGCTCTCGATTGCTGGCCGATCCCGCTTAATTTCCTGTAATATTTCCGAAACGCTTGCATTTACCGCCGAATATATAGTATAATACGGCTATGGCAAAGTTCGACGAAAATTATTTCAAAACAGACGATACGATGAATTGCAACTGTATCGAGGATATTCTGTGTGATGACGAACAGATCCTGTGGCGCGGCAAACCGAAAAAAGCGGCGTTTATTATTGCAAGAATACTCAGTATGCTTCCCGTTGTACTCATCTGGCTCATTTTCGACGGATCGTTTATAGGGATCATGATCGGTACCGGCGCGTTCCTGGAGATGCCGCCTCCGCTTATAGTATTCATAGTGGTGTTCTTTCTTTTTCATCTGTGTCCGGTCTGGATATGGCTGTCGGGCGTACTGACTGCCAACCGCGAGCATAAGAACATCGAATACGCTTTCACGAATACGCGTATCATTATCCGAAGCGGTTTGGTCGGAATAGACGTAAACAGTATTTATTATTCGGAAATCACCGGCGTAAATCTCAAAGTCGGGTTTATCGACAGATTGCTTAAAGTCGGCGATATTTATATCTCGGGCGCGTATAAGTCGCAGGTATTGTGGGACATAACCGACCCGTACATGATCACGGCGAAACTGCAGAAGATCGCGCATGACATAAAAACCGACATCAGTTATCCCAATGCGCTCAGACCCGAAGAAAATCCGGGCTTCAGAACAAAATACAAAGGCTGAGTCCTAAAACTCCTTTGCATGTGTTTGCAACGGAGTTTTTCATTTATATTTAATACAATCGGAATATAATTCTTGATAATAACGTAAAAAAGTGATATAATTATTCTTATGAAGTTCTCCGAACTGAAAAAACGAATAAACGGCGGAGACGTGCGACCTTTGTATCTTCTGACCGGAAGCGACGAATATTTGCGTTCGAATGCGGTCAGACTTCTCAAAAGACTCGTTACGATGCCAGAGCTCAATGCGGTCACGCTCGAAAGTCCGTCCGCTACGGCTCTGCGCGACGCTTTGAACGCCGTGCCGATGATGAGCGAAAAACGGCTTGTCGCGGTCGACAGACTGATCGACGTTTCGCTCGTGAGTTCGTTCGGAGAAAACGAAACTTCGACAGTGCTTGTCGTGACGGCTCAGCCCGAAGTAAAGAAGGGGAAGAAAGCGGGCAAGCGGGAAGAGGAAATTTCGCGTTTTCTTTCCCGCGCCGAGGTGATAGACTGTTCTCCGCTCGATACTCCGACCGTGTTCGGCTGGATGGCGGCGGAAGCGAAAAAGTACGACGTGACCGTCGAGAGCGAAGCGGCCAAACTTCTCGCCGAATACTGCGGTAACGATATGTCGCGTATAAGCGGCGAGTTCTGGAAGCTTGCGTCTTACCGAGCAGGCGGTACGATGACGGCGGACGATGTGCGCGCGCTCGTTACTCCCGAGCACGATTATGCGGTATGGCAGTTGTCGAACGCCGTGGCGGCGGGTAACGCCCGACTGGCGCTCGATGTATACGATTCGTTCGGCGAGGACTTGCGCAAGCCCGAAACTCTGTTCGGTACTCTGTCGTCGCATTTCAGGAAAATGTACTACTGTCTGACGGAAACCGACGACGAAGCGATAAAGAAAGGGCTGGGCATCCGCGACAACGCGCTGTACGCCGTCAGACGCGAAGCGGGACGTTTCGGTGAACAAAGGCTGAAACGCATATTGCTTGTACTCGCCGAGTTGGACGAGGACATGAAGAACGGCACCGTGCCGAGAGAAGTCGCGAGCGAAACGATAGTCGTTCGGACGGTAAACGAGATTTGATATATGGATAAAATAAACATAAACGGAGAACCGAAAAGAAAGCCGAACGCCGTGGCGGGGTTGCTGCTCGGAAAGAAAATCCCGAATGCGGTCGTATACGCGTTGTTTTACGTCTGCCTGTGCTTCGGCAATTATTTCGTCATGCGCAGAACCGTCGCATACTTTATCGCGGCAAGCGGGTATAACGCCGTTGTCGGCAACATGCTGGGTAACGAGCTTGTCACGTTCCTGCTTGCGGGACTGAGCCCTCTCATCGTGTACGAGCTGGCGCGGTTTATCGCATTCGGTATGTTCAGGTTTATGGGCGGCGGAGCGGTGAGCGATATGGAATACGTACTGCGTATTTTTTACGGCGCGGGTTATCTCGTTTACGGTGCGTTTTCCATGCTGTATTTTCCGTTCCCGTATCTCACCGTCTACGGCGAGACGATAGTACGGTTTGTTTTACTTGCCGCCGCAGTCGCGCTGTACACGCTTTTCGAAGCGGTTTACCGAATGCCGAAGCGGTATATTCCGCGTTCGGTCTACGCTTTTTGCGGCGTGTACTGTCTTGTCAATCTGCTGTTCTCTGTATATTCGATAGTCAGCTATATAATGGGGGTGTGACATGGCGAAAAAGTTTTCTCTCGTATTGTTGTGTCTGACCGTTTCGCTCCTGCCGCTCATCGCGTTTACCGGTTGCGGAGCCGTGACGGAAGTCCCCGAAACAAAGATATTCGACGAAATCGGGATGTCGGAAACGCTCGCGGAATTTCTTGACGCGTGCCCCGACCGTACCTCGCAGACCCGTACCGCCGCGCCCGACGGCGAGGACGGCGAAAAGAAAGCCGCCGACTGGCTGCAGACCAGGCTGTCCGGCTTTATGCCGGAGGGGAGCGTAAAACGCCAGTCGTTCGATCAGACTACGACTTACGGCGACGCGTTCTCGTCGCAGAACATAATCGCTTCGGTGCGCGGCGGCGTGGGTTCGAGCCGACCCCGAATCGTCATCGGCACGCATTACGACAACAGATATTCGACGGTCGCGGTGTCGGGAAACAGCCGTTACGTTTACTTCAACGGCACGAACGCCGAGGGCGCAATGGACAACGCCACGGGCGTAGCCACTCTCGTAAAACTCGCCGAATATCTTTCGGCGGAAGAAGTGAGTTCGCAAATGTCCGTAGACGTGGATTTCGTTTTCTACGGTATGGGTGAGATAGACTATGCGGGGTCGGGTCGGTATATTACCGAACTGACGGCAAACGGCAGACAGTCGTTGCTGCTCGCGATCAATATAGACCGTTTGGGCGGCGACCGCATAATGACATATTTCGACGAGGCGCCTACCGCTCACGGCGAGTTTATTCTGAATGTCGCCGAAGAAGCGGGCTTCGGCGGTTACGTTGCGGAGCCGGCGGCAAATCAGGCGGACTATGCGTCGCGTATGCTCGACGATCTTCCGTATACGCCGCCTTATCTGGTGTCCGACGCCGGGCGGTATTACGGCAATTTCGGCATATGCGCGATGACGAGCGCGGCGGATTCCGGATTCTTCATAGGCGACCGCGAAACGTCGGGCTCTGAGAATATTTCGGGCACATCTGCCGATACGCTCGACGGGCTTAAGCGCGTAAACGGCGATTATGCCAAACAGATGGCTGTGGCGGCGGAAACGATCGCACTGTCGGTTACAAAAGACGGTTTCGCAGACGCTCTCAATGCGAGCAAAGCGGCGGGACGCGGATACGCGTGGGCGACCTTTCCGCTCGTCGGGTATATTACCGTTGCGGTGCTTGCGCTCGGCGCGCTCGTTCCGATCGTTGTAATCGTGCGTAAGTACGAACGCAAATACAGCGAAATGCCCGACCCGAAGAAGAACGTAAAAGTCGCGGTGTTCGGAATGGATTACGAACAGCCGAAGGACGACGACGTTTTCTTGGACATCAAGTCGGTCGATCCGTTCGAAGACTTCGACGGTGACGATGACGCGGACGACGGGCAAGAGGACAAATAACCGAATTTTTACGAATAAAATTCGGTTTACCGAAAAATACTTGCCTAAAACTATTGAAAATTATCGAATAAAAGTATATAATATTCCCGATGGCTGATCTTAAGACACCGGTGACACCGGAAAAAAACGATAAGAAAGGCGAAAACGCTTTCGTTCGCGTAATGAAGGCGATTTTCGTGCGCGATATCGTACTGAAGCTCGTGGCGCTCGGAATAACCGCCGTGCTTTGGTGCGTTTCGGTCGGGCTCGGCGTTGCTCATTCGTCCGAAGCGTTCGACGCGATCGATTTCTTTCCTAAATTCGGACAGAACATCGTCGCCGAATTCGCAAGCGTGGGACGCATAATCGTAAGCGTTATCGACATCGCGTTGCTGTTTGCCGTAGTTTATACGGTGCTCGTGCTTTTGAGGAAAAACAATTCCTCGCCGCTTGCGAAATTTTTGGTATTGCTCGTCATAACGGTGCTCGTGCTTGCCAGTCCGCTTATAGGTTTCCCCGTGATGGGCAGCGTATTCGGTTACGGATTTTTACTTATAATAATAGCGGTGCTTGCCATGTTCCCGCAGGAGCTTCGCCGCGCGCTCATCAAGGTGGCGAGCCGTTCCGAGAACGTTTCGTTTCAGACCGATTACGACAGCACCGAAGAGGAGCTTCGCGAAGCGGTGGACGATATAGTCAAAGCCGTGCTCAATATGTCTAAGGACAATTGCGGAGCGCTTATACTGCTTACCACGCAGACGCTTCCGAAACATATTCTCGAAAGCGGTACGGCGCTCGGCGCGCGTCTGAGCCAGCCGCTTATCGAATGTCTTTTCAATACCAATGCCGATCTTCACGACGGAGCGGTCTTTATCCGCGGTAACAAAATTCTTGCGGCGGGTTGCTTTTTGCCGCTGTCGCAGAACCAGTCGCTTCCCAAAGAACTCGGCACCCGTCACCGCGCCGCTCTCGGCGTGACAGAACAGTACGATGTGCTCGCTATCGTCGTCAGCGAAGAAACGGGCATTATTTCGGTAGCCAAAGACGGTAAGCTCGACCGCTATTACGACGCGGTAATGCTCGCCGACGTTATTGAACAGGTATTCGGACTCAAGGCGGCTAAGGATACGAAGAAAAAGCGGGGACGGAGATGAGCGTTATAGCTTGCGGCGAATTTCTGATCCCGTCCGAGCCGAACGATAAGTGGGCTGTCGTCGCTTGCGATCAGTACACTTCTTCGCCCGAGTATTGGGAAAGCGAAAAGTCGCGGATCGGATCGGCGCCCAGCACGCTCAATCTGATTTGTCCCGAAGCGTTTCTCGGCGATATAGACGCGCGTATCCCGCTTATTACGGAATGCGCGGAAAGATACGCCGCGGCGGGAATTTTCGAAAAAGTAAACGGACTTATACTTACGAAACGGACGACGGGCGGCGTCGAAAGGTACGGGCTCGTATGTACGGTCGATCTCGAAAAGTATGCGTTTTCGGGCGATGCGCCCGTGCGCGCCACCGAGGGAACGGTACTCGAGCGCATTCCGCCCAGACTGGCGGTGCGTCGCGCGTCGCGCTTTGATGCGTCGCACGTGCTTTGCCTTATCGACGACGAAGACCGTACGGTCGTCGAACCGCTTATCGGTAAAGGCGTAAAGCTGTACGAAGCCGACCTCGGCAGGGGCGGAAAACTGGAAGGTTTTTCGGTGGACGATCCGCAGAGAGTTCTCGGCGCGTTAAGCGCGCTCGAACGTAAAGCCGAGAAAGAAGGCAAACCGTTTATTCTCGTCGGCGACGGCAATCACTCGCTTGCGTCGGCAAAAGCGCTTTACGAGGAACTTAAAGCCGCGGGCGACAGGCACGCCGCACGCGCGCGTTATGCGGTCGTCGAAATAGAAAACCTCCGCTCCGACGCGATTGTCTTCCATCCCATACACAGAATATTATATAATACGGACATCGAAGCGGATAAGCTCGATTTCGGCAGGGGCGGAAAATTTACCGTCGTCGGAAAGACGGACGCGGAAGCTCCGTGCGACGCGGACGGGATCGAAACTTACCGCGCGGTACAGTCGTATATCGACGGTTATATCGCGGCGCATCCGAAAGCCAAGGTGGATTACGTCCACGGCGAAGCCGAACTTCGCGAGCTTTGCGAAAAGCACGGGGCGATCGGATTCGTGATGCCCGCAATATCCAAAGCCGCATTTTTCGGATACATAGCCGTTCACGGCGTGTTGCCGCGCAAAACCTTTTCGATGGGTGAGGCGTGGGAAAAGCGATATTATTACGAACTGCGCGATATACGCGCCGATTGATCGAAATACAATTTTCAGGAAAGGATAGATTTTATGGCAGTGAAAACACTGAAGTTCGGCGGAACGTCGATGGCGAACGCGCAAAGCATTGCGCAGGTACGCGATATAGTGCTCGCGGACAAGGAAGCGAAATTCGTTGTCGTAAGCGCGCCGGGTAAACGCGAAGCGGGCGACACGAAAGTCACCGACTTACTCATCAGACTGTACGAAGAGCCGACGGAACGGGGCAAGCGCGAAATAATGGATATTATTTCGTCCCGTTTCGGCGAGATAATAAGCGGGCTCGGGCTCAATCTCGATCTGTCGGGCGATATCGAACGCATTTTTGCGCACGCAATCACGGATGCGACTTACGATTATATCGTCAGCCGCGGCGAATATCTTTCGGCGAAAGTGCTTGCGAAACTGCTCGGTTATACGTTCGTCGACGCGGCGGATATCGTTCGCTTCAACGGAGGCGTTCTCGACGCGGATCTTACGCAGGAGCTTGCGGGCGAAGTTTTGTCCAAAGCGAAGCGCGCCGTCGTTCCGGGATTTTACGGTACCGACGAAAAGGGCAATATCAAGGCGTTTTCGCGCGGCGGCTCGGACGTTTCGGGCGCTATCGTGGCGCGCGCCGTTCATGCGTCGGTTTACGAGAACTGGACGGACGTAAGCGGTTTTATGGTTTGCGACCCGCGCATAGTGAAGAACCCGAAAGTCATCGAAATGGTGACGTACCGCGAACTGCGCGAGCTTTCTTATATGGGCGCTGGCGTGCTTCACCCCGAAGCCGTTTTCCCCGTGAACGTGGCGGGTATTCCGATCAACATTCGCAATACTTTCGACCCGAAAGCAAAGGGTACGATGATCATAAAATACGAGGATCTGCTTCGCGGCAAGTTCAGCCGTTCGGAAAACGCCGTCATTACGGGTATCGCGGGCAAAAAGAATTTCGTCGGGATCTTCCTCGAAAAACAGATGATGAACAACGAGATCGGATTCTGCAAGAGCTTACTCGATATACTTTACGACAACGGTATTTCGCTCGAGCATATGCCGACGGGTATCGATACCGTTACGCTCGTTATCGATCCGACCGACGACAGGACGCTTGCGGACACGATCGCAGCCATAAAGGAGAACTGCAAGCCCACGACCATAGAAATGAGCAAGGGGCTTGCGCTTATCGCCGTCGTGGGACACGGCATGAACAAGATGAAAGGTACGGCGTACCGCGTTTGCAAAGCGCTGTCCGACGCAGACATAAATATCCGTATGATCGATCAGGGCTCGAGCGAAATGAATATCATTGTCGCAGTCGAAGACGACGATTACGAAAAAGCGATCGCTTCTCTGTACCGCGAATTCGTGGAATAAATTTTATATCGGCATTTGCCGCATGTACGGAATAACAGTAAGCCGCTCTCGAAAAAGAGCGGCTTATTCTTATCGGTTATATTTATTCGGTCGCTTTTGCTATAGCGGCATATGCGCTTACGAGTTTATCGAAACTTACCGCGCAGTTAGCTCCGCTCGGAGAGGGCAGACAGACGCTGTCGTTGCCCGTGAATTTTTTATACAGATTTGTTGCGGTGCGCCCGACAGTAAAAACTTCGCGTATGTCGCACGTCGAAGTAATGAGCGAAAAGTCGTTCGGTATCGCGTTTTTTATGCTCGAATCCGCCGCGCCCGTGATGTCGCATTCCGCTATCACGTCCCAGAGCGCGATGCGCCTGCGTCGCACGAATTCTTTGCGTTCCTCTGTCCCTACGGGGAGCGGCGCTCCGAACACTTCGGCAAGAACGCGCCAAAACCGATTCTGCGGGTGACCGTAATAGAACCCGACTTCACGGGATTTCGGCGAAGGCATACTGCCGAGGACGAGTACGCGGCTGTCGTGATCGAACACCGGCTCGAGCGTATGGAAAACTTTTTCGTACTTCATACCGAGATAATAATACTTCGCATGACGCAAAGTCAAGTCTTTGACCGCTTTTTCCTTTACCTTAAGCTTCGGTTTGTGATAGAATAGCGGTATGGAAACTCGCAACGACCGCACAATCGGACTGATCGGAAACGACGGCGCGGAAAAACTGAAGAACGCCAGTGTCCTGCTTTTCGGCGTGGGCGGCGTGGGCGGACATGCGGCTGAAGCGCTCGTACGCGCAGGCGTGGGCAGTCTTACGCTCGTCGACGGCGACGTCTTTTCGCAGTCGAATCTCAATCGTCAGTTGTTCGCCACCGAAAAAACCGTGGGACTCGATAAAGTCGAAGCGGCGCGCGGTCGCCTTCTCGAAATCGACTGTTCGGCGGAAATAATTGCTGAAAAACTGTTCTTCGCCGCAGATACGCCTTTCGATTTTTCGCGTTACGATTACATTATCGACGCGATCGATACCGTATCGTCCAAAATAGAGATCGTACGTCGCGGAGCAGCCGCTGACGTGCCTGTGATTTCCTGTATGGGCGCGGGGAATAAACTCGATCCGACCGCTTTCCGCGTCGCGGATATTTACGATACGAAAGTCTGTCCGCTTGCGCGCATAATGCGCAAGCTGTGCCGTGACAACGGAATAGACTCGCTCAAGGTTGTTTATTCGGAAGAAGAACCCGTCGTATCGTCGCGCACGCCGGCAAGCATCTCTTTCGTACCCGCCGCCGCCGGACTTGTCATAGCGTCAGAAGTCGTGCGCGATCTTATAAAATAATCAAAATAAAAAGCGCTCCGAAAAATGAAAACTTTCGAGCGCTTTTGATCGAATATCGAATCATATCGCATGTGGGGGAATATCTCCCACATTTTTAACTATGCGACGTCGATTATTATTATCATGAAGACTTTGCGCATGTGTCGCGTTATGGCGGATTTTAAGTGAGATAAATAATAAGATCGAGGTAAAGTAGTGGAAAGCCGTGAAAAAATGCCGTTAAAACGCATATTTGCGCTCGGCAAACGAATAATCGCATTGGCAACTGTTTTTACCGTAACGGAACGGGTGAGAATGCGACAGTCCGAACAGCCGAAAAGTGCGATCCGAAATGATGATACTGTATGATGAAATTTATTTGAAGGTTTTAATTCATAACAGCCTGCGGGAAAATTCCGCAGGCTGTTATTTTTTTATTTATCGAAATCGTTATGCCGCGATTACTCTGACTGTTGCGCGGCAGGTTGTTGCGCGGAAGTCGGCGCATATCTTTTCACCGACAGCGCGCGCATGGCGTTGAATATCGCGACGAGACAGACGCCGACGTCTCCGATTATCGCTATCCAAAGAGGGAAGTCGGCGAGAACGACGGCAAGAATCATGACCGCAAGTTTGATTGCCAGCGAGCCTATTATGTTTTGCATCGCGATCGCAATAACGCGTTTCGAGTGTCTTTTCGCGTTCACGACCGAGCGGAGATCGTCCTGCATGACGACGGCGTCGCTCGCTTCGATCGCGGCGTCGCTTCCCAGTCCGCCCATGGCGCAACCCGTATCCGCCGTCGCGAGCGTGGGAGCATCGTTGATCCCGTCGCCGCAGAATATGACTTTTTCGCCCGTTGCCTGCAAGTTCTTTACGATCGCGACTTTTTCTTCGGGCAGCAGTTCGGCAAAGTATTCGTCGATCCCGACCGATTTCGCCACTGCCGCGGCTACTTCTTCGCGGTCTCCCGTGAGCATTACCGTCTTTATCCCGAGCCGCTTGCACTCGGCGATCGCGGTCTTACTGCTCTCTTTTATCGTGTCGGCAACGACGATCACGCCGGCGAACTGCCCGTCGATTCCGACGTAAAGCGTAGTATACGGGGAAGAGTACTCGGCGCATTCGACATTTTCGCACTCGAGAAGCTCTTTTTTTCCGATGACGACGCGCTTGCCGCATACCGTCGCTCTGATCCCCATTCCGGCAATGTCTTCGGCATTCCCGCATTCGAGGTCTTCGGTATCGCGGTACTCGGCAACGGATCTTGCGATCGGGTGGGTGAACATACTTTCAGCGGCGGCGGCAAGCCTTGTATCGACCTCTCCGAGCGTACATTCGACGACCGAAAATCTGCCTTCGGTAATAGTGCCCGTTTTGTCGAACGCCATGATCGTAGCCCGCCGAAAAGGAGAGAACGTATCCGCACCTTTGACGAGTACACCGAGTTTGGCGGCGCCGCCTATCCCGCCGAAGAACGTCAGCGGCACGCTGATGACGAGCGCGCACGGACAGGACACGACGAGCAGCGACAGCGCGGTATATATCCATTGTCCCCAGGCGTTACCGCCTCCGGTCAGCGTTACGACAAGCGGGGGAACGACCGCGACGACGAGCGCGACAAGACACACGAGCGGCGTGTATACTTTCGCAAACTTGGATATAAAGGTTTCTTGCGCGGCTTTTTTGTCGCTCGCTTCTTCGACGAGCCTGAGCATCTTGCTTGCAGTCGATTCGACGAACTCTTTTGTCGTGCGTACTTTAAGCAGTCCGTCCACAGAGATCGAGCCCGATTGTACGGCGCATCCGACGGTCGCCGCGCGCGGTTCGCTTTCTCCCGTTATTGCGGACGAATCTATATATCCCGATCCCGACTCGATAATTCCGTCGATGGCGATCCGTTCGCCGGGACGTACGATTATTATTTCGCCTGTTTCGACCTCGTCGGGGAAGACTTCCGCCTCTCTGCCGTCTCTTTCGACGACCGCCGAATCGGGACGCATGGACAAAAGTTGCTTAATGCCTTTGCGCGACTTTCCGACCGCCATGGACTGGAACAGCTCGCCGATCTGATAAAGCAGCATGACGAGCACGCCGTCCATCATGACTTCGCCGCCGCCGGGAGCGCATAGCTCGGTTTCGAAGTCGGAGAACACGAGGTTGAGAACGAACGCGCCTACTGATGCGACGAGCATAAGGAAATTCTCGTCGAATATGACCCCGCGTCCGATGTTACGCGCCGCTTTGATTATCACGGTTCGCGCGGCGGCAAACCATGAAATCGCATAGAGGGGGAGATATACGGCGAAAATTCCGCCTATCTTGTCGAACAGCACTGCGGGCACGAACAGAGCCGCGCACAGCGCTATCGATATTATACGGCTCTTCTTTTTCATCTCAGTTCCGCCATCACGGCGTCGGGTTCGAGTATCTTCGTCACTCGGCGCACTTCTTTCATTACTGCGTCGAAATGTTCGTCGGGCGCGGTGATTCTGAGCCGTTCCGTCGCAAACGACAGTCTGACCTGCGTCTCGGGAATCTTGTTAAGCGTGTCTTCGAGCCTTTTCGCGCAATTTGCGCAGTCGATACCTTCTATCGAATACATCTTGGTCATATTATAAATACCGTCCTTGATTTATTTTATAAAACAATTAAACAATTATTTAATCGTATTCTGATTATATGCCCGATTATGCGTTTTGTCAAGCGTTTTCGCGTAAAAAAGTATGAATTTTCGGCAGGGGGCGCGGCATATACATTAAGCGAAGCCAATACAAGGAGAATGCAATGAAAAAGACAGTATGTATTATAGCCGCCGTCGTGTTGATTGCGTCCGCGCTTTGCATGACGGCATGCGCGCCGGGCGACGACGAAGCCAAACTTACGACTTATACTATAGCGGCTACGCTCGACACCGAGAAAATGACCGTATCTGCAAACGAAACGGTCGACTACGTAAACGCTACGGACGGCGAACTTGACAGCGTATACTTTCATTTATATCCGTCGGCGTTCCGTGAAGGCGCACGCTACGGGTGCGTGGGCGAGAACGAAAAATCCGATGCGTTTCCGGCAGGCGTCGATTACGGCGGCATAACGGTGCCGTCCGTGACCGTAAACGGCGGGGAATGCACATGGGAAATAGCGGGCGAGGACGAGGATATCCTTACGGTCACGGGTCTTTCGGTCATGCCCGGCGATACGGTGAGTATTGCGATCGCGTTTGAGCTCGATCTCCCCATGGCGCGCCACCGTTTCGGTTATTATAACAACACGGTAAATCTCGGTAACTGGTATCCCATAGCCTGCGTACGCGAAGAGGGCGCATGGCGTACCGATCCGTATTATTCGAACGGCGATCCGTTCTATTCCGAGCCCGCGAACTATAACGTTACGCTTACGACGCCCACGGGCTGGAATGTAGCCGGCACGGGTGCGGTATCGACGGAAATAGCCGGCGAGGAAACTAAAACGACTTTCAAGGCGGAAAAAGTCCGCGACTTTGCGATGACTGCGTCCGAGCGTTATACTTGCATCGAGGAGCAGATCGAAGGCGGTCCGATAGTTCGCTATTATTATACTTCGGATTCCGAGGCACAGGCGCATCTCGCAACGGCTGCGACCGCAGTAAGAACGTTCTCCGAGCTGTTCGGAGCGTACGCTTACCCGACGCTTTCGGTCGCGATCACGCCTTTCCTTTACGGCGGAATGGAATATCCGCAGATGGTATTCGTGTCCGATTCTCTGCGCGGCAGTCTGCTCGAGGAAGCGATAATCCACGAAATAGCGCACCAGTGGTGGTATGCCGCCGTGGGCAACGATCAGATCAACGACGCCTGGATGGACGAGGGATTTGCCGAATATTCGACGACGCTGTTCTATGAAAAGAACCCCGACTACGGCGTATCCGGCACCGACAGGATCGCAGACGCTATGCAGTCGTATATCCTGTTCTCCGAAATGTACCGCGAGCATATCGGTGGTGACACGTCGATGAACAGACCGCTCGGAGAGTACTTCTCTCAGATCGACTATTCCTTCCACACTTACGTCAAAGGCGAATTGCTTTTCGATTCCGTTCGCCACGGCGTAGGCGACGACAAATTTTTTGCGGCGCTCCGTTCCTATTATAAGGAATACAGCGGCAAGACAGCAACGCCCGACGGGCTGATCGCTTGTTTCGAATCCGCGGGCAATATGAAGTTGGTTTCGTTCTTTGAAAGTTGGATCAGCGGAAGCGCGCTTCTCGTTTAAGGCTTTGGGCGAGTATCGGATTACGTTGCTTGCGGTCGCCGATTTTTGCGGATAATTTATTAAGAAAATATGGTAATAAGAAAGAAAACAATACTTGTCGTACTTGCGGGGCTGATCGTATTCGGCGGACTGACCGCTCTGTGCCTGACGGCGGCGATCACGCCCGCGGCGGCGTTGAACGGCATGACCGTGGTGATCGATCCCGGGCACGGCGGCATAGACGGCGGCGTAGTCGGCACGAATACGCGCAAAAAGGAAAGCGATATCAATCTCGGCATATCTCTGAGTCTGCGTCACTTCCTGCGCGAAGCGGGGTATAACGTAGTCATGACGCGTACGAGCGACGTCGACCTTGCGGGAGGCGCCAAGCCGTTCAAGAAATCGGATATGCTGGCGCGCAAGAAAATAATCGATGACAGTTCGCCCGACTTCGTGC
This sequence comes from uncultured Christensenellaceae bacterium, assembly GCA_910587025.1. Classification (GTDB taxonomy): domain Bacteria; phylum Bacillota; class Clostridia; order Christensenellales; family Pumilibacteraceae; genus Protoclostridium. The sequence continues at coordinate 20,011 of CAJUKR010000015.1, forward strand.
TTTCCGTGCATCAGAATTCATACCCGCGTAAAGACATAAGCGGCGCGCAGGTGTTCTATGCGCCGGGATCGGAGGAGGGAAAAGAGAACGCGGATAAAGTCCAGAGCGTTCTGAACGGCGCGCTCGATTCGGATCGCACGGCAAAGAGCGGCGATTATTATATCCTGCAATGTTCGCCCGTGCCGTCCCTTCTCGTCGAGTGCGGCTTCCTTTCCAACCCGACCGAAGAAGCTCTCCTCGTTACAGCCGACTATCAGCAGAAAGTGGCGTACGCGCTTTGCTCTTCGATCCGTATACTTCTCGAAGGCGAGATCGATCCGCATGAAGGCGCCGAACATTCGTAAAACGCAATAACGGAATATAAAAATTCATAACCCCCGAAAGTCTTTCGAGACTTTCGGGGGTTGTCGTATACGAATCGTCGTCCGTTGCTTTGCATGCCGTGACCGAGAAAGTACTCAGCTCATGGGGGGCGGACGGAAGCGAAATCGCGATTAAGCGTTTTCTCATTTCGTGTTTTCCTTTCCGTTTTGTCACAGCATTCATTGCATAAAAGTCAAAATGAAATCGACGCTTTTTTGTTTCACCCGTACCATATTTCTTGCAATTCCGCATGAAAATATGTTATACTTCGAAAGTATGGACAAGCGCGACAAAATAGGAATAATAGGGCTGGGACTTATAGGCGGTTCCATGGCCATAGCGCTTCGCGGCAAGTACGACGTCATAGGTATGAGCCGCAACCCCGATACCGCGGCGTACGCTTTGGACGAGGGTATGATTTCGTCGGTCGCGACGTCTTATTTCGATTTCTCGGACTGCACCGCGGTGATCGTATGCACTCCGCTCGCCGTTGTCGAAAAGACGGTGCGGGACGTTCGAAACGCGCTCGGCGACGGTGTCATAATAACCGACGTCGGCAGCGTCAAAGGCATGCTTTGCGGCATAAAAGGACGGCTTATCGGCGGACATCCAATGGCGGGAACGGAACAGAGCGGCATACGCGCGGCGAAAGAACGTCTGCTCGAGAACGCATATTATATACTCGTGGATTACAACGATAATCCGAAAGACCTCGAAACGGTGAGAAATATTGTGCTTGCGTGCGGAGCAGTACCCGTCGTTATGACTGCGGACGAGCACGATAGGCTCGTCGCGAAGATCTCGCATCTCGAACATATGGCGGCGTATTCGCTTGTTTCATCGGCAATGACCGGCGAAGAAGAGATCGTCGGAAGCGGATTTACGGACACCACGCGCATAGCTTCCTCCGATCCGTCGTTCTGGAATACCGTCGCGCATCTGAACCGCGACAATCTCGTCCGCGAAATGGACGGATATATCGCGACGCTTTCCGCGCTTCGCGGCGACATCGCGGAGGGACGGGACATAACGCCGTCGCTTAAGTCGGCAAAGGACAAGCGGGACAAACTTACTTACAAAAAGCGGTTTATGACCGAATACGTCCTTTACGTGGACGTGCCCGACTGCGTAGGCTCTATAGTCGGCGTGCTCGGCAGGCTTGCGGATGCGGGCGTGAGCATAAGCAATCTGACCGTCATGCACTCGCGCGAGGGGGCGGGCGGCGCGCTCAGGCTCGAACTTAAGGACGAACAGGGCTATAAGAAGGCAAAGGAGATACTGGCATGATACTTGTTACGGCAGGCGAATCGCACGGTAAAGCGCTTGTGGGCGTTATAGAAGGACTTCCGTCCGGTATAACGCTCGACGAAGAAAAGATAAACGCCGAACTTTCGCTCCGTCAGCAGGGCTACGGACGCGGCGGCAGAATGAAAATAGAAACGGACAGGATCGAAATACTGTCCGGCGTAATAGGGGGCAGGACGATCGCTTCGCCGCTTTCGTTCGAGATAAAAAACAAAGATTACGAGAACTGGACGGAGTATATGGATCCGTTTCACGGCGACGTCGGGAAAAAAGCGCTCACCGCCGTTCGTCCCGGTCACGCCGATTTGTCTGGTATCATAAAATACGGTTTCGGCGCAAACGCCCGTCCCGTGCTCGAACGCGCGAGCGCGCGCGAAACGGCAACGCGCGTCGCGGCAGGCGCGATATGCAAACAGGCGCTCGAGGCGCTCGGCATTACCGTGAACGGAAAAGTTCTCCTCATCGGCGGCAAGGACGACGAGGCGTCCATGCACGAGGCGATACGCGCCGCGCGTCTTGACGGCGATACGCTGGGCGGCAGATGCGAAGTGCGCGTCAAAGGTATGCCGATCGGCGTGGGCAGTTATGTCAGGTACGATCGAAAACTCGATGCCGTTCTCGCAATGCACCTTATGAGCATACAGTCGGTCAAGGCGGTGGAAGTCGGTCTCGGGCGGGACTTTGCGTACTTGAAGGGCAGCGAATCGCATGACGAGATATTCAAGGACGGAAGAAAAACCAACCGCGCGGGCGGTATAGAGGGCGGAATGTCCAACGGCGAAGACATAGTGCTCGGCGTGACGTTCAAGCCCATTCCCACGCTTATGAAAGGACTTCGCACCGTGGACGTAAAAACGGGCGAACCCGCTACGGCGGCAAGCGAGCGCAGCGACTGTTGCGCGGTGGAAGCGGCGACGGTGGTCGCGGAAAACGTTACGGCATACGCCGTCCTCGACGAGCTTCTTAAGACTTTCGGCGGGGACACAATGAAAGAGCTCAAGTCGCGTATCGACGAAAGGAGAGCGTATGACCGAGGCTGAATTCGTTTCTTCGGATAAAATAAAAGCCGCGCTCGGCGGACGTAACGTATATATCGTTACGGACTCGAACGTGGCGGAACTGTATTCCGATTTGTTCTTTTCCGTGCGTTGCACGGTGATCGACGCGGGAGAACACAGTAAAAATCTTTATACCGTCGGCGGAATAATCGCGGATATGGTGCGGTGCGGTTGCGATCGCAAAACGACGGTGATTGCGGTGGGCGGCGGCGTCGTGGGCGATACGGCGGGATATGCGGCGGCGAGTTTCATGCGCGGCGTGGACTGGATAAACGTTCCGACGACATTGCTCGCTATGGTGGACAGCGGTATAGGCGGCAAGACGGGCGTGGACGTCGGCGGATACAAAAACGTCGCGGGCGCGTTCCATATGCCGAAGCGGGTGCTGATATGTACCGAATTTTTACGCACGTTGCCCGAACGCGAATGGCTCTGCGGTTGCGGAGAAATGATCAAGCATGCGCTTCTCGACGAAAATATTTTCCGTGCGACGTTTCCCGCGATCGATAAACTGATCGCGCGCGACGGAGAAACCGCCGACAAACTGATAGTCATGTCCGCGAGATATAAGGAATCTGTCGTAAAAGCGGATTTCAAGGAAGGCGGACTGCGCAAGCGTCTGAACGTCGGTCATACCGTCGGTCACGCGGCGGAAAAACTCGACGATTTTCGTCTTTCGCACGGCGAGTACGTCGCGCTCGGGATCATAGCCGAAATGTCCATGTTCCGCGAAAGGATCTCAGCCGATTATTTCGATAAAGCCGTCGGCATGGCGCGCGCGGTTTGCAGTAACGGATTCCCGCGCCTGAAAGCCGAAGATATAACCGAGGCTGCGAAAGGCGATAAGAAAAATGCGGACGGAAAGATCGTCGTTATGCTTCCGACGGGCGGCGGCAATGTGGAAGAGATCGCGCTCGCTCCCGAAGAATTCAAGGAGAGACTGGCTTCGTGTTTATCCGACCTTTAAGAAATTTCGACCGCGACATGCAGACCGCGGCGGACAAAAGCATTACGCACCGCGCGGTTATGTTCAATGCGTTTGCGCGCGGGGAAGCCGTCGTTCGGAACGCTCTTCTCGGCGGCGACTGTAAGTCGACCATTGCGTGTATGCGCGCGCTCGGCGCGGAAATTACCGTGGACGGCTCGACCGTGCGCGTGAAAGGAACTCGGCGTTTCCGCGATGCGGTTCTCGACGCGGGCAATTCGGGTACTACCGCCAGACTGCTCACGGGACTGCTTGCGGGCATGAACGTGACGGCTTCGATCGACGGCGACGATTCGCTTCGCACCCGTCCGATGAAACGGGTCACCGAGCCTCTTTCGCTGATGGGCGCGGATATTTCGACAGCGGACGGAAAAGCTCCGATCTCGATCCGTCCCGCGAAACTGAAAGGCATAGATTACGCTTTGCCCGTCGCGAGCGCGCAGGTCAAAAGCGCGCTCATACTGGCGGGGCTTCACGCCGACGGCGTTACACGGATCAACGAACCGATAAAGTCACGCGACCATACCGAGCTTATGCTGAAAGCCATGGGCGCGGACATAGAGTGCGACGCGGGGACGGTTAGCGTCGGGCGCAGCGAACTCGAAAGCGTAGACGTCTGCGTTCCCGGCGACATATCTTCCGCGGCGTTCCTGCTCGGAGCGGCGGCGGTTGTTAAGGGCGGCAGAGTGACTGTCGGACGCGTGGGATTGAACGAAACGCGCACGGGTGTAATAAAAGTGCTCGAAAGTATGGGCGCAAAGATCGTGATCGATAATATCGGCTATGATGTCGAGCCTTACGGCGATATAACATTGACTCATTCCGCTCTGAAGCCGTTTACCGTGACTTCCGAGATCGTTCCGTCGCTTATAGACGAACTTCCGCTTCTCGCGGCGATAGCATGCTATGCGGAAGGTACGAGCGTGATAAGCGGCGCGGAAGAACTCAAGGTTAAGGAATCGAACAGGATAGCCACGACCGTCGAAGCGCTTACCGCGCTCGGCGGCGACGTAGAGCCGACCGACGACGGCATGATAATTCACGGCAAAGGCGGACTTGCGGGCGGCGGAAAAGTGCGCGCTCACGGCGATCATCGCATAGCCATGACGGCGGCGGTGGCGGCGCTCGGAAGCGAGAAGGGCTGCGAGATCGAAGGCGCCGAAAGCGCGGCGGTCAGTTATCCAGGGTTTTGGGAGATAATATGTTGAAATTCTGCGTACTCGGAAGCGGGATAGGCTATACGCTTTCGCCGATCATTCACGCTACGGTTTTCGGAGAACTCGGCGTTTCGGCAATTTACGGCGTTACGGATATTCCCGTTGCCGCACTCCGCGGACATGTCGATGCTCTGAAAAACGAATACGACGGTTTCAATGTGACCAAACCATTCAAAAAAGAGATCATGCTTTATCTCGACGAAGTCGACGGGAAAACGAACGCGGTCAATACGGTAAAGCGAGAGGGCGGAAAGCATACGGGATACAACACGGACGTGTTCGGTTTTGCCGAGTCGCTTAAGTCGCTCGTTCCCGATCTGCACGGAATAAACGCTCTCGTGCTCGGCGCGGGCGGAGCGTGCGAGTCCGTCGTTTCCGCGCTGAAAGACGGCGGCGCGGACGTGACCGTGATAAACCGTACTTACGGGCGCGCCGAACTCGTTTCGGAATTGTACGGCGTAAAAGCCGCGCGTTCGGTAAGCGGTCTGAGACCCGAATTGCTTGTGAACTGTACGAGCGTCGGTAACGACGGCGTGACCAGTCCGATACCGTACTGTACGGATATGTCCGCGCTCCGTTACGGTTACGATCTCGTTTATTCGCCCGCGCATACCGCATTCATGAAAGATTGCGAAAGCGTCGGCGCGAAAACGTCCAACGGACTGGGGATGCTCGTTTGCCAGGCTATCAAAGCGGATGAAATTTTCCTCGGGCGCAAACTCGACGTCCTCGGACTTTACAAAAAAGCGCTTAAGGCGGCGGAGGATAAACTCAAATGAAAATCCTTATAATCAACGGACCGAATCTGAATATGCTCGGCGCGCGTGAAAAAGAAATTTACGGCGAGCAGACTCTTGCGGACATGAATGCCGAAATAGCGGCGTTCGCGAAGGAAAACGGTATGGATACCGTATTCTTTCAGTCGAATATAGAGGGCGAGATATGCGGCGCGGTGCACGGCGTGAAGTCCGTGTACGGCGCGGACGGGATAGTCATAAACGCGGGCGCGTACACGCATTACTCGCACGCCATAGGCGACGCGCTCGGTTGCGTAAAAGTCCCGAAAGCGGAAGTGCATATTTCCAACGTGCATGCGCGCGAAGACTTCCGCCACGTTTCGGTGCTTGCGGACAACTGCAACGGCGTTATATGCGGGTTCGGCGCGGACAGTTACAAACTTGCCTGCCTTGCCGTCAAGAGCGTTATGGAACGCGCCGCGAAATGATATGAACATCGCTCTTATAGGTATGCCCGGGACGATGAAAACGTCGGTAGGTAAAGCGCTGTCCGAGATGACGGGTATGCGGTTTATAGATACCGACGAGGAATTCGAGCGGGAAGAGGGAAGAAAAATATCCGAGGTGTTCGCGACCGACGGCGAGGAATATTTCCGCGCCCGCGAAACGGAAACGGTAAAGCGCGTTGCGGCGGAAAACGGTTGCGTGATTTCGTGCGGCGGCGGTGTGGTTCTCAGAGAAGAAAACGTCGACGCTTTGCGTTCGGGGTGCGCAATAGTGCTCCTGACGGCGACCGCCGAATGTATATTCGAGCGCACTTCGCACTCTCTTGCGCGTCCGCTTCTTGCGGGCGGCGGATTCGATCGCATAAAGCGCATGACGGCTGAGCGCGCGGGCGCGTACGAAGCGGCGGCGCAGTACGTCTTCGATACTACGGACAGAGTTCCGCGCGACATAGCCGAAGAAATAACCGAAAAACTCGGACTCAGACTCAAACTTAAACAGTGAGGAATAATATGGACAAAAAATTGTTGCAAGCCGCAATCGATTCGATCAGAGTGCTTTCCGCCGAAGCTGTGGAAAAAGCGAAGAGCGGTCATCCGGGAACGCCTCTCGGAGCCGCGCCGATAGCCGCGACGTTGTTCGGGGAGTGCATGAAGCACAATCCCGCCGATCCGTCGTTCTTCGACCGCGACCGATTTATCCTTAGCGCGGGACACGCGTCCACGATGCTTTACACTTCGCTTCACGTCAGCGGATACGATATCACGAAAGGCGATCTTTTGTCTTTCCGTCAGCTTCGCAGCAAGCTTCCCGGTCATCCCGAGTACGGCGTGACTCCGGGGGTGGAAACGTCCACGGGACCGCTCGGACAGGGGATCGCCAACGCCGTCGGTTTCGCGCTTGCCGAAAAGATCCTTGCGTCCAGGTTCAATAAGCCGGGTTTGCCGCTTGTCGATCATTACACTTACGCTTTCTGCGGCGACGGGTGCATGATGGAGGGGCTGGAATACGAGGCCGCCGCGCTTGCGGGCGTATGGAAGCTCGGCAAGCTCATCGTTATATACGATAAAAACGATATTACTATCGAGGGCAGGATAAGCGACACGACCGCGGAGAACATCGCCGAACGCCATAAGGCGCAGGGCTGGCAGGTGCTCGAGGTCGCGGACGGCAACGATACCGACGCAGTGAAAGCGGCGCTCGAGTTTGCCAAAACGGACGCCGACCGCCCCACGCTCATCGTTGTGCGCACGATCATAGGCTACGGCTCGAGCAAAGCCGACAGCGCGTCGTGTCACGGAGCTCCGCTCGGCGAAGAAGCGCTTGCTTCGCTCAAAACGTCGCTCGGTTGGAAAGAACAGCCTTTTACCGCAAAGAAAGAAGTCGCGGCATTCAAAGCGGACGTGTGCGCGAAAGGAGCGGCGGCGCAGGCGGACTGGAACAAAATCGTACGCGCTTATAAAAACGCGTATCCAGAAGAGTATAAAGAGTTCTCGGCATGGACGAAAGGCAAGTTGCCCGATTTTGCGACCGACGAGGATTTCGTAAATAATATTCCGACGGGCGACGACGCGACTCGCAATCATTCGGGCAAACTGCTAAATTATCTTGCGGGCAGACTGCACAATCTCGTCGGAGGTTCTGCCGATCTCGGTCCGTCGAATATGACTGTCATGAAAGATCGCGGATATTTTTCCGCCGACAATACCGACGGCACGAATATTCATTTCGGCGTGCGCGAACAGGCTATGGCTTCGGTGTGCAACGGACTTTATCTGCACGGCGGATTTTTGCCTTATTGCTCGACTTTCTTCGTATTCGCCGATTATCTGAAAGGCTCGGTAAGAATGTCCGCGCTCATGGATATTCCCGTTCTGTACGTGCTTTCGCACGACTCCATAGGCGTGGGCGAGGACGGACCGACGCATCAGCCCGTCGAACAGCTCGTTATGCTTCGTTCTGTGCCGAATTTACGCGTATGGCGTCCGTGCGACGGAACGGAAACCGCGGCCGCGTACGCGTCGCATTTCAAACTCCGTCATCCGTCTGCGATCGTTACGAGCAGACAGAAACTCCGCGCCGCAAGCGGCACGTCGGTAGCGGGCTCGCTTAAGGGCGCGTACATCCTCGTCGACAGCGAAAAAACCGTCCCCGACGTTATTCTCATGGGATCGGGCAGCGAAGTTAATCTTCTTGTCGATGCGCGCGCGCTGCTTAAGGAAAAGGGCGTGGATGCGCGCGTCGTGTCCGTGCCGTGCATGGAAGAGTTCGACGCTCAGTCTTCCGCTTACCGCGAATCCGTCATGCCGAACGCCGTACGTGCGCGTGTCGCCGTCGAAGCGGGATCGTCGTACTGCTGGGGCAAATACGTGGGACTGGACGGCGCGACGGTATGCAAGGACGATTTCGGAGAGTCTGCTCCCGCGAATATATTGTTCGAGATTAACCGCTTTACCGCAAACGACGTTGCGGCGGCGGCGCTGAAGTCGATAAAAAAGGCGGCTAAGTCATGAGCGTGTTTTATGCCTTTTTGTCGCGTATGCGGTATATCGCGCGCTGGGGGCTTATGCGCAACACGCGGGAAGAAAACGTAATGGAACATTCGGCGATAGTCGCAATGTTCGCCCATGCGCTTGCCGTTATCCATAACAAGCAGGGAGGAAACGTCGACGCGAATCGCGTGGGAATGATCGCGCTGTTTCACGAAACGGGCGAAGTTATAACCGGCGATATGCCGACGCCGATAAAATATTTCAATCCCGAAATAACGGCGGCGTATAAAGCGATCGAAAAGGACAGCGAACGTAAACTGCTCGGCACGTTGCCCGACGAACTTTCTTCGGAAGTGGGCGATTTGGTCGGTGGCGGAAACGAAACCGAGCGCAGGCTGGTCAAGTACGCAGACACGCTCGCCGCGTACGTCAAGTGCCTGGAAGAAACCGCGCACGGCAACAAAGAATTTGCCGAGGCGGAAAAATCGACCCGGTCGAAGCTCAGGGCATACAAAAGCCCCGAAGTGGATTATTTCACGGACAAATTCGTCACGCCGTTCGGACTTTCGCTCGACAATCTTTCTGCGGAAATAGACGGATAACGTCCGCGCCGTAAATGCGCGCGGGCAAAACAACAGAGTACGAACAGACGGAAATAATAATTTCCGTCTGTTTTTATGCCACGAGTTCTATACCGAAATCCTCTCCGTCACGTGCGAGTATATCGAGAAGTTCCGCGACTTCGCCGCCCGGACTGCGCAGAATAAGCGCGTCGGGGTTGCTTACCGATACAATCACGCGGGGAAGAACTATACCGCTTCTGCGTCGGCGCGAGATCTCGTCGCACATGTCGCGGAGCGCGGCTACGGCGTGCGAGAATCTGTCTATGGGTCTGCCGTAAAGCATGTATTCGTCGGGAACGTCGCATTCTTCCGCGCGCGTGACGATGGGAACTACGCGCAGTTCCGTCGAACGGAACATTCTTACGATGAGGTCGAGACCGAATTGCTGTGCTATCATGGTTTTATCTCCGAGTTTTTTCTTTATTATAACATAGTAATGTGGACACACGCCTGACCACTTATAAAAATTTGTATATATTATTTTCAAAAAATTTCGGAAATTTTCTCAAAACATACTCCGAAGCGCGAGCCGTTGCATATATATTGCATACGATCTGACGGAGGTGACGAGATGTCTATTGAAAAATTGGCGGTGGATCTGCCGTATCCGCCGCTTGCCGAGCTTGAACCCGATACGGAGTCGCTCGGTATTGTGTATGACGCGTATTCGTCCGAAAAAAGCGAGTTGAATACGACGCTCCAGTACGTTTATCACAGACTGATATTTTCCGAGCTCGGTATGGAGGAGATCTCCCGCGTTTACGCGCGGATATTCGTGTGCGAAATGGAGCACCTCGATCTGCTCGGTACCGCGATATGCAAGCTCGGCGGCGATCCGAGATACATTCTTCCGCCGCCGCGTCGCAGAATGTATTATTCGGCGTCCGCGGTCAATTATTCGACGGAACCGCGTACCATGCTTCTCGACGACATAGCGGGCGAAAACGAAGCGATAGCGGGCTATAACGCCATGCTTGTCAAGCTCGGCGGCAAACCCGTGGCTTCGCTTATAAGGCGCATAATAATGGACGAGGAACTTCACCGCGATACGCTCAAAGAGTTTTATGCCGGACTGTGCGCAAAATAAAAAACCTAGTAAGCGTCATAGCGCTAATGTCAAGTATTATGAGCGCAAAAGTGTTTACATTCTGAATATGGACGATAGAAAAAGTGTCGGCGCTAAACGCGCCGACACTTTTTCTATCGCTATGTAGAATGGAACGAAACGTATAACTACCACTTTTCGACTGTAAAATAATAGAAAACTTCTCAAAAACAGTATTGACACAATGATATAAACGTGATATAGTATAATTATAATTTAATTAGGGAGATGAGTTATCGGGAACAAAATTACTAGAGAAAACGGACAATACACGACGACATATTATATACAAAGGAGGGGAAGTGAAATGCGATATAGAAAATTTGTTAAAATATAATTCAAAAAAGCGAGGTAGAAGAAAATGAAAAAAAGAATGAAAACAATTATATGTTTGTTATGTATAATGTGTATCGGAGTATGTGCCGTTGCAATGACCGGTTGCAACGACGATAAAGATTTCGATCATGAAATTTTGCAACCACGCGACGGACTGAGCGCGTATGAGATATTTTGCAAGCATTATATATATATAAAGTCCGAAAAGGAATGGATAGATGAACTTGTATCCGGAACGCTCGAACGTATAGATAATTCTGTGTTAGAAGAAAAGATATACTGGCATGGAAACATAAATACTGATTTCCACGAAGACAAAGTATTTGTAATCATAGACAAATATTTCTACAACAAACAGTTTACCATAGAAGATTTTCATATGGTAGAATTGGAAAGTGTGGAATTGCGTTATGTCTACATGAAAGCAGACGAGGAAGTTGGAAATCAATTGTATGAGCTGACATTGAAAAACAAGAGCAAGCAGTCTGTAATAGACGCTATTCGTAAATTAGAGATATTTGCGTTTGCACAAATGGTGTATCCAAATGAAATTTATGAATTAGCATAGAATTGATTATATTACGAACAATACCGGATATACGAGGACGTTTTATTATAATCGCAAGATGTGCTTTGAAGGCGACGCAAAATATTGGATGGGGCTAAACGATGTATCGAGCGTAACGCTTTCGCCCGGTGCGACTACTCAGTCTCCTTTGGAAATAAGCGAGAACGGCACGGCAGGGTGTATAGCTATATCGTATACCGAAGGCGGTAAAAGGAACGTATTCTATGCGTACGATCTGAATGCGTCGGGAACCATGAAGGTTTTTGGCTATACTAATCCTACATCCTATCCTAAAAACGGTATGGAAGTATGTATAATAAGTAAGA
>CAJUKR010000016.1 GCA_910587025.1 uncultured Christensenellaceae bacterium
GTGCTCTTCCGATCTACCGTCTTGCCTCGCAAGCCCAGTCCTCGTCGGTGCCTTTTGCTCCGAACTTGCCGAAGCCGTCCGCAGAGTACAGCGTGCCGCACGACTCGTCGAATGTAAACATGACTTCGGGCCAGTGTACCATGGGCGCGAATACGAAGCGGAGCGTCCGTCCGCCGAGGTCGAGCCCGTCGCCCTCTTTGACGACTACTTTGCGTCCCTCGAGGTCGAGTCCCTCGAAATACTCGCCGAGCATGGCGAACGTTTTGACGTTACCGACTATTTTCGCGTTCGGATATTTCTCCGCAAACGCTTTAATGCCCGCCGAATGGTCGGGCTCCATATGCTGTACGACGAGATAGTCCGCTTCTTTTCCGCCGAGCGCCGAACCGACGTTGCCAAGCCACTCGTCGACGAAGCGTCCGTCCACGGTGTCCATAACGGCGCTTTTTTCGCCGCATACGACGTATGAGTTATACGCCATTCCGTTCGGAACGTCGTACATTCCTTCGAACAGATCGATTTTGCGGTCGTTTACTCCGACGTAAACGAAATTTTTTTCCGACATAACAAACTCCTTTGCATTTGTAAAAGTTGTATTGCATTTTCGGATATTATAACACATATACGGTTATCCCGCAAGTAAAGACAATTATATTTTTTTCGAATATTTATTCATAATTGTTGATTATTATAAATCGTTGTGTTAAAATATAAGAACATCAAAAGAAACTAATAAAAAGGCGGTACATAATTATGAAAAAATTATTTGCGGTTTTGTTATCGGCGGCTATGCTTGTCGGTACTGTGTTCGCTTTCGCGGCATGCGGAAACACAAACAACCTTAAAGTTGCTACCAATGCATATTTCCCTCCGTTCGAGTATTTCTCGGGCAATGCGTTCACCGGTGTGGATATGGAGATCGCAAGCGGAATGGCGAAAGATATCGGCTACGACGGAATGACGGTAAGCGATATGGAATTCGACGCCATTATTCCCGCGGTACAGCAGGGGACCTGCGATATCGGTATGGCGGGAATGACCGTTACGGATACGAGAAAAGAGTCGGTTGATTTCACCGATGAGTATTACGAATCCGCGCAGGTGATAATCGTGAAAAGCGACGATACGACTTTCGACGCATGCACGAGCGCAGAGGAAATAGAGAATATTCTTAAGACGAAAACTTCCGCTTACAAGATCGGTACGCAGAGAGGAACGACCGGTTATATGTACTCGGCGGGTAACGAGGATTTCGAGTACGACGGTTTCCCCAATCTTACGACGTCGGGCTACGATACCGGAGCCGTAGCCGTTCAGGATCTTGCGAACGGCAGAATAAATGCGGTTATAATCGATAAACAGCCCGCGATCATGATCGCGCAGAGCGTCAGCGGCGTAAAAGTCATTACCGATTACGAACTTACGAGTGAAGCGTATGCTTTCTGTGTCCGTAAGGGAAATACCGAACTTCTCGAAAAAGCAAATGCATATCTCAAGAAAATCAAAGAAAACGGCGAGCTTGACAGAATAATTACGTCGTTCTTCGACGGTACGGCTACGTTCAAGCACAATAACGCTTAACCGGAAAATACCGTATGTCTCAGTGGGAAATATTTTGGAGAGAGTTTGCCGAACGCGAAGGCTATACGATGGTACTCGAGGGCTTGGGTACTACCATGCTTATAGCCGTAACGGGATTGGCGATCGGGCTTGTCGTCGGCAGTCTGCTTGCGATATGCAAACTTTTGCCGTCTAAAAGGTTGCCTGCGCGTATACTCGGCGGATTCAGCAACGTTTATGTCGCGCTTTTCCGCGGCACGCCTATGGTAGTGCAGTTGCTTATCGTACATTTCGTTATATTTCCCGCAATGGGTCTGCAAATACCCGCGCTTGTCGAAGGTATGATAGCGTTCGGACTCAACAGCGGCGCATATATTTCCGAAATAATGCGCGGCGGAATACAGTCCGTAGACAAAGGACAGATGGAAGCGGGGCGCGCGCTCGGACTCGGTTACGGTAAAAGCATGTGGAAAATAGTATTGCCGCAGGCGGTCAAGAATGTCGTTCCCACGCTCGGCAACGAGTTTATCGCTCTTGTAAAAGAAACGTCGGTCGTAGGCTTTATTGCGATTATGGACGTAACGCGCGCGTTTCAGGCGATTGCAAACAGTTCGTTCGTATACATCGTATCGTATCTTATGCTCGCGCTCGTATACCTCGTTATAGTGCTTATAATAACGGTTATCGTCAGAATTATCGAAGGGAGGTTACGCGCAAGTGATAGACGTTAGAAACGTATACAAGAACTTCGGTAAACTGTCTGTACTCAAGAGCGTTTCGGTCAAGGTCGAAAAGGGCGAAAAGATCGCGCTTATCGGGCCGAGCGGCAGCGGTAAGTCCACCCTTCTTCGGTGCATGAACCTGCTCGAAGAGCCGACTTACGGCGAGGTGTGGCTGGACGGCAAACTTATCACGCCGCCAGACCCGTATCTTCATCCCGAAATAATCGAAAAGTCGGCTACTTTCCGCAGACTGTTCGATCTCCGCAAAAAAGCGGGGACGTATATGTCCGACGAGCGGCTTGCGCGCGAGATCGTACGCGAGATCAAAGCGGGCGATCTGCTCGGACGCTTCGAAGGCGGTGCGTATTCGGGCGCTATAAACAGATACCGCGACGAAAATTCGATCGGAATAAACGTCGCGCGCCGTCGTATGGGCATGGTTTTCCAGAACGTCAACCTGTTCAACAATATGACGGTAATGAACAACCTCATATGCGCACCTGTGCAACTGAGACTTAAGGACAAGGAATACGCGATCTATACCGCCGAAAACCTGCTTCGTCGCATAGGGCTTATCGATAAGGCGAACGAATACCCTTCCAAACTTTCGGGCGGTCAGCGGCAGCGTATAGCGATAATCCGCTCGCTGTGTATGAATCCCGAATATATGCTGTTCGACGAGCCGACGAGTGCGCTCGACCCCGAAATGGTAGGCGAGGTGCTTCAGCTCATGAAAGAGCTTGCGGACGACGGCATGACTATGGTTATCGTCACTCACGAGATGGGCTTTGCGCGCGAGGTCGCGACCAGAGTGCTGTTCATGGACGACGGACGCATAACCGAAGAGGGAGCGCCGTCCGAAATATTCGGCGATCCGAAAAATACCAGACTCAAAGAATTTCTTTCGAAAGTGTTGTAAGTAAAAAAGAAACCCCGCGGGGTTTCTTTTTTCGTTCCGTTTCTATTCCAGACGGTATGTCGGTATACTTAATGCCGTAAGCGCTTTTTCGAACTCGCCGCTCTTGAAAACAGTACCGTCGTCGCGGAAATCGATGAGCTTGTTGCCGTTACGGTCGCAGAAGACGACGTCGACGGTCGATGCGTTTATGCGCCTGATCCTGATCTCGACGACGGCGTCCGCGGCTGCCGACTGATCTTTTCCGAACGGTTTGTAATAATGGAATACTCCGTCCGAGAGCACGAATTTTTCCGTAATCGCCGGATATAAGACCGCCACGCCGAATATAAAGAAAAAGTCGCCGCATACGATGAGCGCGATAGGGACAAACGACGATGCGCCGATCTCCGTACCCGTCATAACGAAAATCATGCCCGAGACCGCGGTAAGCGCTCCGAGACTTGCGAATACCGTTGCCGCGACCTTGATCCACTGTGCGTTTTTTATTTCGAAATCGTAATTCATACATATATTATATATGCGCGCCGACTCCGAACGCAACAAATTGTTATGCGATCGGCGGGTCTTTCTTTTTCTTTTCGGGGAGTTGCGCGAGCACTACGGCGGAGAAAATGAGCGCGCACCCGATAATTTGTTTTATCGTCATCAACTGACCGAGAACGATCGCTCCCGCGACGGCGGAAATGACCGATTCGAGCGACATTATCATGGATGCGGCGGTGGGGTTCGCTCCGTTCTGCCCGATAAGCTGCAGAGTATAGCCCGCGCCCGATGCAACGAGTCCGCAGAACAGAACGGGGAGTATCGCGTTTCCCACGGCTTCGACGGACGGCGTTTCGAATATGAACATGAGCGGCAGACTGGCGACCGAAATAAACAGGCACTGCACGGCGGTGAGTTTGATACAGTCGCATTTCGGCGCGAAATGATCGCACAGCAGTATATGCGCTGCGATACCGCACGCGCAGCACATCACGATCACGTCGCCCCAGGACAGCGCGAAACCGTCGCTTATGCAGAGCAGATATAATCCGCCGATCGCGATCGCGATCCCGACCCATATCGTCCACCGAGCTTTTTTGCCGAAAAACAACCTCACGACGGGGACGATGAGTATGTAGCATGCCGAAATAAACCCGCACTTGCCCGAAGTCATGTTTTCGTCCATGAAGCCGAATTGTTGACATGTGATCGCCGCGCCGAGCGCCAGTCCGCACAGCGCGCCTCCGATCAGAAGCGTTTTGACGCTCCGTTTTTCCGTCGGTCTTCCCGTTTTTTTGCGGAATATGTCAAGCCCGAACGCAAGGGCGGAGAGGAATACGGCGGCGACAAAGAAGCGCAGACAATTGAAAGTGAAGGGCGATACGTAAACGCTCGCGGCGTCCTGAGCCACGAACGATACTCCGAATATAAAGGCGGTAGCCGCCAGACAAATCGCGTTCTTTGCTTTCACTCCGTTATAGTACTCTTTCTTTCGGCATTTGTCAACATACGGAAAGAAGATTTCCGATTTTGTTCCGATTGCCGCGCGCGTTTTTCCCCGAAAAAATTTGTCGGATTTTGTCGCGTACCGTCGCAATCGCTTGCATTCCGTCCGGGATTGTGATAGAATGTTCGAAGAAACGGAAAGGGAGAAAAGACAGTGCGAACAACGCCCGTCGAATTTTATGAAAACATTATAAACGGCACGCCGTTGTTATTTCGTTTTTCGAAATTGTCGAAGAAACCCGATTAAATCGATGGGTTTCTTTTTTTACGCTCTTTCCGCCGCGTCGCAGTGCGGCGTAAAACTATGTCGAAACACAAAAGGAGGATAGTTATATGACGGAAGTCAAACAACCGCGTCGTCTGCTCGGCTATTCGGGCAAAGACGCCGTATTGTCGTTGCAGCATATGTTCGCAATGCTCGGCGCGACGATCACCGTACCCATCGTTTCGGGTATGAGCATACCGCTCGCGCTTATTTCGGCGGGTGTGGGAACGATAATCTTTTATTTCTGCACTTACCGTAAAGTGCCCGTGTTCCTCGGCTCGAGCTTCGCGTTCCTGCCCGCGCTCGGCATGATGATAGGGGGCGCGGCGATAGGTTCGGAAATATATAACGCCCGCGCGCTTGCGGTCATGCTCGCGCTCGTGTGCGCCGGACTCGTTTACGTGGGTCTGTCTTTCGCGATAAAATTCGTGGGCGTACAGAAGATCAAAAAACTTTTCCCGCCCATCGTAGTCGGTCCCGTCATCATAGTCATAGGTCTGAACCTTTCGGGTACGGCTTTCTCCGCAAATATATTCGGTTCGTCCGCCGCGCCGTGGCAGGCATGGACGGCGGCAATAATCACCGCGCTGACGATAGTGCTTGTCAATGCGCTTGCGAAACCGAAGTCTTTTCTCAAAGTCGTTCCGATACTTCTCGGCTTCGTTGTCGGCTATTTGTATTCGATCATTCTTTCGGTATGCCCGACGCCCGAAGGCTATGCGCCGCTTATCGATTTCGGCTCCATGTTCTCGGGCAACGTGATCGTATTCCAGCAGGCGGGCGAGGTCTGGGGCTTTTGGGGCGCATGGGGCAATCTCGACGGCGCCACGGTAGGTACCGCGATGATAGCCATAGTACCGCTCGCCATCGTTACGTTTATGGAGCATCTCGGCGACGTATCGGCGAACTCGGTCGTATGCGGTCATGATTTCATGGTCGATCCCGGGCTGCACCGTACCGTCCTCGGCGACGGTCTCGCCACGATCGCGAGCGCCGTTCTCGGCGGACCCGCAAACACGACGTACGGTGAAAATACCGCCGTGCTCGCAATAACGAAAAACTACAACCCGCGCAATATATTCCTTGCGGCGATCTTTGCTGTCGTTCTCGGTCTGTTCGTACCTTTCGGAGAGATTCTCGGCTCGCTTCCGTCCGCGGTGGTGGGCGGCGCGTCGCTCATACTTTACGGCATGATCGCGGCAAACGGTCTGCGCGCTCTCGTCGACGGCAGAGTCGATTTCTCGGATACCAAAAACCTTATCGTCGTATCGCTCACGCTTGCGGTAGGTCTGGGACTCAATACCGCTTCCATGGCGGGCTTCTCGATCGCGATCGGCGACGTTACGATCTCCGCGCTTGCGATCGCGACCGTACTTGCCATCGTGCTTAATCTCGTGATCCCGAACAGCAAGACGCCCACGCCCGAACAGGAAGAAGCGGGCGAGAATACGGACATATCCCTCGTCCCTCACGAGGCGCTCGGCAAGGACATAAAAGCCGACGAAGCGGCGGAAACACCGTCTGATGCGACCGATGAAAAGACCGATATGGCGTCCACGGAAACCGAAGAAAACCCGACCGACGCGGAAGGGAAGGAGGAATAACAATGTCGGTAATGGTTTTCGATCATCCGCTGATCAAGCATAAAATAGCGATACTTCGCGACAAGAATACGCCTATGAAGGAGTTTCGCGAACTTATCGAAGAGATAACGCTCGTTATGAGCTATGAAGCGTTCAAGGACGCGCCGACGCGCGAAGTGACCGTCGAAACTCCGCTCGAAACCTGCAAGCAGGAAATGGTTGCGGAGAAGTCGATCGCGATCGTACCCATTCTCCGCGCAGGACTGGGAATGGTGAACGGAGTGCATAAGATTTTCCCGAGCGCGCGCGTGGGACATATCGGAATGTACCGCGACGAGGAAACCGCCGAGCCGCACGAATATTATTGCAAACTCCCCGACGGCATAGAGAACATGAACGTCATTCTGCTCGATCCCATGCTCGCGACGGGCGGGTCTGCGTGCGACGCTATCGACTTGTTGAAGAAACGCGGTTGCACGAATATAAAGTTCATGGCTATCATCGGCTGTCCCGAAGGCATAAAACGCGTTTCGGACGCGCATCCCGACGTCGACGTATTCGTGTCCACATGCGACAGACAGCTCAACGAGAATTGTTACATACTTCCCGGTCTCGGCGACGCGGGGGATCGTCTGTTCGGCACAAAGTAATCATTGCGCGGCTTATAAGCGGCGCATTACTGCGTTACTCGTCGGACGTGCGCTCGGTTATGTAGGAGTAACTACACGCCCTTGCGCCCGCCGCCGAGTGCCTTGTACCGCTTGCTTCTGAGCCGCGCAAATCACTCATCATAGCCTGCAAGGTTTCTAAGCTACGCAAAAGTTCGTCAGCCGTCGTTTTGTCCTCGGTCATGTACGTTTGAGTACACTCCCTACGGTCAAAGCTCGGACTTCCTGCTTTTGCTTGCTTCTAAGCCGCGCAAATTGCTCAACATAGCTTTAAGAGATATGAAATAAAGTCAAGTAACAAAGGATATAATTGCGGCATACGTCAACAAAAAACAAGCGGCACTATATCAAGGCGTACATTATTCCGCTTCCCTTCAGGGAAGTGGTTTCAGGGGTTCGGGGGCATGATCCAAAGTGCCCCCGATACCTTTTTGGTACTTTTTCAGTGTATGAAAAAGTACATCAAAATAAAAATGCGTTTATACTTTTTCAGCGTATGAAAAAGTGCCATAATGTACGAGTTTACAGCTCGACATTGCGTCATGCCCCGCACGGGATTTACATTGTAAAATAAAAACCTTATCATATCTTTATAAGCGCTCGTTATAACTGCCGTATCTCAAACGCTTGACTTTCTTCGGCTTATCCGTTAGAATATACCCGTTAAGGAGTTTTACCATGTTTATGAAAATAGCGAAAAGCGTGCTTGCCGCGGTCACGCTCACCATACTGATCTTAAGCGCGGTGTTTTATTGGACGGTTCCGGGATATGTTCTTACTGTTGCGGCGCTCGTCGCGCTCGCGGCTTATGCGGCGCTTCGCTTCACGAATATCGGTATATTCGCGTTCCTGCCCGTTGCTCTCGTCGTGATCCTCGGCTTTGCGCTGTGGTTCCCGATAGCCCTCGTCGGTATCGGTACCGGCGCGACCGAAGCATTCTTCGTCGTAGGCGGTATCGCGGCGGTCACGTCGCTCGCGTACGTATGGAGCAAATAAAAGAATAAACAAAATCGGGCGCGTGGTTTTCGCGTCCGATTTTTTAATTTATTTCTGATCTTATTCGCTTTACAGTTTTATCAAACCTTGTTATACTTTTTCTTGAGCCTGAGCATGATGTCGCTGTTTGCCGAATACAGAGTGGTAAGCACTACGCCGCCGAGCTGAAGAATGGCAAGTATAAGTTCGATTATACGGTAGGGGGTCGCGAAAGGCGTGCTTACGTCGCCGTTGAATATCCCGCCCTGTGCCGACCAGAACATGATCACCGCGATCAGCATGACGGACGAAGCCGCGATCTGTGCGATTGCCATATATTTCTTTGCGGGGTGCGACGAATTTTTCGCTTTGAGCGCAAAATAAGAGGGGATAGCCGCGACATTGACGATTGCGCATATATATACGATGATGCAGACCGCGAAGCGGAACGCCCAGTACTGTGCGTAATCGGTCGTGATCTCATAGGCGATGTTGCCCGATTTCGTACCCGCCATAAGCAGGATATAGATGATTCCTATATACACGGTGACGAGAAATGCGACGCCCGAGCCGAGTATATTCAGTTTGCCTGTCTTGTTGGTTTCCATACCGAAAAGTATAAAAGAAACGTCGGCTTTTGTCAACTGTTTCGTCGGTCATTTGGAAATATAATGTTTATCGCGTCGATATTACGCCGTTATTTAATTTCAGTTTAATATTGACCGACTATAATTTCCGAGAATAGATAATCAAGTAATAAAGTGATACGGAGCAATTTATGTTAAGACTCGAAAATATCAGAAAGAGTTATAAGGTCGCGGGCGAGTCCGTGCCGGCGCTCAACGGCGTTTCGCTCAATTTCCGCGCATGCGAGTTCGTTTCCGTGCTCGGACCGTCGGGCTGCGGCAAGACCACGATGCTTAATATAATAGGCGGACTGGACAAATACACCGAAGGCGATCTCGTTATAAGCGGACGTTCCACCAAGGGCTTCAGCGACCGCGACTGGGACGTGTACCGCAATCACCGCATCGGTTTCGTATTCCAGAGCTATAATCTCATTCCGCACCAGACGGTGCTCGGCAACGTCGAGCTTGCGCTGACTATTGCGGGCGTAAGCAAAAAGGAACGCCGCGAGCGCGCCGAAAAGGTGCTTGCCAAAGTCGGGCTTTCTGATCATCTGACCAAGCGTCCCAATCAGCTTTCGGGCGGTCAGTGTCAGCGCGTGGCGATCGCGCGGGCGCTTATCAACGATCCAGAGATACTTCTCGCCGACGAACCCACAGGCGCGCTCGATACCAAAACGAGCGTTCAGATCATGGATCTGATGAAAGAGATAGCAAAGGATAAGCTCGTCATTATGGTAACGCATAACCCCGAGCTTGCCGAGCAGTATTCGACGCGTATAATCAATCTTCTCGACGGCAGAGTGGTCGGGGATTCCAACCCGTTCACGGCGGAGGAAGAACAGCGCGAGAACGAAGAGCGCAAACTCTCGATGATCGACGCTTCCGCCGAAAAAATTTCCAAAGAAAACAAACAGAACAAACCGAAGCGCGAAAAGGCGAAAATGGGCTTTTTGAAAGCCGCGTCGCTGTCCGGGCGTAATCTCCTCGCCAAAAAGGGCAGGACTATCATGGTCGGCATCGCCGGCTCGATCGGTATAATGGGCGTGGCTATAGTGCTGGCGTTCTCGTCGGGTATACAGGGCTACATATACGATATGGAAACGGATATGCTGTCCGGTTATCCCGTCACCGTGTCGCGCTCGGCTGTCGATTATTCGCAGCTTCTCGAGATGACGATGAATCTCGGAAACGAGGATAAACCGCCGCACGAATCGAACAAGATATATGTAAACAAAGTGGTCGAAGCCATGACGTCGCTGTCTGGTACGACCATTACGAACACCATTACGCCCGAGTATATAGATTTCATCGAGGATATGCCCGAAAAATACACCGAAGCGGTGCAATACTCTTACGGCATAAATTTCGCGCACAACATCTATACGTCTTACGACTTCGACGAAGCGGGAACGGTTGACAGCAACGGCAACGAGATCGTTTCGCATGATATTTCGGTTACGGGCGTGCGCTCGATCTTTGCGAGCGTAATAGGCGAGATCGAAACTTATCGCGCATATACGTCGATCATAAACAGCATCGGAACGTTTGCCGAAGTGCCGGATAACAAAAATTATATCATGTCGCAGTATGACGTGGTGTACGGCGAATATCCCGAAGAGGGGGACAAAAACGCGCTTACTCTCGTACTGTCCTCGGACGGCGAGGTCAACGATCTGACGCTTGCGCAGTTCGGTTACGTTTCCGCGCGTGAGTTCGTCAACTATGCGTTCGAACTCGTCGGCGCGGAAGACAGTGAGTATAATGAGTTTTTCCAACCGGATAAACCGCATATGAGCGACCCGTACACCTACGACAAGTTCATAGGCGCGGGTGCGAAAACGTTTACCTGGTATCCGACTTCGGTCGTATTCGACGGACAGAAGGGCGCTATGGGCGATACCTGGACGTACAATACCTACGCCGACGACTTTACCGCCGAGGAAAAACAAAGCGGCGTCGAGCTGTCGGTCAAGTGCATATTGAAGCCGAAATCTGGCGTGCAGTACGGCTCGCTTCAGAGCGGTATGTATTATACGAAAGCGTTGACCGATTACGTCCGCGCTTACGAAACCGCCGAGGAAACGATGTCGGACATAGTGCGCGCGGCAAAAGAATCGGAAAGCGAAAACAAATGCATTTCCAACGTGACGTATTCTTACGATTATTATTACGATAAGAAGGACGAAGAAACGGGCGAGATTATCCGTAATATTCATAAGCCCGAGCAGAATAAGGCGTTCGGCTCGACGGCGAATTCGTCCGTCGTTTCGTCCGGACTGACCGAATTTCTGCCCGAAGATCCTAACGATTTTGAAGATATAATTCGTCAGTATCTTGACGAATTTCCGTCAGATGCAATGAAAGTTAATTTACTTATCGGTTTCATGAAGCAGCTTTTTTACGGCTCGTCGGATAAGGTGGTATACCTTACGGAACTGGGCGGGGGTGAACTTCCCACGCGCATAGCGTTCTATACCGACGACTTCAACCGCAAGGACGACATCACCGCATATCTCGACAGCTGGAACATCGAAGCCAACGGACATATATACAAGACGGACGCCGACGGCAACCGCGTGCTTGACATAAACGGCAACCCGATCGTGGACGAAGCGAAAAAGATCGAGTATTCGGATATGCTCGGCGTGATCATGACCATGATAAATACTCTCATAACGATGGTGACCGTCGCGCTTATTGCGTTTACGTCCATTTCGCTTGTGGTGTCTACCGTCATGATCGGCATAATAACTTACGTGTCCGTAGTCGAGCGAATAAAGGAGATAGGCGTTATACGCGCCATGGGCGGCAGCAAACGCGACGTAAAGAATCTGTTTACCGCCGAAACGGGTATAATCGGATTGCTTTCGGGCATAATCGGTATTGCGGTCACTTACATTCTCTGCTTTATCGCGAATATGATAATAGGCGGACTTTCGGGAATATATACGATCGCGTTGCTTCCCGGCTGGCAGGCGGTAATAATGGTCGCCGTATCCGTTACGCTTACGCTTATCTCGGGAGTTCTTCCCGCGTCCAAAGCGGCGAAGCAGGATCCTGTGGTTGCGCTTCGTACCGAATAAATATCGATCCGTTAAATTTTGTGCAAAGCACGAACGATTTTACTATAAAAATATACGATATTCTCTATATTTACGCTTCGAAGTGTAATATAATAGGGACGTAGTCAAGCCTACAAAGCGCATAAAAGCGCAGTCATCATCATTTTCTTTTCTCTTGTGAGGCGGAGCAGTGGGGTACTGCTCCGTTTCGCTTTTGCCGAAAAAGCGAAATGCGGCGAAAAAGGTTGATTGAATTTGTACGGAAACATTAAACGCCCGACGGATCGCATATCCGTCGGGCGTTATAAAATATGATTCTTTGTTTATATGCACTTATTTGCCGACAACAACGGCGGTCAATCTATTTCCAATTCATCGGTATCAATGAATATCTCATCATTAAAGAAAGTCAAAATATCCATATCGAAACCGCGTGCAAGTTTATATAACGTACATAATGTTACGGTATTATTTTGACCTTTCAAAATTCGATCCATTGCACCGTGATATATACCCGATTTTTGTTCGAGACGGTATAAGGTCATATTTTTCTTTATCAATAATTCTTTTATTCTCTTTGCAACGGCATCATTGGTTGTCAAATCCGTATACCTTCCACATGATTATTTATATTGATAGTATAAAGAAATTTGTAGTTATAAATACATCTTTCATTTATATACGCATAAAGATGTCTTTAATAATATGCATTTATAAATATATAATGATTGCCTTTTTCAATTTTTATTGATATAATTATATAGTACCGAAATATGAGGGCAAGATTTCTTGACTAATCTATTTCCAACTCTTCGGCGCAAAGAAATGTTTTGTCGTCAAGAAAAGCCAATATAGTCATTTCGAAACCGCGTGCCAATTTATACAATGTACTAAGTGTTACAGTATTATTTTTACCTTTTAAAATTCTATCCATCGGACCATGATAAACACCGGACTTTTGTTCGAGACGATATAATGTCATGTTGTTTTTTTTCAACAATTCTTTTATTCTTTTTGCAACGGCATCATTAGTTGTCAAAGTCTTATCCTTCCACAATCATTATTTGAATATTATTATAAGCAATACTGCCGTTATAAATATATCTTTAATAAGCATATTTATAAATATACTTAGAAGGGGCTTAAAATGATTTTAAAAGAAATAAATGACAGGAGAGTGCGCAATATGAAATCCGAAGTATTGGCAGATATATTATTTATCTTGTCGGCGTTATCCGATACTGTATACAGTAATTTGCTAATTGATCATTCGCTATCATTCATACTGCTGTCAGACTTGGATATTTCGCGTTCAGACAGAACCAAAATCATACGCTATGCCGACTATATTAACTATGTTTCAGACAACGGGTTCAACGTTGATCGTGATAAATTGGATGTTCCTGCCGATGCTTTAACTAAGATTAAACCGTTTCTGAAAAAACAGCTTGTAAGACTTATTGCACCGCCGGGCTATATCGCACCGTCGCGGATCTGTATAAAGAATCCGGATATGAATATGGTCGATAATAATAAATCCTTTCAGGTGTTTTTTGATCGATATATTACGCAAAAGAGTTATACCGTCGATACCTTAAATTTATTCTCCGAAATGATAGACCGACTGTATGATATGGATATAGTATTGCCCTCCAGACATATGCTTTTATTTTTGTCGGATTTTTCTGATTTCATAATTGCTACCGGTCAAGTATGGAGAGAGATCATCAGTGGTTTGTTGAATAATGAACTTTCTCAAGGCTCTGATGTTACAAGACTTTTTAAGGACAAATCGTTTGCAATTACGTATATTGCGCGATTAAATCGTTCCTTGATTATTCCGCCTTTGCTGTATGCGGAAAACAATAAGCTGATTATATCTTCCGCTTTTTTCGATGATCGGACAATTTCTTTACTTTATTTGTTGCCTTTATTCGACCTTGCATTTTCGCATCGCTCGGTTTTGTACAAGCTGTTGTATTCATACATGGTTAAAACATGATCGCTGTGTTTCTGTTACTAAGCTGAAAGCCATAAAAAATAAAAATATGCTATGCGCGCAACAGCGGCGATTATGTCGTGTGGCATGACGATCTTTCCGGCGCGGTAAGAATGGTTTCGGACGCGACGTTCGTGTTCGGACAGACGAGCGCGGGTATAAACAACATAAGGTTCGCTACTGTGACGAAAAATCGTTCGCGTAAAGTGTTCGAGTACAATTCGTACGGCAAAGGCGACGAATATATCGTGACGACGAAGAATACCGTTTTTGCCGACGATACGTCGAAGATCTGCAGGGAATATTACGACGAAAGTCTCAACTGCGTAAAGACGGTGGATTCCGAAGGCACGGTGACCGAAACCGAGTATGCGTACGGCAATCCCGTGCGAGTATCGACGCATAACGGCGAATACAATCTCGTGACGGAAAAAGTTTACGGAACGGCAAACGGACTAAACAACGGTACGGGATATTATCTTATAAAAGAAACCGAAACCGTACTCGGCGCGGATCATTCGCATACTTACGGGTATACGAACGCCACCGGAGATATGACACAAAGCACTACGCCGAAAGGACAGCGGACGGATTATGCTTATTTGTCCGACGGAAACGTAACGAAAATTTCCGCGACGGTGGATTCGACGGAGAACAAAAACGAATTCGAGTACGAAAAGGGACGGCTTAAGAGTATAAAGCACAACGGTTTCGCCTACGATTTCGAGTATAACGACTACGACGAAGTCACGGGTGTAAAAATAGGAAGCAAGTATTGTCTTTCCAAGGGTTATACCCATTCGTACACGGGCAGTTCGACAACGTTCGATCACGATGCCGAGTCGCTGACAAACCGCAATTACGATGTGTACGGACGACTTACGGGAGTATATAACCTGAATATCGGCGACCGCGACGAAGAATACCGCACAGACATATACGGCGGGGTAAGCGACGACGTTTCATCCGTCACGTCGCCGACCGACTCGAGACTGACGATAAATGCGGAAAGCAAACTCAGAAAACGTATTGACAACGGACAGACAATGTTGTATAATTATGACAAACGCGGGAACTTGAAGAAAGTCGAGCGTAATCAGGGCGCAATGTTCCTGATGAAATCGGAGTTCGAATACGACCGCGACGACCGAATAACGCAGCGTAAGTATACGTCCGGAATCGGTATCGTACAGACGCAAAAGACGGCGTATAAAGACGGCGACGCGCTGAATGCGGATAAACAGCAAAAGACCGAAACGACGATAGGCGGAAGGACAATAAGCACGGAAGACGGTTACGACGCGCTCGGACGCACTTCGACGGTGACGCGAAAAGTCGGAAGCATACAGCTGAAAGATACGTACGAGTATTTCACGAGGAACGGGAACGAAACCGACAGCACGAACTACGTGTCCCGCGTAGTAAAATCACTGCCCGATACAACATTGACCGAAAGTTATATGTACGACGGCAACGGGAATATCTCGAAGATAATCACGCCGAACGGACATGTTGATTACCGCTATGACGGATTGAACAGACTTGTCCGCGAGGACAACGGAGTTCTCGGCAAGACGTACATATACGCATACGACGGCGGCGGAAATATCACAAGCCGCACGGAATACGCATATACAACGGTAACAAACCCCGCAAACGGAAATGTAATAGGTTTCGCGTATACAGACAATGTGTACAAAGATAAACTGACGAGTTATAACGGACAGACGTGTACGTACGACGACGCCGGGAATCTTACGGGGTATAAAGGCGCGGCGCTTACGTGGAAATACGGCAGACTCGAGAGCTATAACAAAGATTCGCATACGACGTATTATAAGTACGACGGAGAGGACGTAAGGCGGCGCAAGATCACAGGGTCGAGACAGACGACATATTACTACGAGGGTAGCAAACTACTCGGCGAGTTAAGGGAAGAACTCGACACGACCACGCCTATATGTTACATTTACGATCACCGAGGGATAGCGGGATATTACGACGGATACGGAGTATACGTATACCGAAAGAACTTGCAGGGCGACGTAACGGGTATATATAACGAGTCGGGGACGTTGGTAGCGGAATACGCATACGACGCATACGGAAGATGTAAGATCCTCAAAGACGTAGACGGAAAAGCGACCGAGAACGCGATCAGATACCGCGGGTACTATTACGATAACGAGAGCGGGCTGTATTATCTCATAAACAGGTATTACGATCCAGAACTCGGACGGTTTATTTCGCGCGACCATATCGGGTATATGCTAATGAGTGGATTAGAACTAAACGGTTTGAATCTGTACGCATATTGTTTGGGAAACCCGGTAATGTATACAGACACGAACGGGGCGGTTGTTTCGGTCGTTGCTTTAGGATTTTTGGGTCTTTTAGGTTTATTTGGAGTATTTGTTATTTATGAAACCGAAACGAAATATCATCCGATAGAAACTGCTATTAAATCCTTTGGAGATATGACGAATGATTTTGTAAATCGATTGACTTCTGAGAAGATCGTTGTAAACGAAACCGATATACATAATGATAATATCTTGGAATTTAATGAACATTCAAAGAATTCGCGTCCGTCAACTAAAGGCAAACATGAAAAAGGACAAGCATCAAGACAGAGGAATCGAAAAGGTGGAGAAAAGGGAGATAGGCGAAGACCTGATAATCGAAGTAATAAAAGAAGAATAAAGAATTCATTATTAGAAGATATAATATTAACTTTATTGCTTTAAGTTATTGTTTGATTTTGATAAATATTCGAGGTGTATTATGAAGAATCTGCTCATGAAATTAATGGACGGTAAAGTATTGTGTTCTGTCTATGATTCAGACGATAATATTGATAAATTCGATGTAGGATTTATCATTGCTGTTGACGATGATTTTGCATTAATGTCCGGAATTTGTCCTAACGGAGATAATGACGGATATTATTTGAAGTCCGTAGACAGTCTTTACAAAATTGAAGTCAATAGTCAATATAATCGAAAGATAGAAATATTGCATAGCGGAAAAGATACTGTTTTCAATCAAATCTCCGAGTATGATCCGAAAAATGTTTTCTGGAGCATATTGAAATTATTGAAGAAGCAACAAGAGTTATGTTCTTTTTATCTTTTTGATTCTGATAGTAGCAACGTTATCGGATGTATAGAAGAGTTTGACGATAATATAGTCAAGATATCCGCATATAATGAATATGGATTATTGGACGGAACGGTATATATTCGGATAGGCGACATTACAGGTATGTCTTTCAAGTCTTCCGAAGAAATAAAAATCGGTCGGTTAATCGGTAGTCAAAAAGAATAATCGAAATGTTAAAATGGTGCTGTAAATTCGAAAAGGCAGGAGAGCGTTCCTGCCTTTTCGGTATATAAACGGTAAACTTGTGAAATGCAAGCCATGCGATGAAAATTTTCATCGCATGGCTTTTTTATCAGATCGAAATAAGATACGGAGAAAAATTTTTCGAAAAAAGTATATACAAAAAAACAAATGCGGACAACACGTTGTCCACATTTGTATGATATAATGCGTGTGAAAATATAGAACAAATGTTCTTAAAAGTGCGAGATGTTATTTGCCGTCTTTTTTCGGCTTGTCTTTGCTTCGCGTAAGAATGAACACGAGCAGGAAGGCGGGCACGGCGAGGCTGACTACGAGAATGATCTCGACGGGGAGCGAAAGGGTGCCGTACGCGTCGTCCTCTTTCGGTGGGACGATTATATCGTCGTTATCGGGCGGTGGTTCTTCGGGCGCGACCGCCTGCACGTCGTTTTCTTCGGGCAGGGTAACCGTTACGCCTTCGCTTCCTATATATCCGCGCAATGTCCCGTTTGCGCCTTTCAGTCGGCAATAGTAAACGCCCGCGGTCGCCGCTTTGCCGTATAAAAATAGCGAATCCGTAGAGCTTACGGGGGTGAGCACGTTGGTACAGTTCTCGTCGGCATAGAGGTATATCGACGCTATACCGCTTTTGAGCGCGACTTTGCCGCTCGTGGCGTATTTGGTGACCGGCTCGTAATCCACCTTTTCGACGTCGCCGCGTTTGACGTATCCCGACATATCGAGGTATGTGACCGCGGTATAGTCGTTGCCTTCGTCTTCGACCGCAACGAAATACGTTTTGGGCAGAATGAAAAGGCAGGTATAGTCCACGCCGTCGAAAGCGTAAAATCCGACGGGCTCTGGAATATATGCGTACGTTACGTTCGGAAGCGCGACCGCAAGCACTGTTTGAAGGAGAAGCAAAAATTTCATGGCACGATTATACCACGCCGAGGTTGTCGGAATTTTACCGAATGTGCGGTAAAAAAAGGAAAATTACGGAATGCGCCGTGAAAGAGCTATCGGAGAGAATCATGGACGGAATGACTGAAAAGGAAATAATTTTGCGGCTTAAGACGGTGGAGCGCAAACTGGACGCGGCGAAGAAGAACAACCGCCTCGCGCACTATAACGAGCCGCCGCTCGTACACGAAAAACAGCTTGCGTTTCACAGGTGCGAAAAGCGCAATCGCTGGGTGTTCGGAGGCAACCGCAGCGGAAAGACTGAGTGCGGCGCGGTCGAAACGGTGTGGCGGGCGCGCGGCATTCATCCTTACCGCGAAAACAAACCCACCGAAGGTTGGGTCGTTTCGCTGACGCGAGAGGTACAGCGCGACGTCGCGCAGCGAAAAATACTGTCGTATCTGAAAAAGGAATGGATAGCCGACGTCGTGATGGTGTCGGGTAAATCCTCTCAGCCCGAAGGCGGCGTGATCGATTATATATCCGTGTTCAACGTGTTCGGTTCGACGTCGAGAATAGGTTTCAAGTCGTGCGAGAGCGGTCGGGAAAAATTCCAGGGCGCGAGCCTGGATTATGTATGGTTCGACGAAGAGCCGCCCGAGGACGTTTACGACGAATGCCGTATGCGAGTATTCGACCGTCACGGCGATATATACGGTACTATGACGCCGCTTAAAGGTCTGACCTTCGTATACGATAAGATATATATGTCGTCCGATCCCGATGTGTGGTACGAGTTCATGGAATGGGCGGACAACCCGTATCTCGACCGCCGCGACGTGGACAGCCTGACCGCCGCGCTTTCCGCGGACGTACTCGACAGCAGGCGTTACGGGCGGTTCATAAAGCGGAGCGGGCTGGTATATCCCGAGTTCGACGAATCGGTGCACGTCATAGACGACAGACCTATCCCGACCGAGTGGCAGGATACGATGTCGATCGACCCCGGACTGAACAATCCGCTTGCCTGTCTTTGGCTGGCGGTGGACGGCGACGGGACGGTATTCGTAGTTCGAGAGTATTACGCCGCTGGCAGATCGGTGGACTGGCACGCCGACGAGATCGCGCGGAAAAGCAGGGAACTGAACTGGCGCACCGATCGCGGAAAGCTGACCGCGCTTATCGACTCGGCGGCGAATCAGCGCACGCTGTCCGGAATGAAGAGCGTGAGCGAACTGTTCCGCGAACGTGGCATACTCGTCAATCCGAAGGTCAACAAGGATATGTACTCGGGGATAAACACCGTCAAATCGTATCTCGGCGGCGACGGCGAAACTCCGAGACTGTTCGTATTCCGTTCGTGCGTCAATCTGATACGCGAGCTGAAAACTTACACATGGGCGGACGGCGACCGACCGATCAAAAAGGACGATCATTGCGTCGATGCTCTGCGGTATTATCTTATGACGAAGCCGGAGGGCAGGGTCGCGCCCGAGCCTAAGACCGAGTTACAGCTGTATAAGGAAAAACTGGCGCGGCGACTTCATCCGCACAGAAAGTGAAGGAGGACGACTGTGAAAAAAAGCGACAACGATCCGCTTATCGCGGCGCTCAGGAAAAAGGCATTCGGCTATACGGTGAGCGAGCAGGCTACGGAATACGACGCCGAAGGCAACGAAACGAAGAATAAGGTCACAACCAAAGAAGTGCCGCCCGATCTGTCGGCGATCAAGATGTTGCTTGATATGGGCGGAGAAGAGGAGATGAGCGAGGAAGAATTGGAGCGGGAGCGCCGCCGATTGCTCGACTTGCTCGCCGAAATGCGAAAAACCGAAAAGCGAAAAGGAAGGAGTAAAGAGAATGGAACTGAATAAGTGCAAATACCGTATCAGGTGCGAACTGGGCGCGTGCGGCAACCGCGCCGAATATACGCTTTCCATGCCGCGCGCCGGCATACATGCAAATGTGCACATGTGTGCCGAGTGTCTGAGCGAAATAGCCATACTCGGCGGAAAGGCGCTGTTCGACGCTACCAAGCCCGCGTAAAAGACGCGCGGCGCGAAAATTCGGAAGGAGAAAGGATAAATGAAGAAAAGACTTATAACGGCGGAATCGGCGAGGTCGGAGTCGGAGCGGCTGACCGCGCTCGAGGTGCGCCGAGATTATGAGCGCAGGCGGGAGGAACGCCGCGCGACCGAAGCGCAGTGGACGCTCAACGCCTGTTTCCTCGCGGGACGGCAGTTCGCCGAGATCGGTCCGCTTTTGAGCGTTACGGATATCCCGAGCGAATATCCGTGGCAGGAAAGGCAGGTATACAATCATATCGCGCCGATCATCGAAACGCGGCTTGCCAAGCTCGCGGCTGTACGTCCCGTCATGAGCGTGCGCCCTGCGTCGTCGTCGGACGGCGATCTGAAGACAGCCAACGCGGCGTCGAAAATACTTTCGGCGGTTACGGCGCGACTGGAAACGGACAATATCGTATCGCGGGCGACGATGTGGAGCGAGTTGACGGGGAGCGCGTTCTATAAGGTGACCTGGTCGGGCGGCAAGAACGGCGACGTATCCATTACCACCGTGTCGCCGTACGAGATATATCCCGACAGTCAGAGCGCGGCGGGCATGGACGAAGTGCGGTCGCTCATTCACGCCCGCGCCGTCCCCGTCGGGGAGATTAACGCGGCGTACGGGGTGAATGTGAGACCCGAAGACGTCGAACTTGCCATTCCCGAACGGGCGGCGTTTGCGGCTATGCCCGATCTGCGCGTGACGAAAAGGGAGGACTGCGCGGTACTTATCGAGAGATACGAAAGACCGAGCGCGAAAAAACCGGACGGCGAACTTATCATAGTGGCGGGCGAAAGGGTGCTGTTCTCGGGCGCGTTGCCGTACAGGAACGGCACGGACGGCAGCCGCACGTTCCCGTTCGTGAAACAGGACGCGCTGATCATGCCCGGATCGTTCTTCGGTACGAGTATGATCGAACGCGCTATTCCCATTCAGCGCGCGTACAACGCGGTCAAAAACCGTAAACACGAATTCATGAACCGCATATGCTGCGGCGTGCTTGCCGTCGAGGACGGGGCGGTGGACGAGGAAGAACTGACGGAAGGCGGGCTTCGTCCCGGGTCGGTGCTCGTTTACCGTCAGGGCAGTCAGGCGCCGCGCATGCTCGATCAGGGCAACGTCCCCGCGATCTTCTCGGCGGAGGAGAGCAAGCTGGAAGAGGAGTTCAACGTCATTACGGGAGTAAGCGACATCATGCGCTCGTCGAGCGTGCCAATAAACGCGTCCTCGGGTACCGCCATTCAGTTGTTGATCGACCAGGACGACACCCGTCTTACGATAACGTCCGATCTCATACGCGCAGCCGTACGCGACATCGCGAAAATGACGCTCAGGCTTTATAAGCAATTCGCGTCGGATACGCGGCTCACGCGGTGTGTGGGAGAGGACGGCGAAGTCGAGCTTGTCGAGTGGAAGGGCTCGGATATCGGGGAATGCGACGTGGTATACGACACCGTTGCCGAAACCGCGGCGAGCCGTTCGGGCAAACAGTCGAGATTGCTCGAACTGCTCAGGCTCGGACTGCTTACGGGCGACGACGGACGGCTCGATACCGCGACGCGGCACAAACTGCTCGCTGCGTTCGGATACGGCAACTGGGAAACTGCGGAGGAAGTGCGCGGGCTTCACGAACAGAAGGCGGACAAAGAGAATCTCGCCGCGGCGGACGGCGACATCGAGGCGAGCGAGATCGACGACCACGACGTACACGAGCGATCGCATATACGGTATATGCTGTCGGGGGATTTCGCCGCGGCGGCGGAGAAAGATGCGGGACTCGAAACGCGTATGCTCGGGCATATCCGATCTCACCGCGCCATGAAAAAACTGACGGAGAGGGCGAATGCGGTCGCGTCGGACGAACAGACGTTCGCTTAAAAGCGAGATCGCCGCGCTTCGGTCGGAAAACGCCGCGCTCCGCTCCGCCGCTGTAAGCGTGTCCGCAAAAGCCGATGCCGTCCATCCTTCGGACGAAACGGTTTCGACTTCCGTTCCGTTCGAGCCCAAGCAGCCCGCCACCATACTTTCGGGCGGATTCCCGACGCGGGCGGCTGAGCTTAAAGCTCATAATCTTAAAGAGGCGAAAGAAATTCTGCTGGCTCTCGACAGGTGGTAAAAGTCGAAAGCCCGAAAGTTTTTACCGATTGCAGGTAAACTGATTATTTTCAAGGAGTAAAAGAAATGGTAACAATCAATTCAGCCGAAAACGCGCTTAAAAGCGTATACCTCGGAGCGGTCACCGAACTGCTCAACACCAAAGTAAACCCGCTTATGACCAAGATCGAACAGACGAGCGCGGACGTATGGGGCAAGGAGATAAGAAAAGCCGTGTCCGCCGGCGTGAACGGCGGCATAGGCGCGGGCGACGAAGCGGGCGCGCTTCCCGCCGCGCACGGCAATCATTATCTTCAGTACGTAACTACGCTCAAAAACCTTTACGGTCAGATCGAGATTTCGGACAAGGCGATCAGAGCGTCCGCCAACGACAAGGGCGCGTTCACCGATCTGCTCAACGCCGAGATCGACGGACTGCTCAAGTCGAGCAAGTTCAATCTCGGACGCATGCTGTACGGCGACGGAAGCGGACTTCTCGCTACCGTCATGCGCGTGATCGGCGGCAAGCTCGTCGTAAAAGACTACCGAAACCTGATCGAAGGGCTTACTGTGGATATTTATAACGGCGATACGCTCGTGGTCGCGGGCGCGCACATAACGGATATCGATTACGGCACGGCGCAGATCTCGCTGGACAAGAGCCTTGACGGCGTGGAAGCCGATTTCGAACTCTACGTCCAGGGCAGCCGCGGCAAGGAGATAACCGGATTGGGCGCGATATTCGATACGACCAAGCCGCTTTACGGCATAGACCGCACCAATGTGGGCGCGCTCAAGCCCGTGATCAAAAAGAACGCGGGCGCGCTCGACGAAGTGACTATCCAGACCGTCATAGACAAGTTGGAGACGCAGACTTCGTCCAACGTCGATTTCATTGCGGTGAGCGAGGACGTGAGATACGCGTACATGGAGTATATGTCGCAGTTCAAACGCAACATCGACATGATGATGCTCGACGGCGGCTTCAAGAGCATGTCTTTCAACGGCATTCCGTTCGTGTACGACCGCTTCGTTCCGTCGGGTACGATGTATCTGCTCGATACGAGCGCGTTCCGTATTCATCAGCTTTGCGACTGGAGATTCCTCGAAACGGAAAACGGAAACATCCTGCGCCAGAATCAGGGCTATCCCGTATACACGGCAACGCTTGTAAAGTACTGCGATCTCATCTGCGACAGACCGAACGGTCAGGCGATGATAACGGGTATCGTGAGATAAGACGGGTATGGACAGAACGCATTTACGCGTCGTTACGGACGATCTGTACTTTATCGCTTCGCGGCTGAAAGAGATAGACCCGACGTATTACGTCGTGTACAATCTCGTGAAATCGCGATACGAGGTGCATTCCGACGAGCAGAGGGGCGGATCCCTCTGCTTCGTCGTTCCGTACGGTACGCTCGACGCGCGGACGTTGGACTATGCGAAAAAAACGCGCAATCCGTCGTTCGGTAAGTCGGCGGCAAGGAGAAAGATATGGTAAAAGACGTGCTTATTACGGCAATGCGTATGCTCGGACTGACCGAATACGCCGACGCGCTTTATGCGGGAAACGCCGAGTGCGAAAGCGAGCTTATAGGAATGTATAATCTCGTCGTGTGCGAGATCGCCGAGGAATACAGGCGGGACGATTACGAAAGTCCGCCCGTGGCTTCGGGCGCGGACGATCCAGAAGCGGAATTTTTCGGCATTTCCCGCCGGGTGCTCGCTTACGGCGTGGCGGCGGAATACTGCATAACGCACGGACTGGACGAGGCGGTGACCTGGGACGGTCGGTACAAAGCGGCGTTGTCGCTCGCCAGGCGGCGCAGGATAAGAGTGCCGCAAAGGAGGATGATGTGAACAGGATCACTATGCCGCGCGGCGGCAGGCGCAGTCTTGTGCGTTCTTTCGCGGCGAATGCGGATATGAGGTTCGACGACGCGGTGCTCGCGGAAGGTTCGGCGGCGCGTATCTCGGGTTTCGACGTGCGTTCGGGCGCGCTTACCGACGGTTACGGCGTGGAGGAATCGGCGGAATTCGGAAACCGCAAGGGCAGGACGGTGTGGCAGTTTACGCGGTACGACCGCGAAGCGGGCGAGTATAAAACGCACGATATGTACTGCGACGTAAACGGATATGTGCTCGTCGATCTCGGCAAAGGGTTCGAGTCGCTCGGCGGCGCGAATTTCGAAACCGTCCCGAACGTGGTTTCTTATCGGCTGTACGGCGAGGACTCGCTCATCATGACGTCGTCGAAGGATAAAATGTTCGTGTGGGACGGAGTGAGCGATTATGCGCGGTGCATAGTCGATTCGCCGTATATCACATCGATGGCGATGCATTACGAGCGCATGTTCGCGACTACCGCGGGCGAAAGCAACGCCGTATACTTTTCCGACGATCTCGATCCGACGAACTGGAACGATTCGTCGCTTACCGAGGGCGGATACATAATGCTGCTCGACGAGCGCGGCAAGCTACTGAAAGTGGCGGACTTTTTGAATTACGTGTACATTTTCCGCGAATACGGTATTTCGCGCCTGACGGCTTATGCCGATCAGACCGATTTCAGCGTTGTCAATCTGTATGTCGGCGGCGGACGCATTTACGAAGGCAGCGTGTGCCCGTGCGGCGATACGGTCATGATGCTCGCTTCGGACGGACTGTATTCGTTCGACGGGTACGACGTGACGCGCAGGCTCAAAGCGGTGAAGTTCGCGCCGTCGCCGAACGCTTCGGGCGTGTTTTCGGACGGCAAGTACTATCTTGTCGCGAACACGACGGAGGGCGGCGAAAACGATACGCTCGTGGTCTACGACATGTCGGGCGGCACGTTTTCGATGTCGCGGCTGAACATAAAGCGGTTGTGCAAGTTCGGCAGTCGCGTATTCGCGATCATGGACGACGATCGCATAGGCGAAGTGACGAAGTGCGCGGCGGTGTTCGGGCGTCCGCTCGAAAAAGTATGGGAGAGCGGAGAACTCGATTTCTCTTCGCCGTTCGTCAAGACGCTTTCTTTCGTTTCGGTGCGCTCGGACGGCAACGCTTCGTTTACCGTGGAAGCGGACGGAAGGGCGCGGACGTTTGCGCTCGTACGGGGGACGAACGTGATCAAACCCACTCTCGGCGGTCGGACGTTCCGTATGAAAATAACGTCGGACGAGCCGAACGCGGGAATAGCGCGGCTGTCGTACCGCGTGAGAGGAGGATAAATGGACTACGGCAAGGACGCTTTCATGCGCGTAAACGAACTGACGGACAGGCTCTCGTCTTTTCGTCCCGCGGCGGCGAACGTCGTATGCGGTTTGACATCCGGCGTCGTGGCGGAATACGTCGGCGCTGCCGCCGT
Organism: uncultured Christensenellaceae bacterium; assembly: GCA_910587025.1. Taxonomy (GTDB): domain Bacteria; phylum Bacillota; class Clostridia; order Christensenellales; family Pumilibacteraceae; genus Protoclostridium. Next base: position 25,632 of record CAJUKR010000016.1, read on the forward strand.
CGTGTTTGCTACGGTGACGAGCGACGGCGACGGAGAAACCGAAGTTTCGTTCGGCGGTAAAAAAGTGTGTTCCGTCCGCGCGGGCGGAACGTATGCGGCGGCGTTTGCCGTCGGCTCGGGCGGGAAGATCTCGCTCGAGCCGACGGACGGCGTTTCGGTGCGGTCGGTAGTACTGTCGGCATACGGACGGGTCACGGCGCTCAAAGCCGCGCAATAAATTCACGATAAATAAAGGAGGCAATTTTGGAAACGGAAATAATATCGTCTCTGATCGAAGGCGGCTGTTATTCCGCGGTGTTCGCCGTTCTGCTGTTCGTGTCGCTTAAGAGCGGCAACAAAAGAGAGAACTGCTACCGCGAAGTCATCGGCGAACTGGTGGACGGACTGAGGGCGCTCGACGTCGTAAACGATAAGCTGGACAGGCTGATCGAAATGTGCGAAGAAGCGCGTCCTCGCGAAAGGAAGAAGCAGCGTTACGGCTCGGCTTCGTCCGTGCCGACGGGGAAATCCGCGGAGGTCGGCGTATGACGAAAAACGATTATACAAGACTCGGGAGAGCCGTACTCGAGATCAAAAAGCGGAAGCTCCGCAAAGGAGAAAAATTATGAAGATCGGGGAAGTACTCGAAAAACTGCTCGGCGTCGACCGCATAAAAAAAGCGGGAGCCGCGGCGCTCGAAAAAATGTCCGAAGCGGCGGAAAAGAGAACGAGCAGTCGCGACGAATTGGAAAACGAACTTTCGAACATAGACAAGAAGTACGAGGAAGAGGGCGGAAGCCATAAACTTCCCGAAACGGAAAAGTACGACCGCATGGAATACGACGCTCCGAGCGACGAGGAGATCGAGAATAAGGCGAACGCCGAACTCGAAAGCGAGAAAACAAGCGGGATCGAACGTATCGAAAACGAGAACGATGCGGCGGTCGAGAGTAAACGGCTCGAAGCCGAAGCGGCGGCGGAAAGAGCGGAAAAACGTAAACGGGAAGTGAGCGACGCTTACGACGAGGCGGGCGAAAAGTTTTCGGACGATGCGCTCAGAAGGGGACTGGCGCGGTCGAGCGTCGCCGTGAACGGCATGGCGGCAATCGGGAGCGGCAAAGCGGCGGCGTTGTCCGAAGCGGCGGCGGAAGCGGACGGGGAGGCCGCGGCTATCGAATCGGAGATCGCCGCGCTCGAGATCGGGCGACAGAAAGCGCTCGATGCGTTCGACATCGCGCACGCCGCAAAGGTGACCGAACGTATTGCCGAGCTTACCGCCGAACGCGAAAAGAAGATCGCCGAAGTGCTTAAGTACAACAACGAGCTTCTGAAACAGGAGCAAAAGGACTTGAACGACCGCGCGGAACTCGAAAGCGATCTTGCGACGGACGAGCTGAAGCGAAAGGAACTGGAGCGCGAACTCGGAGAAAGTTCGGATTCCGCCGCGGCGGAACGCGCCGAAGCCAAGTACAACGCGGTCAGAAATTATCTGCTCGGCATGAGCAAATCCGAGGCGGCGTACGCGATACGCAACGACGACATCGTACGCGACTCGCTGAGCGACAGATATTACTTCAAGCTGTATAACGAATTCTGCAAATGAGGAGGACGGAATGAAAATAACGAAAAAATGCGTGCTTGCGCTCGCGTCGTTCGTACTGCTCATGCTTCAGGCGTTCGGGGTCAAGTTCGACGCTCCGGTCGTAAACGAGATCCTGTCGTCCGCGGCGTCTTTGCTCGTCATGCTCGGTATAATCACCGACTCGGGCGGCGGCGATGCCGTAGGAAAAGACAAGGACGAACGGAAGGATGAGAGCGCCGACGGTAGCGAAGAAACAGAGAAGCGCGCCGGCGATAACGAAAAGAAAGAATAACAAAGCAAAAAAAGGCGCGGTATAGAGCCGCGCCTTTTGTGTTGCGCTTATATTGAGAGATTATCGGGACAGTACGATCAGTCCGTCTGTGAATGCGGGAGGAAGATACGAGAATTCGAAATAGGGGATTATATACGGCAGAATTGTTGTTTTGTCTTCGAAGAATGCGGGAGAGGTCATGATCCTGTTGTCTTTCGCATACATGAGAGGCGAAGCGGCTTCGAAATCTTCGATCCACTCTATGTGCGAAATTATTTCGCTTTCGTTCATGAAATAGTTTGTAACATCTTCGTCGGCTCCGAGCGTGCCGTTCAACAGATTGCTCAACAGTCTTCGCCATGAATAGATATTTTTATTGATCAGGGTTCGGAATATGCTTGCCTTTATACATGCGTCGGGCGGCGGCACGTCGACTTTCAGATCGAATAATTTGTTTACTAAAGTTTCGAACAATTGCAGCGTGTCGGCGGAATAACTTTCGTGAGTGACAAATCGTTTTACGTAAGTTTCGTAATATTTATTCGGTTTCTTCGGCTTTATTACGTCGACTTCGAATTCGGACGACGGATCCATCCAAAGTATATTGTCCATTAACGCGATGACCTCGGGCGTATATGTGTTTTTCGGCGGAGTGATTATACGAATAAACTCTTTACGGAGAAACGGCTTTACTCCGTTTATCATATTTTCTTTTATCGTAATATTGAAATTTTCGATAATGAAATTATCTTTGCTGTACTCGTTTATTTCTTTTACGTGCGTCAGAATATCTTTCAAGTCCATTGGGATGATCTTGAAATTAAACAGGGGAACGGAGCGGGCGTTGTGATTCATTATCAGCAGTCCGTAAAGCGCTTTTGACAGCGTTTCGTAACAACATTTTGCGATTATGGTTTTGTTTTTCATGGGCGGAAGTGCTTTACCTTTTGTTTTTTATAATCATTATAGTGGATTTTACGAAAAAACGCAAGTAAATATGGATAATTTCCAGTAGTACTACCGATAATATTTGTGATCGCTTATGTTATTATTATAGTAAGTAAATAAAGTAAAATATCTTTATCACCTTACGGTCGGAAAAATGGACGCAAAACAGAAAATAGATAATTTAAGAATTGAAAGAAGTTGGTCACTGGCTAAACTTGCTAATGAAATAGGTGTTTCGGATACTACTGTATATTCATGGTTCAGCAATAAGAATTATCAACCGAGCAGAAAAACGATTGAGGCATGTTGTCGCGTATTCGGGATAACGCTTGCCGAGTTTTATTCCGAAATAGATATAAATAAAGTTACGGCGAAAGAGGTCATACTTTTGGAGGCATTTAGATTAGTGCCGGATATTCAGAAAGATCAAGTTATAGCGATAGTAAAATCTTTTTCAGAAAAATAAGATTTATTATAATAAAAAATGTGCATCCCATATGAAAAACACAGATCTGTGAGTGTTTGTGAAAATGTGAAACAAAATCAAGTGTTTTTTGATTTTGTTTCACGTTTTTATTTACGGAAATGTATTTCTAAAATAATGATTTATGTTTATTATAATGTGTATTTAGCCTTTGGAGATAATTATGTTGAAAAGTATTGAACTATTTGCTGGCGCAGGCGGTTTGGCTCTTGGTTTAGAGCAAGCTGGGTTTGAGCATATCGGACTTGTGGAATTTGATAGAAGTGCCGCAAATACTCTCATTTCTAATAGACCTCAATGGAATGTGTTATGTGAAGATATAGCAGTTACAGCTCAGAAAGATTTAGAAAAAGAATTTAATATTAAAAAAGGTGAATTAGATTTATTATCTGGTGGTGCACCGTGTCAATCGTTTAGTTATGCCGGAAAAAGATTGGGTTTACAAGATGTGCGCGGTACTATGTTTTATCATTACACTACTTTTTTGTGCAAGCTACAGCCTAAAATGTTTTTATTTGAAAATGTTAGAGGACTTTTTACCCATAATAAAGGAAAAACATATCAAACAATATTAAATATTTTCGAAGAGCAAGGATATAAAATTTTTCATACGATTCTTAATGCATGGGATTATGGCGTGCCGCAAAAACGTGAGCGGCTTATTACTGTTGGAATACGTAATGATTTAGTAGATAAATGTTCTTTTGAATTTCCTAAAAAATATGAATACCGTTTTGTCATGAAAGATGTAAAACTTGATACAAATCCGCCCAAAGATGAGTGTGAAAGGTATTCTGAGTACAAAGAAAAAATTTTCGCATTAGTTCCACCTGGTGGTTATTGGCGCGATATAGATGCGGAAATTGCAAAAGAGTATATGAAAACATGTTGGGAAATGGGCGGTGGTCGTACCGGAATTTTGCGCCGTATAGGTTTAGATGAGCCATCATTGACTGTTTTGACAAATCCCGGAATGAAGCAAACTGATAGATGTCACCCGATAGAAGTCCGTCCGTTTTCTTATCGTGAGAATGCTAGAATACAAACATTTCCCGATACTTGGAAATTTTGTGGTAAACTTTCTGAAAAATATAAACAAGTTGGAAATGCCGTTCCTGTAAACTTAGCAAAGGAGATAGGTATTGTAATAAAAAATACATTGGAGGAAATAAATGATGGCTGAAAATTATATTATCACATTTATTGAACAAGTCGATTTTGAAAAACATGTTGCGAAAACGATATCAAATTATAATCAAACTTTGAAATCAGTTAATCTTGCAAAATTTAATAGCAATATAATTGATCCTATTAAGTTGACATTTGATAAATCATTGTTCAAAAAGTCGATGGAGGAGAGATCGGAAGAGCGTCGTGTAGGG
>CAJUKR010000017.1 GCA_910587025.1 uncultured Christensenellaceae bacterium
TTACGATAAAAAGATAGAAGAGTACCGAGAGAGACGAATAGAAGAGATGCGACAAGAGGAAGAGGAGAAGCAAAAGCAACAAAACGTTACCGCCGATACAACAGATACCACAGACACAATCGAAAGCGATATAGATAAATCCGAAGAATAATCATCAATAATTACACACAAGCGGCAGGATTACACCTGCCGCTTGTGTGTATAAAAAGGGCATTGACGCATATACGACAAGAAATATACTTGACGATTTTTATAAACTTCGTCTATTTCGTTGTTCTCGGGCGAGCGGTGTGATATACTGAAAGGCATGAAAGATCAGACGAAAACGATAGTTGCGTTGTCTACGCCTGCGGGCAGGGGCGCGATTGCTATAATACGTTTGTCGGGAGCGCGTTCGCACGAACTGCTTCGGGAGTTGTTCCGTCCGTTCGGAACACTTTCGCCCAATGTTCTGACGCTCGGAATAATAGACGCCGACGGCGTGCGCGACAAAGTCATGGCGGTGATTTTTTCCGCGCCGAAGAGTTATACGGGCGAAGATATGGCGGAAGTGCATTGTCACGGATCGCCCGAGATTGCTACGCGAATAATACGCGGTTTTATCGCTCACGGAGCCGTTGCGGCGGAACCCGGCGAGTTTACGAAGCGTGCGTTTCTTGCCGGCAAACTTTCACTCGACGAAGCGGAAGCGGTAGGCGATCTCATTGCCGCGCAGTCCGCGTCGCAGATCAACGCCGCATTCGATGCAATGCAGGGGCGTGTAAGCGGCGAAATAACCGCGGTATACGATGCTGTGCTCGAGGTCGTCGGCGCATTCGAAGCGGCGGTGGATTATCCCGAAGAGGATATAGAGGAACAGACTGCCGAAGAAGCGCGCGGCAGACTGACTGCGGCGTACGGAAGGCTGAAAGCGCTTGCCGACACCTATGCCGACGGAGAAAAGATACGCGGCGGTGTACGCGTTGCGATAGTCGGGGTGCCCAATGCGGGCAAGAGCAGTCTGCTCAATCGCTTGCTCGGTCGCGCGCGGGCGATCGTGACGGCGAACGCAGGAACGACGAGAGATACGATCGAAGAATCGTACGAATACAAAGGCGTGCTTTTCACGCTCGTGGATACGGCGGGTATACGTGAAACCGCGGACGAAGCGGAGCGCGCGGGCGTCGAGCGCAGCGCGTCGGCGGCAAAGACGGCGCATATAGTGCTTCGGGTCACCGATCTGACTTCTCCGTCTACGGTCGGAGTGGAAACTTCGGGAAAGATAATCGATGTGTATAACAAATCCGATCTTGTCGATGCGAAGCCGATCGGCATTGTGATCTCCGCAGCTACGGGAGAGGGGATAGACGATTTGCGCGAAGCGATATATTCGCATGCCATAAGCGGTTCCGCGGACGGCTACGGTCTGACCGATGCGAGGCATTACGACCTCGTGCTTTCCGCGCTCGGCGAGCTTTCCGCCGCGCTCGGCGAGTTGGGCGAAGTCCCGCTCGATTGCGTGCTCGTGGGATTGAAGAACGCATTGCATTTCCTCGGTTCGGTCACGGGCGCAAACGCGACAGAGGATGTCATCGACAATATTTTTTCGAAATTCTGCGTGGGAAAATAGCGGGCTTAAGCGCCTTATACGGCAAAAAACAATATATGTTTCGAAAGCGGCGGCAAGTTCCGCCGCTTTTGTGCTTTCATGAGAAAATATAGCCTAAAAGACGCATTTGTCGTTTTCGGCATCGTTTGCAAATCGGATAATTATCGTCGCAGAGGGGTAAAAGAGGGCGTTAAAACGCATTTTATAAAAATTAACAAGGTTAATTTATCGAAATTCGCTTAAAACGCTTTATTTTTTCGAGCGGAAATGTTATAATATGTAAAATACAAGGAGACTGAAATGGAAGAAAAGGTCAAAGGCAGTTATACCGCCGATAATATCCAGGTGCTCGAAGGGCTCGATCCCGTCAGAAAACGCCCGGGTATGTATATCGGTTCGACGGACGAGAGGGGTCTGCATCATCTCATCGTCGAAGTTGTCGACAATGCCGTCGACGAAGCGCTCGCCGGTTATTGCGACACCTGCACGGTGGAAATAGCTCGGGACGGAAGCGTATCGATCACCGATAACGGCAGAGGAATCCCCGTAGGAAAGAAACAGATCGTCAAAAACGGCAAGACTGTCGAGGTTTCCGCGGTCGAGGTCGTAATGACGCACCTTCACGCAGGCGGCAAGTTCGGCGGCGGAGGATATAACGTGTCCGGCGGTCTGCACGGCGTCGGCGTTACCGTCGTCAACGCGCTTTCCGAGTGGCTCGATGTCGAAGTCTGCCGCGAAGGCAAGATCCATCGTCAGCGTTTCAACCGCGGCGTTCCGATGAAAGATCTCGAGATCATAGGCAAGACCGACAGGACGGGAACGAAAGTCTCTTTCATGCCCGACGCCGATATCTTCGAAACGGTCGAATTCAATTACGACACGGTGCGTACCCGCCTGCGCGAGGTCGCATACCTCAACAAGGGATTTACCGTCAATCTTATCGACAACCGCGACGGACGGGAAAAGAACGAAACATTCAAGTTCGACAACGGTATTCTCGATTTCGTCGAATATCTCAACCGTAATAAAGAAACGCTTTTCCCTCAGGCGTTGTATATAGAAAAGAAACTCTCGGACAGCGAAGTCGAGATCGCGATGCAGTATAACGACGGCTATAACGAGAATATTTACGCTTACGCAAACAACATAAACACCGAAGAGGGCGGTACGCATCTCGACGGTTTCCGCAATACGCTTACCAAAATACTCAACGATTATGCACATAAGAACGGCATGATGAAGGACGACGACAAGCTTTCGGGCGAGGACGTCCGCGAAGGCATAATCGCGATCATTTCGGTCAAGCTCAAGAATCCGCAGTTCGAGGGTCAGACCAAGACCAAGCTCGGCAACAGCGAGATGCGCGCGATCGTTTCCAAAGTCCTGACCGACGGACTGGGAACGTATCTCGAGGAAAACCCGCAGCAGGCGAAAGAGCTTGTGCTCAAGACGATAACCGCGGCTCACGCCCGCGACGCGGCAAGAAACGCGCGCGAACTGACCCGCCGTAAAGGCGTGCTCGAAAGCTCGACGCTTCCGGGCAAACTCGCCGACTGTTCCGACCGCGACCCGTCGAGTACCGAGATATATATCGTCGAGGGCGACTCCGCAGGCGGCACGGCAAAGCAGGGCAGAGACCGCCGTTTCCAGGCGATACTTCCGCTTCGCGGCAAGATACTCAACGTACAGAAAGCCCGGCTTCACCGCATACTCGAAAATGCCGAGATCAAAGCCATGATCACCGCGTTCGGTTGCGGTATAGGCGACGAGTTCGACGAGTCGAAACTGCGTTACGACAAGATCATATGTATGACCGACGCGGACGTGGACGGATCGCATATACGAATACTGCTCCTGACGTTCTTCTACAACTTCATGCGTCCGCTCATTGAAAAAGGGCATGTATACAGCGCGATGCCGCCGCTTTACAAGATAAGCAAGGGTAAGCGCGTGGAATACGCTTATACCGATCCAGAGCTTGCGAGCAAGCTGGACGAAATGGGTCGAAAAGGCTGCGAAGTACAGCGGTATAAGGGTCTTGGCGAGATGAGTAAAGATCAGCTTTGGGAAACGACAATGAGTCCCGAGCATCGTACGCTCATTCGCATAACCATGGACGACGCCTTCGAAGCGGACGAGATATTCTCGACGCTTATGGGCGATCAGCCCGAGCTTCGCCGTAAATTCATAGAAGAAAACGCGAAACTGATCGAAACGAAAGATCTCGACGTATAAGGAGCAGAAGGACATGGCTGTAAAAAAAGACGAGAAACCCAGAGTTCCCGATAATACCAAATTCCTGAACGTAAAACTGAACGACGAGATGAAGCAGTCGTTCATCGCCTACGCAATGGCGGTCAACGTTTCGCGCGCCATACCTGACGTTCGAGACGGACTGAAGCCCGTTCACCGCAGAATACTTTACGCGATGAACGAACTGGGCATAACTTCGGATAAACCTTATCGTAAGTGTGCGAGAATAGTCGGCGACGTTCTCGGTAAGTATCATCCGCACGGCGATTCGTCGGTATACGACGCGCTCGTCCGTCTTGCGCAGGACTTCTCTATAAGAGAGCCGCTCGTGGACGGGCAGGGTAACTTCGGTTCGGTAGACGGAGACCCCGCCGCCGCTATGCGATACACCGAAGCCAAACTTTCCAAGATTGCGAGCGAGATGCTTCGCGACATAGACAAGGAAACGGTGGACTGGCAGGGCAACTTCGACGAAACGCTCGAAGAACCAACCGTGCTTCCCGCACGTTTCCCGAACCTGCTCGTAAACGGATCGGACGGTATAGCGGTCGGTATGGCGACCAACATTCCGCCGCATAACCTCGGCGAGGTTATCGACGGCGTGTGCGCGCTGATCGACAATCCCGAGATCACCGTAGACGAGCTTATGAAGTGCGTGCCCGCTCCCGATTTCCCGACGGGTGGTCTGATCATGGGTCGCGCGAACGTGCGTTGCGCGTACCGTACGGGACGCGGCGGCATCGTTATGCGCGCAAAGACCGAGATCGAAGAATATTCTTCCGAACGCGGCGGCATGCGTTCGCGCATTATCGTTACCGAATTGCCTTACCAGGTAAATAAAGCGCTGCTCATAAAATCGATCGCAGACCTCGTAAAGGACAAGAAGATCGAAGGCATATCCGACGTCAAAGAGGAATCGGACAGAGACGGTATGCGCATAGTAATCGAGGTCAAGCGCGACGCTCAGCCGCAGGTCGTTCTCAATATGCTGTACAAGCACACGAACCTTCAGGTGTCTGGCGGTATCATCTTCCTTGCGCTCGTTAACGGCGAGCCGAAGATCGTCAATCTCAAAGAGATGCTGTACTGGTATCTCGAGCATCAGAAGGATATCGTTACGCGCCGCACGCGTTACGATCTCGAAAGAGCGCAGGAGCGCGAACATATCGTCGAAGGTCTTGTCAAAGCGCAGGAGAATATCGACGAGGTCGTCAACATAATCAAGACGAGCCGCGATCGCTATGAAGCGGGCGAAAAGCTCATGAGCACGTTCTATCTTTCGGATAAGCAGGCGAACGCCATACTCGATATGCGTTTGTCCCGACTTACTTCGCTCGAAGTCGAATCGCTTCGTCGCGAACTTGCCGAACTCGAAGAAAAGATCGCGGATTTCAAGAGCATTCTGAACAACCCGTCTCGCGTTCTCGATATAATAAAGACGGAACTTCTCGAAGTCAAAGACAAATACAATACGCCGAGAAAGACGGAGCTTTGCATAGATTACGACGAGATCGACATCGGCGATCTGATTGAAAAAGAGGACGTTGTCGTATCGATGACGCACTTCGGTTATATCAAGCGTTTGCCCGTCACCGAGTATAAGCCTCAGCACCGCGGAGGAAAGGGCATAACCGCGCATAAGCCGAAGGAAGAGGATTTCGTCGAAACGATGCTCACGACGTGCACGCACGACAATCTTATGTTCTTTACGAACAAGGGTCGCGTGTACTGCATAAAAGCGTACGAAGTGCCCGAAGCGGCGCGTGCGACGCGTGGCAGAGCGATAGTCAATCTGCTTCAGCTCACCGAAGAAGAGAAAGTCACCGCCGTGATTCCTCTCACCGAGGATCAGACAAAGGGCAACCTGATGATGGCGACCAAGTTCGGCATGATCAAGAAGACCCCCGTCGATCAGTTCGCGAAGATAAGAAAGGGCGGCAAGATCGCCATCGCGCTCAACGAAGGCGACGAACTCATAAGCGTTCAGTTTACGGGCGGACGCGACGAACTTCTCATCGCGTCGTCGTCGGGTAAGTGCATACGCTTCTCCGAGGACGATGTCCGCGCTATGGGACGCGATACCATGGGCGTGCGTTCGATGCGTCTGGACGCAGGCGAAGCCGTCGTGGATATGACCGTCGTTTATTCCGGTTGCGAAGTCCTGACCGTGTCGCAGTACGGTTACGGCAAACGCACGGATATCGACGAATACCGTTTGCAGTCGCGCGGCGGCAAGGGCGTCAAAGCGGGCGTATTCAATGCGCAGACGGGTAAGCTCGTAAATCTCAAACTTATTTCTCCCGACGACGATATTATGCTGATCGCCGACAACGGTACGATCATACGTCTTCGCGCCAAAGAGGTTTCCAAGATCTCCCGCGATACGCGCGGAGTGCGCATGATGAAAGTCAAGGGCGAAGGTCAGGTCGTTTGCGTCGCCAAGGCTCAGCCGTACGACGACGAAGAAGAAATCGAAGAATAAAAACGAATAAAGTAAAAGCGTCCGTGCATAAAAGCGCGGACGTTTTTCCATATACCCGGCAAAATTGTCATTTTCGGCAACATACCGCAAAATAATATTTGCCAAACGTGTTTCGCAGTGCTATACTATATCTATGAGTTTTACGGAAATCTGGAATTCGGTAGTCGACTTTTTCGAAAATAACGGTTGGTCGATAGTGATCTTTCTCGCGGTTTTGGTCGTGGGAGTCATTATCGTGCGCGCGTTATGTTACGGATTGCATCGTATCCTTCTGAAAAGCAGGGTGGAAAAAACGCTCGTCGGCTTTATAGTCGCGGTAGCGCGATTCGTTCTTTATCTCGTGCTTGTGTTCGTGCTGGCGGGGATAATGCGCATAGATATGACTCCGCTTGCATCCGCGCTGTCCGCCGCGCTCGTCGCGATCGGTCTTGCGCTTCAGAACAGCCTTTCCAACATAGCCAACGGCGTGATCATCATATCCACGCATCCTTTCAAAGAAGGCGATTATGTGGATATAGGCGGCACTGCCGGCACGGTCAGTTCGATCGGCATGTTCGTGACCATGCTTATCACGCCCGACAATAAAAAAGTCATGCTGACGAACAGCAAGGTCATGGATAATTATATAATCAATTATTCCGACCGTCCGACCCGCCGCGTCGATATGGTTATTTCCGTGGACTACTCGTCCGACGTGGAAGAGGTAAAACGTGTTCTCCGCAAAGTCACCGATGAGCATCCGCTCATTCTCGACGAGCCCGAACCCAATGTGCGTCTGCACGAAATGGGGAAAAGCAGTCTGGACTTTATCGTGCGCGTGTGGGTGAACAACGACGACTACTGGAGTGTATACTGGGATCTCAACGAACAGATTTTCGCTGCGCTCAAAGCCGCCGACATAGAAGTGCCGTTCGATCAGATAGATGTGAACATAAAGAACGATAAGGAGAAGGGGGAGTAATTTATGACGACGATTTTTCAAGTTATCTCCGAGGCCGAGCCTATGCGTTTCAGCGTGACGCTGATAGTGACTCTCGCGTTGTCGCTTCTGCTTCTGATCGTTCTTATTGCTCTTATTTTGCCGCGCAAAAAGAGATCTCCCGCGCTTTACGCGCTTAAAATTATGAAGAAAGCGCTTGCCGCCGCCGAAGAGTTCGTCAAGAAACCTTGCGAAGATACGCTTAAAAAGCTCCGCAATGCGGCGCGGTCGGGCGACAGAGCCGTTACCGCGGCGATATATAAAGGACTGGTCGAGCTCAATCCCGTGCGGGAATCGAACGACGAAACGGTCAAGATCTGCGGCTGTCTGAAAACTTCGAAAGCGGATGAAAAGACTATGGCAGAGTTTGCGGAGATCGTATACCGAAACACCCTGCACGCCATGGGGATAGTCGAAACGCTCGCGGGACACGAAACGAACGACGGACCGCTTGCGCTGTCGGGTATGAGCGGAGCGAAGTCGTATCTCGACTCGGTTAGAAAAAAGCGATGCGAAACGCCTTCGCCCGAAGAAACGGAAAAAGAAGAATAAAAAGTTATGATCCGCAGACCTTACCGTCCGCGGATTTTCAGTTTCTTTTTATTGACAAAATTTTGCTTATGTTGTATAATATTACAGGATAATTAAACAATTGTTTAATCGTTTGAAACGCCGACAATTGCGCATAATATTTACGAGGTAATATTGAAAAAGATATACGACATCACCGGAATGACGTGCGCGGCGTGCTCCGCGGCGGTGGAACGCGCCGCGGGAAAAGTGGACGGAGTGGAGAAAGCCACCGTTTCGCTTCTTGCCGCGTCGCTCACGGTCGAAGGGGACGCGATCCCCGACGCGGTAATTGCCGCAGTGCGCGGGATAGGTTACGGCGCGTCCGAAAAAACCGAAGCGCATTCGGTGGGAGCGGCTCACGCTGCGGAAGCGGCGCGGTTGCTCCGCCGCCTTATACTTTCGGTCATACTTCTTTTGCCGATCATGTATCTTGCCATGGGCGGCATGATAGGACTGCCTCAGCCGGGCGGGCTTGTCGGCGCGCGCGTAAGTGTGACCGTACAATGCGCGCTTACGGTCGCGGTCATGGTGATAAATCGCAGATTTTTCATATCTGCGGCGCGTGGACTGACGCATATGTCCATGAATATGGATACATTGGTATCGCTCGGCTCTTTGGCGTCGTTCGGCGTCGGGATCGCCGGACTCGTCATGACTTACTCCGCTGCCGACGAGATCGGTCTCGCCGCGGCGCATCGTTTCATGTATTTCGATTCCGCGGCTATGATCCTTACGCTCGTGACGGTCGGAAAATTTCTCGAAGCCGTGTCGAAGAAGCGCACTACGTCGGCTATAGACGGGCTTATCGGGCTTAAGCCGTCGCACGCCCGCGTCGAAATCGACGGCAGGGAAACTGTCGTTCCGCTTCGGGAACTTAAAATCGGCGATATATTTATCGTCAAAGCGGGCGAGAGCATACCGACGGACGGCGTGATCGTGAGCGGCGAAGGCGCCGTAAACGAAGCGGCGATCACAGGCGAAAGTATTCCCCGCGACGTGAAAGATGGGGACGGCGTTATAGGTTCTTGCCTGCTCGAGAGCGGATATATGAAAGCGCGCGCCGCGGCGATCGGCGAAGATACTACGCTGTCACGCATAATAGCAGCGGTGGAGAACGCGTCCGCGTCCAAGGCGCCCGTGGGACGGCTTGCCGACAAAATAAGCGGCATATTCGTGCCGTGCGTTATAGGGATCGCGTTTGCCGTATTTCTCGTATGGCTGTTTGTAAGCGGCTTCGACGGCGGGCATGCGGTCGTATTCGCGGCAAGCGTGCTCGTGATCTCGTGTCCGTGCGCGCTCGGTCTGGCGACGCCTGTCGCAATAACCGTCGGCGTGGGCAGAGCCGCGAAAGAGGGTGTGCTCGTACGATCCGCGGCGGCGCTCGAGAGCGCGGGCAGGATCACAACGGTGGCGTTCGACAAAACGGGGACGGTCACGGAAGGCAAGCCGCGTGTGTCGGTCGCCGAAGGCGATATGTCGCATCTCGCGGCGGTAGCGGCGATCGAGAGGCTTTCGTCGCATCCGCTGTCGCTTGCGATAGTAGAGTATGCGTCGGGGCATGGTGCGGCGGAGATAGAAGGTTCGGAGTTTTCTCAGTTCTACGGCGGCATTTCGGGCATGGCTGACGGAAAGACGTACACCGTCGGATCGGTCGCGCTTATGGAAAAACGCGGTGTTTCGACCGACCGTTTCGCCGAACTGATCTCGTCGGCGGAGGACGAAGGCGGAAGCGTACTGATCGCCGAATGCGACGGCAATGCCGTTCTCGCGTTCGCCGTAACCGACGGTATAAGACCCGAAGCGGAAAAGGCGATCGCCGAACTGAAACGTATGGGCATAAAAACGGTTATGCTCACCGGCGACGGCAGGAGCGCGGCGGAGTATATCGGTCGGACGCTCGGTATCGACGAAGTGGCATATTCGCTCAAGCCCGAAGACAAGTCGGATAAACTTATCGAACTGAAAAACAACGGCGAGCGCGTCGCATTCGTCGGCGACGGCATAAACGACGCTCCTGCGCTTACCTGTGCCGACGTCGGGTTTGCTATGGGTAGCGGTACGGACGTTGCGCTCGGCGCGGCGGATTTCGTTCTTACGAGCGGCAATCTCGGCAAAGTGGCGTTCGGCATACGTCTTTCACGGCGTACGATGCGCATAATCAAGCAAAATCTTTTTTGGGCGTTCGTGTATAATCTGATCGGCATACCCGTTGCGGGCGGCGCGTTTGCGGGACTCGGATTCGTTATCACGCCCATGATCGGAGCGGCGGCGATGAGCGTTTCGTCGGTATGCGTGGTGCTCAATTCGCTCAGGCTTTACGGCGGAGCGAAGAAACTTGCGCCCGCGTCCGATCCCTTGCCCGAAATATCCTGCGTCGGGGCATGCGCCCTTGTAAACGGGAACGAAGCGGAGACAAACGAAGAAATAAATAACGAAACGGTAAAGGAGACACAAGATATGAGAAAATTCAAAGTAGACGGTATGATGTGTATGCACTGCGTGGGCAGAGTGAAAAAGGCTCTCGAAGCGCTCGGACTGACCGCCGAAGTCGATCTCGACACAGGCATAGCTTCGGTTTCGGGCGACGCTTCGGACGACGCGGTTATCGCGGCGATCGCGGACGCGGGCTATACCGCGGTAAAAGCATGAACAGTGTTTTTACATTGACTGCCGACGATTTCGTCTGCGCCGTGATCGATACGAGATATGACGTCCGCGTCGTCGGTATAACCGACGATAACCTCGGACGCGTTCGGGCGAAATTCCGCGATCTGTACGGCGATGCGGATTTTGCCGTGCAAGGCGGCGAGATATACATAAAAGGTAACGACAGTCTGTTCAAGCCGAGATATTCCGACGGCGATCTCGTGCACGTCATGAAACGGCTGACTGCGGAAGACGGATGTCCGTGGGACAGGGCGCAGACTCACGAAAGCATACGGATAAACGCCGTCGAGGAAGCGTACGAGCTTTGCGAAGCCATCGACAACCGCGACGTCGGAAACATAGAAGAGGAGATCGGCGATCTGTTGCTTCAGGCGGTGCTGCATTCGGACATTGCGGAGCGTTCGGAAGAATTTACACGCATAGATGTTATAGACGCGCTCGTGCGTAAGCTCGTTACGCGTCATACGCATATTTTCGGCGATAACAAAGCGTCCGATCCCGAGTCCGCGCTTAAGTTCTGGGAAGCGGCGAAAGCTGTCGAGAAAAAAGCGAGCTCGACAAAAGAGCAGATCTCGCGCATTCCCGAGTCTTTTCCCGCGCTGCTCTATGCGCAGAAAGTATTGAAAAAACTTACCAAAGCGGGGTTGAAAAACACTGCCGACGAGATATCCGTCGAAGAACTGTTTGCCGCCGTGTGCGGAGCGGTCAAGACGGGCGCCGATCTCGAGGTCGAGCTGACGCGGCGCGTGCGTGAGCTTGCCGCCGATTTTATAAGCGGAAAAGTTACCGAAACGGGCGGGGCGGAGTGAAAATAACCGATGTACTGAAAAAAGGCTGCGTTACGCTCGCGCCGCTTGCGGGGTACAGCGACATAGCTTTTCGCAGGCTGTGCCGCGATTTCGGCGCGGATCTGACCGTGACCGAAATGGTATCCGTCGCCGGGCTTAATTACCGCGGTAAAAAGACCACGCTTTTGATGCGTATAGCGCCCAACGAAACGCCGTCCTGCGTTCAGCTTTTCGGTCGCGAGCCCGAACAGTTCGAGCGCGCGCTGTCGCATCCCGAGGTGCAGGCGTTCGATATTATCGACGTCAATATGGGCTGTCCCGTTCGCAAAGTTTTCGGTCACGGCGAGGGCAGCGCGCTTCTTACCGAGCCCGAACGCGCCGCGGCGATAGTCAGAGCGCTCAAAAAGGGCGACAAGCCCGTCACCGTCAAAATGCGGTTGGGCGTGACGGACAAATCGGGCGCGGTCGATTTCGCCAAAGCCATGGAGCAGGCGGGAGCCGATCTCATAACCGTCCACGGCAGAACGCGCGAGCAGCTCTATTCCGGCGAAGCGGACTGGGACGAAATACGCAAAATAGCTTCGTCCGTGTCCGTGCCCGTGCTCGGCAACGGCGACGTACGGGACGATAATCTGAAAGAGCGGTCGGACGGCGTTTACGGCGTGGCGATCGGACGCGGCGCGGTGGAGAATCCGCAGATCTTTTCGGGTAAACGAACGCTTACGAGATACGAAGTGTTCCTGAAACATCTCGAGTACGGTCTGGAATATTTCGGGGAAAGGTACATCGTGACGACGCTCCGCGGTTTCGTGCCGTTTTATCTCAAGGGAATACCCGATATAAAGCGCATCAGAAACGCCGCAATGGTCTGTAAGGATAAAGAAAGCCTGCTCGAGATCCTTCGGCAGGTAAGGGAATAAGCCGCAAAATGCGGCAAGAATGATATAAATGCGCATATGTGCATTCGAAACGGCGGCAAAAATCTCCGTTTTCGACGCGTAGAAATTCTTATATGGAGTTTAATTATGAGTTTTACGATTAACATTTATTATACGGGAACGGACGGCAACGCAAGAAAATTTGCCGAAGAAATGATTTCGGACGGTACTGTCGAGCGCATTCGCGGGGAATACGGTAACGAGATATACGAATACTTTTATCCTGTCGACGATCCCGAAACCGTGCTTCTTATCGACAGATGGAAAGATTCGGACGCGCTTGACAGACATCATAAGTCCGATATAATGAAAAAAATTGCGGAGCTTCGTACAAAATATAAGCTCCGTATGAGAGTCGAAAAATATACGGAATTCAAATAAAAAACAATTCCCGCCGTAAGAAGCGGGAATTGTTTTTTATCATTATGCGGATTTATTTGAGATTTTGCGCTTATTCGCGTTTATCAGATCGCGTCGAGTTCCGCTTTGATCTTTTTTCTGTCGAGTTTCTGTCCGATAAATACGAGCTTGATCATTCTGTCGCCGTATTCGGGATCCCAGTCGTGCGCGAATTTTTCGTCGCTTGCGAGCAGTTTGTCGATCTCGCGTGCGGGCATGGTCGCGTACCACGGTCCGTTTTCGGTCAGGTATTTCTGTCTGCCCGCTTGTTCGTAAACATAGCTTTGGTCGCGGTCGCCGTCGAAGTAGACAAGCCCTTTGGAACGGATTATCATGCGTCCGTAATCCTTGTCCGCCCAGTCCTCGAACTTCAGTCGGTCGAACGGACGGCGACGGAAGTATACGTAAGTTCCGATCCCGTATTCTTCCGCAGTACCTTCGTCGTCGTTTTCTCCGATGCCGTGTTCGTGATGATGGTGATGGCAGTGCTCGTGATCGTGTCCGTGATGATGTTCATGCTCGTGTTCATGTTCATGATGTTCATGGTGATGCTCGTGCTCATGTTCGTGGTGATGTTCGTGATCGGCGTCTTCTTCGTTGTCGGTGCGGTCGAATTCTTCCATCCAACCCGCGGAGTTCATGGCTTTTTCGAAATCGAACAGGTTGGTGTCGAGGATCTGTTGCAGTCCGATCTTGCAATAATTCGTATCGAGTATGGTCGCGTGCGGCTGGAGCTTGCGTATAATCGCTTTGATATTCAGGAGCTGTTCTTCCGTCACTTCGTTTACTTTGTTGAGAAGTATTATGTCGCAGAACTCGATCTGCTGAATGACGAGGTTTTCTATATCCTCTTCGCCGCGCACCGCTTCGTCGAGTTTTTCGCCGCAACCGAATTCGTCGGCAAGACGAAGCGCGTCGGTTACGGAGACGATAGCGTCGAGTTTGCAGAACTTGGGCATTCCGCGCGATTCGAACTGCTGCTCGAGGTATGTGATCGTCTGTGCGATAGGCACGGGCTCGCAGATACCCGATGCTTCGATAAGGATATGATCGAATTTCTTCGAGCTTACGAGTTCGCCTAGTTGATCGATGAGGTCTTTTTTCAGCGTACAGCAGATACAGCCGTTCTGAAGCGCGACGAGGTTGTCGTCCTTGCCTGCGACTACGCCGCCTTTTTCTATAAGATCGGCGTCGATATTGACTTCGCCGATGTCGTTTACGATGACCGCCATTTTATATCCGCCCGCATTCTTGAGCAAGTAATTTATGAGCGTGGTTTTGCCGCTGCCGAGATAACCGGTTATGAGCGTTATGGGCACTGTCTTAAAGCCTTTCATTGTCGTTCCTCCGAAAATTATTTTACACGGATATAATAGACTTTTCCGTGCGATTTGTCAAATCGAATTTACAAAATAAAAAAAATATGTTATTATATTCGCGATGATCGACCTTCCCGAAAAATTTATACGCAGAATGGGCGAACTGCTCGGCGACAGGCTGGGCGACTATCTTGCCGCACTCGGGCGCGCGCCCGCGAAAGGACTGCATATAAATACCGTCAAGTGCGACCCGTCCGTCGTGGACGCCGCCGTGGACGGACTCGGGAAAACTTCGTTTGCGGACAATTGCCGTTTTGTCGCCGCGGAATCGCGCCCGACGCGTCACCCTTATTACGCCGCAGGGCTGTACTATATGCAGGAGCCGTCCGCAATGCTTCCGGTCGCCGCACTCGGCAGGCTCGGAAGCGGGACGCGCGTTCTCGATATGTGCGCCGCTCCCGGCGGGAAAACGAGTATGCTCGCCTGCGCGCTCGGCGGGCAAGGATTGCTCGTGAGCAACGAGATCGAGCGCTCGCGCGCCGTCGTCCTGCGTGAAAACGTCGTGCGCATGGGTTACGGGAATACCGTGATCACGAGTATGCGTCCCGACGGTCTTGCGGCGGCGTTCGGAGAGTATTTCGACGTCATCGTAGCGGACGCGCCGTGCTCGGGCGAGGGTATGATGCGCAAAGAGGAAGAAGCGGCGAGAAACTGGTCGGAAGCGAACGTACGCGCCTGCGCCGCGCGTCAGAAAGAGATTGTGCGGTCGGCGGATGCGTGTCTGAAGCGTGGCGGCACATTGCTCTATTCCACGTGTACTTTTTCGCCCGAAGAGGATGAGGAAGTCGCGGAGTTCGTAATATCTCTCGGCTACGAGCCGATCGAACCGCCCGCCGCCGTGACCGAATGCGGCGTAAAGTGCGGCGCGGGTTATAAGTTTTTTCCGCATCTGTTCGACGGCGAGGGACAGTATTTCTGTATGTTCCGCAAGATTTCGGATGGTACGGGTGCGGTTCGTCCGAAAAAGCCGTACGCCCGCGCGTCGGCGGCGGATAAACGCGCCGTCGGAGAAGTTGCGGACATAAGCGGGCTCGATATCGCAAAAAAGGACGACATGCTTTTCGTTCCCGCGCTTTGGTCGGACATGCCATGTCTCGCAAACGGAATAATGCTCGGCAGGCTCGAAAAGGGACGATTCGTTCCCGCGCATCAGTTGTTTGCTTCAATGCGGTCTCGGCTCAACTCGATAATCGATCTGCCTCTCGGCAGCGACGAGATCGGAGCGTATCTCGGCGGAGCGGAAATAGCGGGGAACGCGCGCGGATACTGCGGCGTCGCAGCGGGCGGATACGTCCTCGGCGGCGGTAAAGGTTCGGGCGGAGTGATAAAAAATCATTACCCGAAAGGGCTCAGAACAAAACAATAAAAGGGGGATAAATTATGCTCGGCATAAATACATACGGTCTTTCGCACCTGCTGAACAAAGACTTCGACGGCACGATCGTGAAATTGAAGAAGATGGGTGTGACTTCGCTCGAACCGTGCGTGGTGATGTCGGACGCATTCGGAATGCTTCGTCGCATTATTTACGGCATAGGATTCGGTCTTTCCGGAATGGTCGGCGGCAACTGGTACGGCGAAAGGGCGTATTACAAAGCGATCGACAGGACGGAAAAACTCGGCGTGGACGTGCTGAGCGTACACTGCGCGCTTTGCGACGTATCGCCGCGCATACTGGACAGGATGATACCCCACGCTCTCGATATGTTTATCCTGCGCCGTATTGCGAACTTCGTCGTATCTCTCAACATAAAGAGCAAAGAGGAAGCCGACTCGTATATACCGATACTCGAACGTTTTATCGAACTTATGACTCCGGCGGGGGGGAAGGGTGGTTTATCACAATCACGACTGCGAAATGAAGAACGACGTGCTCGATTATCTGATGTCGTCCGTTCCTCGGCTCGAGCTCGAACTCGACGCGGGTTGGGCGACGTTCGCGGGCGTCGATCCGATCGAAGTGGCGGAAAAGTACGAAGGGCGGTTGAGAATGCTTCATCTCAAGGATTTTGCGAATACGACCGATCGCAGATCGTTCGTACCCATAGGCGACGGCATACTTCCGCTCGAAGGTTTGATCGGGTTCGCAGACAGCCGCAACGTTCTGCTCGTTATCGACCAGGACAAAAGTAAGGATATGATGCGCGACATATCCCGAAGCATAGACAATATAAGAAAATATTCTTACCGAGTATGAAACTTTCGCTTCTTTCGTTTCCGACAATACCGGATATAATCTTCCGCCGTCTTTCTACGCGCGGACTTTGCGAAGCCGCCGCCGTGAACGGGCTTATCGGGCTGGATATGATGGTCGGCGAAGTCAAACTGCACGGAGTGAAAAAGCTCGCGAAGATATTGCCCGAGTACGGACTGGATCTGACCTGCCTTATTGCGCATGTGCCTATGACGGAGTTCGACGCAAAACGCGTTACGAAAAAGACCGAAGAGGCTTTGCGCATTTCGTCTTTGCTGCGTTGCCGCGATATAATGATAGTACCCATGGGACAGTTCGAAGCGGGAAGACTCAAGCCGCGCGACAAAGAAAGGATATTCCGTTCCTATGTCCGCGGTTTTTCTCTCGCGAGCGGGCTTTGCGAAAAAGACGGCGTGCGGCTGTCTTTCGAGGATACGCCCACCTGTCTGTTGCCCCTTTCGGGCACGGAAGAGTGCGCGCGCTTGCTCGGCGAAATACCCGGGCTCGGGCTTGTGTACGATACCGCTAATATGCTTCCGTACGGCTCCGACCCGATCGGGTTTTACGAAAAACTGAAAGACCGCGTTACGCACGTACACTTGAAAGACGTCGATTACGTACCGAACGGGCACGATCTCTGCTCGGACGGCAGATACATAAAGTGTTGCGATTTCGGTCGGGGCGTCGTGGACGTAAAAGCGATCGCGGACATGATCGCAAAGGAAAGGAACGCGACCATTGCTATAGAGTATACGCCGCCGAAAAAACGCGATAAGACCGCCCATACCGGACATATTCGCGAGTTCGTAGATTATTTGCGCGGATAATGTCGAAATTCTACGCCGGGGCGAATTGATTGCATTGACGTGAAAGCTCCGCATAAAGTATAATTATCGATGTAAAGTAAAGCGGACGGATAATATGGGGCTCAAAAAATTTTTCAAGAAAAAACTCATGCTCGGATCGATGAAGAAACAGCGGGCGGGTACGCCTTTCGATGTGAAAGCCGCCGAGCTGTTCGAACTGACGGATCAGACCGATCCGAATTTCAATAACAGCTATTATATAACGGCGCACGGAGACGCGAGATTATACCTGCGGCTCGGCAAGCGCGCGGACGGCAAAGCCGAGATATGGCTCAAATTCACGGACGGCGAGTTTACCGCAACGGGCAAGACGGTCGGCTGCGCTTTGTCGGACAGCCCGGTGACCGTCGGCTGCATAGAGCCTGCGGCGAAGTGGGAACACGTTTTTCGGGGCGAAGTGACGGCGGACGGCGAGGACATGCCCGCGGAAATAAAGGTGACTTTTTTCGGAACCTCGACGATATACGATTTTTTTACGCACGGAAACGACGCGCTCACCGCAAAAGCGTATACGGGCGTGAAGTGGAACGGCGCGTTTTTCGACAGTTTGAAAAGGAATAAACAGACGCATTACGAGCAGGTCGGTTTCGCCGACGTCGAAGTTGCGGCGGGCGGGACGATTCGTAAGTTTTCGCGTATCCCCGCCGTGCGCGATCATTCGTTCGGGATGCGCGACTGGAGCGGTATGCGCAGGCATTTCTGGCTTGTCGGCGCAAGTGAAAGCGGGGAATATTTCAACGTCAGTTCGGTACATTATCCGTGCGCGGACGAGATACGCGCAGGATATTTCTGCGACGGCGGCGGGTTTGTCAACTTCGACGACTTTACCGTCTGCGGCGATGTGATCTGCGGCGGCAACGGTCCGGACGAAATAAAAGTTACCGTGATCGGAACGGACGGCAGAAAGACCGAGATCTCGGGACGACGCACCGACGACGAAGTTTTTTATATGCAGGGCGGCTCGTACGTCGTTCACGAAGGGCTCGGCGAGTTTATTGCCGACGGTAAGATATACAAAGGAATCTGGGAATTCGGTTTCAATGCCGATCCGAAGAAGCGGTAAATTATGAAGATATATTCGTTGTACGATATACCCGAAGCCGAATTGCCTGTCGTCGGCGGTAAAGCGAGGGGATTGTATTTGTTACATAAAGCGGGGCTGAACATCGCGGAAGGCTATGTTTTGACCGATGTTTGCGAAAGCTCTGCGGACGCCGCATGCGACTGGTTCGACGGCTCGGGGCTCGAAAACGCGGCAGTGCGTTCGTCGGCGGAAGGCGAGGACGGACGCGAACTTTCGGGTGCGGGTCAATACGAAACGGTGCTCGGCGTGACGAAAGAAAATTTCCGCGACGCGTTTTTGTCGTGCGTGGCGTCGTTCGGCAACGAGCGTTCGGAAAAGTACGCCGAGCAGTTCGGAAATACCGATCGCGGACACATGAATATAGTGGTTCAGCAGATGGTGAACGCAACGGTCGCAGGCGTCGGGTTTTCCCATGATCCGACGGGCGGGGAAAATCGCGCGCTGATCGAGGCCGTTCGCGGTCTGGGCGAATCGCTCGTGAGCGGCGCCGCGAAATCGTTTAGATACAGCCCGAGCCGAAACGGCGTTGAAACCTCGGACGACGGTTGCCTTTCCGCATCGCTTCAGCGCGAGATACTCGGCGGACTGCTTATCGCGGAACGGGCGCTCGGCGCGGGCGCGGACTGCGAATGGGCGGCGGAGGGCGACAAACTGTATTGGCTGCAGGCGCGTCCCATCACGACCGACGACGTTCCGGACGAGGACGAATTTTCATGCAAACGCGATCTTACGGGTAGGGTGATAACGACGTGCAACGTCGGCGAAATGCTCCCCGGAGCGATAACGCCGCTCAGCCTTTCGACGACCATATACGCGCTCGATTACGGTATACGCAATATGCTTGCGCTGGCGGGAGTAATAAAACGTCCCGACTCGGTGCCGCCGTATTCGTGCATACTCGGCGTGAAAAATCATCTGTTTATCGATATGACGACGCTGTACTCCATTTCCAAAAATGTCATGATGGCGTCGAAAAAGAGTATAGACCTCGCGATCTGCGGCAGAGAACTCGATTACGGCGACAGCGCCGAAAAGCCCGCGTGGTTTTTCAGGAAGCTCCGCAACGGCATAAAGTATTTCAAAATACTCACGGGCGCAAAAAAATCCAAAAAGCGGCTGGTCGCGGCGGCGGAAAAATTCGATTTCATCGAGAGCGGATCTGCGGAAGAAATATACGACGAAATAGACAGAGCGCTTCCCGCCATGCATGAAGCGATGTGGTATCATTACAATACTTCGTCGCATTCGGGCGCAATGAACGGCGCGCTCAATATGGTGCTTAAGGACAAGATCGACGATCCCGAGGAGATCAAAGCAAAAGTGGCGGGCACGCTCGAGGGAATAGACGATATCGAAAGCGTTGCGATCCTTGCCGACTTGAGGAAGATCGCCGCCGCCGTCAAAGCGTCGGAGCCTTCCGCGCCCGAATGGGATTCGGACAAACTGTACGCTTTTCTCGACTCTTCGGCCGGGGAAGTGCGAGCCGCGCTCGACGCGTTCATCGACCGTCACGGTCACCGCGCCATACGTGAGGCGGAACTGCGCAGTAAATCGTGGCGGGACGACAAGGACGCTTTTTACGGCTATATCCGCACCGTGCTTTCGGCGGACGGAATGTCGAACGGACGTTCTGCCGACTGGGAAAAGAATACCGAAGAGCTTGCCGTGCCGTTCAACCGTTTTTCGAGAAAAGCAATACGCTTCCTCGTCAAGCAGTGCCGCGACGGCGTCGTGAACCGCGAATTCTCCAAATCGTACATAGTCCGTATAATCGACGCTTTCAAGCGTCGTTACAGACTGCTTGCGACAAGGCTTACCGAAAACGGACTTCTTCCCGACGAGGACTGTATATACTTCCTCACTCACGAAGAGATCGGACGGCTTATCCGCGGCGAAGGTGCAGGGCTTGTGAAAAAATGCCTTGCGCGTAGGCGGCTTCTTCCCGTACAGGACGCCATGGTATTTCCCGACGTTTCGTGCGGTATGCCCGAGCCCGTCGTTCCCGAGAGTACGGACGGCGAGGAGTATAAGGGCGATCCGGTCAGCCGCGGGTCTGCGGTCGGACGGGCGCGCATAGTCAGGAGCGCCGATGACGCAAAACTGATCGAAAAGGGCGAGATAATGGTGTCGTGCTATACCGACATCGGTTGGACGCCTTATTATTGCCTGCTTTCGGGGCTCATAACCGAGGTGGGTTCCGCGCTGTCGCACGGCGCGGTCGTGGCGAGGGAATACGCCTTGCCGCTTGTCGTGAACGTACCGTTTGCGACCGAATGTATCAAAAACGGCGATCTGATCTCGCTCGACGCGTGTACGGGTAATATCCGTATTCTCGAGCGCGCGGGACGGTCGACCGCAAAATAAAGGAGCGGATAATATGGAAATTATCGCACAGAGAGTGTTCAACACCCTTTACATTTACCTCGATATCGTATTTTTGATAGGCTTCTGCGCGTTGCTTATCATCAAAAAACGGTATCTGACTTTTCTGTTCGCAATAGCCGGCGGCGTGCTGTATATGATCGTGGATTACGGCATCTTCCATCTTGCGATGCACTCGCGTTCGATAGAAGGCGGCGACCTGTTCTGGGTATTGCTCTGGATGTCCATGAGTTACGGTATCACGAATTTTGCGTGGATATGGCTCTGGATGAGCAAGGACAAGCATTTGCTCGAATGGTCGATGCTCATATGGGTATGGTGGATATGCGCGCCCATGATCGCGAACGTTCTCGGCGCTAACATGCCCGTCGTCAAGATCCAGCGCACGACGAGCGGCTACCACGGTTATATGGCGATCATAATGTTCACGACTTACGCCGCGGCGATCGTTTATAATATCATGCAGAAGAACAAAGAAAAGCGTTTTCCGCTTCTTTGGTTGCTTGCGATCGGCGTGCTCGTTCAGTTCGCGTGGGAATTTTCTCTGCTCATCGGCGGAATACGCAGCGCGGAGATCTCGTCGGCGTGGGACAAAATACAGACGCTCATAGTCAATTCGTTGCTCGAAACGAATCTCGGGGCAATATCGACGTTCTGCGTGTTCGTTTTCCTGACGCAGCGGTTCACCGAAGACCTAAAGAAACGCGACAAAAAAGTATCGTTTTTCGATCGCATCGTGGAAGTAAATCGCAAAAAAGTCCGCGAACGTCCCGTTCCGGCAGTCGCATCTGTAGCGGCATCGGACGAAACTTCGCCGAGCGTTCCCACGGATACGCCCGAGGATAATTCTTCCGAACGATAAATTTGGCTTTTTATTTGATTTATTATATCGTTCGTGATAAAATAATTTTATATTAAATTAAAAATAGAGGTAAAAATTCATATGCCGAATTTATCAGACTTCGAATGGATTCGTCCTCCCGAAAAGTATAATATAACAAAAGACGGCGTGGAAATATCGACGGAACCGAATACGGATTTATGGCAAAGAACTTATTACGGTTTCAGAAACGATAATGCGCCGGTATTGCAGATTTCTTCGAAAGAAAAGTATTTTTCGTTTACGGTAAAAACTCAATTCGACAGTAAAAGACGCTTCGATCAATGCGGAATAGTTATGTATCTCGACAGCGAAAATTGGTTAAAAGCATCAATAGAATATGAAAACGAAAATATTCAGAGACTCGGAAGCGTGGTTACAAATCACGGCTATTCCGATTGGGCTACAACGGATATAGACGCAAAAATCAAAGCAATGTGGTATCGTTTGAGCAGAAGAGATTCCGATTATTGCATCGAATGTTCTTACGACGGCGTTGACTTTAAGCAAATGCGTATCTGCCATATGTGGGAAGGCGGCGGGGAAATTCGGTTCGGCATATATGCCTGTTCGCCAGAACAATCGTCGTTTGTGGCGGTATTTACCGAGATGGAACTTACCGACTGTAAATGGCTTGCTCACAAATAGCAATATGCAGACCGATTGCGGAGCAAAATTCGTGATCGGTTTTTTATTTTGAATACGCTCCTTTTCGTTCAATGAGCGGTAAAAATCTTTTTTGTTGTTCTAACTCAAAAATAGAGAAAAGACAAGAAAAATAAAATTAAATCCCGTCGTGGCAAGCATTATATTGCATGAAAAGGGTGACTAACCGACAAACGCCCCGAAAAGGGCGTTTTTGCATAGAAAAAGACACACGCAACAAAGATTTATACGCTCCTTATTGCGTGTGCCGAAGTGTCAATGATAATGAAAAGTAGCGTACTAAACCGCCGAAAAGGAACGCAGATAGATATGGGGAGTGAGCGCTATTTCGCTTTATTCATTTTACGCATATAATGATTAAGCGGGAGGCTGAAATGAAAAAAACGGTTACTTTATTATTGCTCATTTGCAGTATGATGTATATGATTTTTGCGGGTTGTTCGGAAAGCGGAGAAACTTATGTCGTTAAACAAGTTGTTATAGACGTAAACGGCGATTGCATTTTATTGGATATTAACGATAAAATTTTAATTGATTATCCTCATGTTGCTAACGGAATTGAGAGCGTAGGCGATGAAATTATTATAAAAGAAAATGAGGTAATGTTTAGCGGTAAATATACAAAAGGCATTATTGGGACAATAACCGAAAACGACGACAATATACACTTTGCGGATGTACCAACTTTTATTATTAAAGGGGCAAAATTTGTAAATGGTGAAGTACATATGTATATATCTGTAAATCAAATGCTGTCATATTTAATTTATAAAAAAAGGTAAAAGAAATGTCGTATTTTGTTTTCCGACAAAATACGACATTATTCTTGGAGCGGATGACGAGGCTCGAACTCGCAACCCTCAGCTTGGGAAGCTGATGCCATACCATTAGGCCACATCCGCACGACTTCGGATATTATACACCCGCGGCGGCAAAAATGCAAACGATTATCCGCAATATCCGAATTTTTATATTTTGACGCTTGGAGCGCGGCGGCAAAAGTTGACAACGTCGGCGTAAAGTAGTAAAATATTCCCAAAACAATCAAAGGAGACAGTAATGGCATTAAAGCAATTCAAGGCCGAGAGCAAGCGTCTGCTTGATCTCATGATCAACTCCATTTACACCAACAAAGAAATATTTTTGCGCGAGATAATCTCGAACGCGTCGGACGCTATCGACAAACTGCACTTCATATCGCTCACCGATTCCGCCGCCGCTCGCGATTTCGAGATCCGCATCGACGCGGATAAGAACGCGCGCACGCTCACCGTTACGGACAACGGCATCGGCATGACCGCCGCCGAGCTCGAGAGCAATCTCGGCACGATCGCAAAGAGCGGCACGCTCGATTTCAAGCAGAAGAACGCGAAATCGGATGAGAAGGACAGCCTTATAGGTCAGTTCGGCGTCGGTTTCTATTCCTGCTTCATGGTCGCCGACGAAGTTACGGTCATCTCCCGCAAATACGGCGAGGACGCCGCAAACAAGTGGACGAGCAAGGGCGTGAGCGGCTATACCGTTACCGCCGCCGAGCGCGAAACAAGCGGCACGACGGTTATACTTTCGCTCAAAGCCGACGACGACGTCAAGTACTCCGAATATCTCGAAGAATACACGTTGCGCCGTCTCATAAAGCACTACTCGGATTATATCCGCTATCCCATCGTTATGCAGGTGGAAAAGACGGTGCCGAAGAAAGAAGGCGAGGGCAACGATATAGAAGTGTCGATCGAAACGCTCAATTCCATGGTTCCGATCTGGAAACGGAAAAAGAACGAGGTAAAGAAGGAAGAATACGAGAGTTTTTATGCCGATAAATTCTCCGATTACAATCCGCCCGCCCGCGTCATGACCGCGAGCATCGAGGGCGCGGTGAATTATAACTGTCTGCTGTTTATTCCGAGCGAGCCGCCGTACGACTATTTCACCAAGGCGTACAAGCGCGGACTTCAGTTGTATTCGAGCGGCGTTCTCATCATGGATAATTGCGAAAAGCTCCTGCCCGATTATCTCGGTTTCGTACGCGGCGTTGTGGATTCCGCCGATCTGTCGCTCAATATTTCCCGCGAAATGCTTCAGCATGACCGACAGCTTTCCGAGATCGCGAAGAGTCTGGAGAAAAAGATCTTGTCCGAGCTCGGCAAATGGCTGAAAGAGGACAGGGAGGCGTACGAAAAATTCTTCGGCAAATTCGGCATGACGCTCAAATTCGGCGCGTACGAGAGTTTCGGCACGAAGCTCCCGCAGCTCAAAGACCTGTTTGTTTATTATTCGACCGAAGGCAAGTTCGTTACTCTCAAAGAGTACGTCGGCGGTATGAAAGAGGATCAGAAGGATATATATTACGCCGCGGGTTCGGACGTTGCGACGCTCCGCAGTCTGCCGCAGGTAACAGCCGTCACCGCCAAAGGTTACGCGGTGCTGCTCATGACCGACAACGTCGACGAGTTCGTCGTCAAGCTCATGGACAAATACGACGAAAAAACGCTCAGATCGGTTTCGTCGGACAAACTCGACATCGAAACGGAAGAGGAGAAGAAGGCGAATAAGGAAAAAGCCGATTCGTCGAAAACCTTGCTCGACGAAGTAAAGACCGCGCTCGGCACGAATGTTACCGAAGTCCGCCTGTCCAATATGCTCGGCGAATATCCGTCCGGACTGACTGCGAAAGGCGAACTGTCTATCGAAATGGCGAAGGTGCTGTCCGCGATGCCGGGTAACGAAAAGATCCGCGCGCAGTATGTGCTCGAGCTCAACCCCGCGCACCCGATGTTTGCGCTTGCCGAAAAACTGCTTGCGGAGGATAAAACGAAGTTCGGTCGGCTTTGCGTACTTTTGTACACCGAAGCCATGCTGACCGTCGGTATCAATCCCGAGAACCCGTCCGAGTTCGTCAAGCTCATAAACGAATTCGTATCATAAACGGAAGCGTATACATCGCGTGATACGGGCTGCGTGCGTTTCGGCGACTCGATCATGTACGCTTTGTACAATCCCTTCGTCGCCTCGCCGCCTGTTACCCGTCTGACGCGCGTTTACGCTCCCGTGGCACCGGTATGAGCCCGTAATTCGATTTTTTGAGGTATATATGAAAGTATTGCTCGTAAACGGAAGTTCGCGCCCGAACGGCTGCACGTCGGTCGCGCTCGGCGAGGTCGCCCGCGCGCTCGGCGAAGAGGGGATCGAAAGCGAAACGTTTTTTATAGGAAATAAACCGATGTCGGACTGCATAGCCTGCCGCAAGTGCCGCGAACTCGGCAAATGCGTATTCGACGACGCGGCGAACGAACTGTCTGCGAAGGCGGCGGAATGCGACGGCTTCGTATTCGGTTCGCCCGTGTACTATTCGCATCCGTCGGCTCGGCTTTTGACAGTCATGGATCGGGCGTTTTATTCGGGCGGCAAAAATTTCTTTCAGAAGCCCGCCGCCGCAGTCCTTGCCGCGCGCCGCGCAGGTTCGGTCGCGTCAATGGACGTGATAAACAAACATTTTTCCATATGCTCGATGCCGATCGTGTCGTCTACATACTGGAATCACATATTCGGGACGCAACCCGAAGAAGTTGCGGCTGACACCGAGGGTATGATGACTATGTACAATCTCGGTAAGAATATGGCGTGGCTACTGAAGTGTATAGACGCAGGCAAAAAGGCGGGAGTGACGGCGCCCGAAAATAAAAAAATCACAACGAATTTCATAAGATAACAATAAGATAACAAACGGCTATAATAAAGCAAACGACCCGAAATTTTCGGGTCGTTTATCTATGCTCTCGAGTAATGATTTTCGATGTCATAACATTTGCTCAAACGTATATAATCGCATTGCAACGGGGAAGTAGACAATATAAATAAAGTCTTTGAACGTTCCGTCGTCGCGCGGGAATTTTCCCGTATACTTCCAACTGTATTCTTCCGACCAGTCGGGACGCCATTCTTCAGGCACCGATTTTTTCCCTTTTGCGAGCCAATCGAACACATATTGCGCGCGGTTTTCCGCATCTTTGCTTTTTTCATGATTGAAATCTTCGATAAGTTCGGTCGGTTCTTCTTTCAGCTTGAATACACGATATTCTTCGCCGTCGCTCGGAAAGCCGAAAGTCGATACCGAATATTCGAGTTCCATATCTTCGGGCATTATTATATTCCAGCGAGATAACATTACTTCCTGTATAGTGTTACTTCGATTCGGTACAAAAAAAATAAATATATACATTACAATCAGACCGATTACGAGCGCAGCGATTATGAGTAACAGCGTCAATTTCAAATGGGACTTCTTTTCTTCCATATTTTACCCCCCCGTTTACGCGTTTATAACGTTATTCATAACATTCATTGTTTTATTTATATTCGGATTATCTGCGTAAGTTATTATACGTTGGTTATCATAAATATAGCTTACGGCAATATTTGACGCAGACCTCTTGAAATAATATAGTCACAATATAGCATATTACTGTGATTGAGTCAATCGGATATTGCCGAGGCGAAACATCGTTTTTCGGTGTTTATTCGTTTTACTCCCGCCGCCGCATATGTTACAATATAGTCGGAGAATGATTTATGAGATACAACGCGCTTTCAAAGTATCTGACGAGTCGGTTCGGCGGCAAGGTATACAAACTCGCGCTCGACGGCGGCATGACATGTCCCAATCGCGACGGCAGGATCGGCACCGATGGGTGCGTATTCTGTTCGGAAGGCGGGAGCGGCGACTTCGCCGAGCCGTACGACGGCGACGTTTGGGGAATGATCGGGCGCGCAAAAGAGAGGGTGCGCGCAAAGACCCGCGACGATAAATTCATTGTATATTTTCAGAGCTATACCAACACTTACGCGCCGACCGAATACTTGAGAACGCTGTTTACGGCGGCGATCTCGCACCCGTCTGCGGTCGCGCTGTCCGTCGGCACGCGTCCCGATTGTCTTCCGCCCGACATTCTCGATCTGCTCGGGGCGCTGAACGCGCAAAAGCCAGTGTTTGTCGAACTCGGACTTCAGACGGTAAACGCACGTACGGCGCGGCTCATTCGCAGGGGATACGAAACCGAAGTATATGACAAAGCGGCGGAAAACCTGAGGTCGCGC
Organism: uncultured Christensenellaceae bacterium; assembly: GCA_910587025.1. Classification (GTDB taxonomy): domain Bacteria; phylum Bacillota; class Clostridia; order Christensenellales; family Pumilibacteraceae; genus Protoclostridium. The sequence goes on from CAJUKR010000017.1 coordinate 27,213, forward strand.
GGCATCAATGTCGTAGCGCACGTTATACTCGGACTGCCCGGCGAAACGAAAGAGGATATGCTCGAGACCGTGCGGCATGTCGGTCGCACCGCCGACGGCATCAAACTTCAGCTTCTGCACGTGCTTCGCGGGACGGAACTCGAAAAAATGTACGGACGGGGCGAGGTTATCCCGCTTTCGCTCGAAGAATATACGGAACTGCTTGCCGATTGCGTCGAGGCGTTACCGCCCGATATCGTCATACATCGACTGACGGGCGACGCGCCCAAACGCCTGCTTGTCGCTCCGTCGTGGTCGGCGGATAAAAAACGCGTGCTCGGCGCGATCTCGGCGACGTTCGAACGCCGCGACGTCGGACAGGGCGGAAATCGTATTCGGATCTGAGCGTGAAATTCCGATCGGAGGAACAACGAAGAATGATAAAGCATATTTTGATCGATCTCGACGATACGGTACTTGATTTTCGCAGGTGCGAAGCCGAAGCGCTCAAGCTCGCGCTTGCCGAGTGCGGGATAGAGCCTACGGAGCATACCGTGAGAAGATACAGCGAGATAAACGACGCGGGCTGGAAAAAGCTCGAGGCGGGACTTATCACGCGCGAGCGGCTGCTCGTGTGGCGTTTCGAGGAATTGTTTTCCGAACTGGGCGTGATCGCAGACGCCGAAGAGGTCAACGCGGCTTATAAGCTCCGACTGTCCGAGCAATGCTTTTTCGTCGACGGCGCGCCGGAAATGCTCGACGCGCTGTACGGAAAATATCGGTTGTATCTCGCGTCCAACGGCACGGCTGTCGTGCAGGACGGACGTATCGCACGAGCCGGCATAGCAAAATATTTCGACCGCATATTCATTTCGCAGCGGCTCGGTTTCAACAAACCCGATCCGCGGTTCTTCGACGCGGCTTTCGACGCTATAGGCGATGCGAAAAGGGAAGAAACGGTAATCGTCGGCGACAGTCCGAGCTCGGATATTCGCGGCGGCATGAACGCGGGCATACGCACCGTATGGTTCGATCCCGACGGAAAAGCGCTTCCGCCGGGTATAACGCCGACGTTTATCGTCCGCACTCTCGCCGAAGTACCGTCCGTTATCGGACGGATCTGACATAAGCCCGAAATAAACGTCCGTCGAAAATCGACGGGTGTTTTACGTGACAAAATTCGAAATGTGGACACGACGCTGTCCACATTAGTATGGTATAATGCAATTAGAATAAATGTTCTAATTTTTCAACGGAGGCATTATACTATGAGAGAATATGCAGAAGCGATTTTTAAGGTCAGACCGCGCTTGGAGAAGCTCGAAACGAAACTGGACGCCATGCTCGATAAAATGAGTATGAATCGTTCGTCAAATACTTTCGAGCTTATGACTTCGGTTATGGGCGTGATCGAACTGAAGCGCATGGTCGTGGACATGGCGCGTGCGTACGACGCCATGAAAAACGTATTGACCGAGCGCGAAGCCGCGGTATACGAGGCAAAGACGGCGGGGAAGTCGGACGAAGCGATCGCCGCCGAACTCGGCGTGTGCCGCGCCACCGTGAGCAAACAGCGTGTTTCGGCTCAACGCAAATGCGAAGCGGTACTTTGCAGCCTTAAAAAGCGCGGTCTGGACGTGACCGCCTGCAAAGACGCATTCGCCATGGCGGGCATGAAGATAATTATGAAAAAAGCGGCGTAACCATATCGGTTACGCCGCTTTTCGTATTGTTTCCGTAAGAAAGCGCCGGTTTATTCCGTCGCAAATTCGTCTTTGCCGACGCTGCAGAGAGGACATGCAAAATCCTCGGGAACATCGCTCCATGCAGTGCCTGGTGCGATACCGTTATCCGGATCGCCGAGCTCCTCGTCATACTCATATCCGCATACCTGACAGATATATTTCATATATGTACCTCCTTTGTATATAAATATTCGGATAAATCGATCGTAAGACAATAATATATCAAATTACGACATAAGTCAAGCGACATACGACAAATAAATTACGGCGGCATGTCGAAGATACGTCAAGTATCCGTAAAGCCGATATTCGCAACGATCGCAAGCGGCGCTGTGTCGGGACTTGATTTGTTCCGCTTTCCGTTTCGATAAGCAGTCCGATGGGGGAGCGGTGACGAGCTTTGTGAACCTGTTTGATTTTTCGGTGTACGAAAAACAATGCGAAACTCGTCGGCGAAAGAACCGTTTATGCCGTCTTGTTGCTCGCTTTCATTGCGCGGAAAAGTACATAATGAAGTACGACGGTCTTATGCCAATTCTTCGGCAAGCGCCTTGATCTTCTTCTTGTCGTCCGCTTTCATCGCCGCGTGCAAAGTCACGTTATTTTCCGCAAACTTAAGATCCTTGCAGTTTTCGAGCATACCGCGCATGACTTTCTGCGCAGTCGGCGCCCACGAGCCGTTTTCGATAAACGCAACCGTACGGTTTTTATAGCCGCGTTCGGTGAGATCGCCTATAAACGTGCGCATGAACGGGAATATCTCGCCGTTGTAAGTCGTGGTGGCAAGTACGATCTTGTTGTACTTGAACGCGTCCTCGACCGCTTCGCTCATATCGCAGCGCGCGAGATCGAACAGGGGGACTTTGACGCCTTTCGCTTCGAGCTCGGTTTTGAGCAGCATGACGGCTTCGGCGGTGTGTCCGTAAACGGAAGTATACGCGATCGTAACGCCTTCGGCTTCGGGCTCGTACGCCGACCAGGTGTTATAAAGCCCGATATAATATCCGAGATTCTCCGTCAGAATTTCGCCGTGCAGGGGACATATGGTCTTTATGTCGAGCGCCGCCGCTTTTTTGAGTACGTTCTGCACCTGCGCACCGTATTTTCCCACGATGCCGAAATAATACCGTCTTGCCTAGATC
>CAJUKR010000018.1 GCA_910587025.1 uncultured Christensenellaceae bacterium
TTCAATCCCACGCTGACGGATTGCGAACTTATAGAACATCCTCATTCGAAAAAATAGATCGAATAAAAAACGACCGAACGATATATCGTTCGGTCGTTTGCTTTTTATTATATGGAAGTTTTCCGTTTTGTCATTTTCGAAAGAGTTACTATCTGAACGACCGCGCCGATCGCGGAGAATACGAACGTCAGTACCATATCGATAATAAATGCGTTACGAATCTCCGCATCGCCCAGCAATATTCCGAACGCTTCGAATGCCGAAATATCAAGTCCCGCTTCCGCTGCGGCGATGCCCGACGCAACCAGATAAATAATCAGTATGGAAAGCATCAATACCGCGAACGAAGTCGCCGTAACGATTACGATCATGATCTTATTCGGTTTACCTTTGAACTTCTGATACAAAAACGCACCCGCGGATATCGCCACGATCGCCGATATCGCCGACACGAAACCGATAAGATACAGCACTACGGCGATAACAGCGCCGGCAAGCGCACCGATAACCGCGCCGAAGAATCCGCGCAGGTAATTGTTCGGAGCTTTATCGAAATCCTCGTTTTCCGCCGCAATCACCGCATTTATATCATCGATACAGCCCATATCCAAAGTGACTTTTAATCCGTCTATATCCCGACGCTCGGAAGCGACAGTATCGAGCGACTTACCGCACCTCGGACAGCTATGACGGTTTTCGGCGCCGCTCGACGAAAGTATGCCGCACACGGTATCGAACAACGACGGCAATTCGGATACGATCTTGCCTACGGTCAGAGCGTTCAAAACGAACAAAAGACCGTACATCGTGAACGTGAACTTGCAATGCCTAAGTTTCGCCGAACACAGTTTTTCGTTGATCATACGCCGACACTCTTCCGTGCCGTAGAACGCGATATGCAGTTTTATCGGCGCTTGCGAATTCATAGGCGAGTACAAAAAGTTTGTTTCGTAGTTGCACAAGAATCCATATGCCGAATTACCTTCGACGGTAAACCCGCGTTCCTCAAACACATATTTCAGGTTCTTATTCATCATTTTCCTCCTTTTTTGTAATTATTATAACATTTTTCGGTACGTATCCGTCAACTGATTTGCAAAACAAAAAACAGATTTTACGTCAAGTTCCGCAAAATCTGTTTTCATTGAATTTTTTACGCTTGTGTGAGCTTAAAGTTTACACCGATTCGAGCAGCATTTTATCCGCGACAAGCGCGATAAACTCGCCGTTTGTGGGTTTTTCGTTCTGCGTATAAACCCGAACTCCGAACAAGCTGTTAATGTTTTCGATTTTGCCGCGATTCCACGCCACTTCGATGGCATGACGTATGGCGCGTTCCACCTTACTCGGCGAAGTGTCGAAACGACGCGCGACCTCGGGGTACAGCCTTTTTGTAATGCTGTTAATGATATCGGGATTATCGATAGCCATCTTTATGGCCTCCCTGAGGAACTGATAGCCTTTGATGTGGGCGGGAATGCCGACGGTGATAAATATATTCGTTATCTTTTCCTCGAGCGATTTATTGCGCACGCGTACGGCGGTGCTTTCCTTCATGCACTCCGAAATGCGCGCGTCGAGCTGTTCGAAACGAAAAGGCTTCATCATATAATATCTCGCGCCCAGGCTTGCCGCCTTGGTCACGAACGACCCTACCGACAGCGCGCTCATCACGATAACGCGACGGCTTGTCCCGATCTGTTCGAGTACGCCGTAACCGTCGAGCTTGGGCATAACGAGATCGAGTAAAACCACGTCCGGATCCGTTGCCGATATTTTGGCAAGCGCCTCTTCGCCGTCCACCGCCGTAGCCACTACTTCGTACTCGCTCTTGCCCGAAAAATATTCGGTGAGCTGCGCGAGAAATTCCTGATTGTCATCCACTATTGCCAGTTTGGTCTGCATATGATTTGCCTCCGTGTTTTTTCGGTCATATTATATCAAAAACCGCAGGAAACCGCAATTTTCGGGAGCAGAGAATAACGGCGTATATATTCGTAATTCCACGAATATTTGCCTAATTTGTCGAAAACATACCTATGCCACGGAAGCATTGACAAACACCGAAAAAAATGGTATAATACGCGTATGAAAGCATGGATAATCACGGCTCCCGGAACGCTCGAGCAGGTCGATCTGCCCAGCGAGGAAATAGGGCCGAAAGAAGTCAAAATCAAAGTCGGACACGGTCTGATCTCCCGTCCCGACGTGCAGACGTACCTCGGCTCGGACAAGGCGAAACTGCCGATCGTCCCCGGCGGATCGTGCTCGGGAATGGTTGTCGGAGTAGGCTCCGAAGTGACGGACGTAAGCCGCGGGGACCGCGTATTCGTACACCCGCAGAAGATGTGCGGCGACTGTACGGACTGCCGAGAAGGAAAAGGCACCTGCGCGAACGTGGAATATTACGGCATCACGCGTAACGGATTTATGCGCGATTTCGCCGTTGTGAGCGAACGCGACTGCATCAAGATCCCCGACCGCGTCCCCGGGAAAGAAACGGTCTTTCTCGATTATATCGCGCTCGCCGTCAGCACGATCGAAGCGCTCCGCATAAAAAAAGGCGAGCATCTCGTGATCTCGGGCGCAAGTACGCTCGGTATCATTCTCGGACAAGTCGCGCTGTATTATCAGGCGGTGCCCATACTTGTGGACAGCAACGACGATTATCTCGCAATGGCGGCTGAAACGGGTATATTTTATACGGCAAACACGACAAAGAACGCCTACGATAAGATCTTCCATATCACCGGCGGAAAAATGGTCGAATGCGTCGCGCATATCGCGACGGGAGGCATCGACGTAAGACAGAGCATCGATCTGGCGGGTCGCGGCGGAAGGGTCGCGATAGTCGGAAGATACGGCGCGGAGTATTCTCTCGAGTGTTCCCTGCTCCCCGTAATAGAAAGAAACATCGGGATCATCGGCGTATCGCACGGCATAGGAAGCACGCGCATAGCGATCAACATGCTTGCGAATAAAGCGATCAACGTCGATAAGCTCATCAACCGCGAAGTCGATTTCGACGCCGTTCCCGAAGTGCTCGAATCCAACGCGCGCAGTCGCGAACATCTCAAAACGGTAATATCGTTCGGCTGATCGTCGGATATATCGAAAACAAAAACACCGCGAAGTACCTGTCGGCACAACGCGGTGTTTCTTTTATTAATCGAACTCAGACCTTTTCGTCGGGGAAAAGCGCTCCTCCGTCCAGAGGCGGAAGCATGAGCGGATTTATCATAGCCGCCGAAGTAAGATTTGTTATTGCGCAACGCAGATACGGGAACGTAGCGCGCGTAGCCGCCGTGATAAACTCCTTTTCGTCCTCTGCCAGCCATATCTCTTCTTCAAGGTCGAATACCGCGACAAGACGGATAGCAAGATCGAACGGCTTCGGTTCGTTGTCGGTGCTGACCATCTTGACGGTCAGTTCGACTATACGACGCTTGGGAAGTTCTTTTACTTTCTTAAGCTGTCTGTTAAATTCGGGTTTGATCTCGAATTTAGTCTGCGGCTCCGCCTTGACTACGTTGAGGCGGAATCGCATATCCTCGCAGTGCATACCGAGCATTTTGAAGTTGATCATATTTTTCTCCTTATTTGACTTTACGTCCTGTTTTACTTGATTTACAGTTTGCTCATCTCGACGATCTTACTCTCGAGAACGGCTATTCGTTCCTTATACTTCTCGGTCTTTTCCCTTTCGGCGTCGACGAGAGCTTTGGGCGCTTTCGCGACGAACTTTTCGTTCGCAAGTTTTCCCTCGGCGCGAGAAAGTTCTTCTTTCGCGTTGTCGAGTTCCCTGCCCAACCGTTCGAGTTCCTTATCGCGATCGACAAGCTCTCCGAGCGGGATATAAACCTCGCCGAATGCCGTTACGATAGTCGTGCAACCGTCCGGCTTGTTTATCACTTCCGCGAAATCGTTACCCGACGCAAGCTTGACGAGATACTCTCCCGCCGAGCCGAGCAGTTTAGATATCAGCGCATTGGGTTTGACGAATATCGACGTCCGCTTATTCGGTTTTACGCCCATGTCGGCACGGACTGCGCGAATGCGCTTTATGGCATCCATAACGGCTTCCATTTTCCGTGCGTCGAGCCTGTAGCTCTTCAGGTCTTTTGCCGACGGATAAGCCGAGATCATAATATCTTCGGCGTCGCGGACGGACTCGGGCAGGTTGTCGTAAACCTCCGCCGTAATAAACGGAATGATCGGGTGCGCGAGTTTGAGAATATCGCGGAGAACCCTGACGAGAACGGATACCGTCGCCCGACGTTTATTCTCGTCCGAAGAATAAAGCGAAACTTTGGAAAGCTCTATATACCAGTCGCAGAACTCGCCCCATACGAAATCGTACAGTCTGTTCGCGGCAAGACCGACTTCGTAACGCTCCATATACTTGCCGACGTCGGAAATCGTTTCGTTGAGCCGAGTGACGATCCACTTATCCGCAAGCGTGAGCTTTACTTTTTCTATAGGAAGAATATCGACGCCTTCGGCGTTCATAAGCACGAAACGCGAAGCGTTCCATATCTTATTCATGAAATTACGGAAGCCTTCCTGCTTCTTGGTCGAATATTTGATATCGCCGCCGGCGGAAACTCCCGAAACGAGGGATATGCGGAGCACGTCTGCGCCGACCTCGTCGATTATTTCGAGCGGGTCGATACCGTTGCCGAGGCTCTTGGACAGTTTGCGTCCGAGTTCGTCGCGTACGAGTCCGTGGATCAATACGGTATCGAAAGGCTCCCGACCCATAAACTCCAGTCCCGAATATATCATTCTCGACACCCAGAAAGTGATTATGTCGTACGCGGTGACAAGCACGTTCGTCGGATAGAAGTATTCGAGATCGGGGGTTTTATCCGGCCAGCCGAGCGTCGAGAACGGCCAGAGCGCGGAAGAAAACCATGTGTCGAGCACGTCCTCGTCCTGACGGACGGGCGCGCCGCACTTAGGACATACCTTCATATCGTCGCGGCTGACGAACTCTCCGCCGCATGCATCGCAGTAGAACACGGGTATGCGGTGTCCCCACCAAAGCTGACGCGAAACGCACCAGTCGCGGATATTCTCCATCCAGTGCAGATAATTTTTTTCGAACCGCTTGGGAAGATAGCGGAGTTTTTTGTTTTTCACGACATCGATCGCGGGCTTGGCAAGTTCGCCCATTCTGACGAACCATTGCTTTGATACGATCGGCTCTATAGACGAATGGCAACGGTGGCAATGCCCGACGTTATGCGTATGCGGCTCGGTCTTTACGAGCAGTCCGAGCGACTCGAGGTCGGCGACCATAGCCTTTCTCGCCTCGTAACGCTCCATTCCCGCATATTTTCCCGCAAGCTCGTTCATGTGACCGGTATCGTCCATTACGCGCATTACTTCGAGATTGTGACGAAGTCCGACTTCGAAGTCGTTGGGGTCGTGCGCGGGCGTAATCTTGACTGCGCCCGTACCGAACGATTTATCAACGTATTCGTCCGCAATAACGGGGATCGTACGGTCGGTCAGAGGAAGCGCAAGTTGTTTGCCGACGAGCTTTGCGTAACGTTTGTCGCCGGGATGAACGGCGACTGCCATATCGCCGAGCAGCGTTTCGGGTCTGGTCGTCGCAACGATTATACCCTCGCCGCCGTCCGATTCGGGATAGCGGATATGCCAAAGATGTCCTTCCTCGGTTTCGTACTCCACTTCCGCGTCCGAGATCGCCGTCTTGCAATGCGGGCACTGATTGACTATTCTCGCGCCGTGATAGATCCAGCCTTTTTCGTAATACCTGACGAACGTTTCTTTTACCGCGCGCGATAAATTGTCGTCCATCGTGAAAGCAAGCCTGCTCCAGTCGCAGGACGAGCCGAGCTGCTTGAGCTGTTCGACTATGCGTCCGCCGTATTGATCTTTCCAGTCGAACGCGCGTTTCAGAAACCCTTCGCGCCCGAGCTGTTCCTTAGTCAAGCCTTCTTCGGCAAGTTTGTCGATGATCTTTACTTCGGTGGCGATAGACGCATGATCCGTCCCGGGAAGCCAAAGGGTCTCGTAACCCTTCATTCTCTTATAACGTATTATGGAGTCCTGTACCGTCATGGTCAGCGCGTGACCTATATGAAGCTGTCCGGTGATGTTCGGAGGCGGCATCATTACGGTAAAAGGTTTCTTATCTTTATTAGGGTGTGCGGAAAAATATTTATTATCCGTCCACTTGGAATATAACCTCTTTTCGAATTTTTTCGGGTCGAATGTTGTGTCCATAAGAAGAATTATACCACGCTTGCGGAAATATTGCAACTTTTTTGCGTGAATGCGCGATTTTTTTCGTTGCGTTTTACCGAATTTTACGGCACGCGAAGGAGCGTAATTTTTTATACTATTACAAAAATACGATAAAACCTTTTTCGTCCCCGCCGCATATTATGTCGTATAATCTTATTCGGAGGATAAAACATGAGAAAACTTTTGGCTGGCGCGCTTTGCGCCGTTATGCTCGCTTTGCCGCTGTGCATGGCGACCGGCTGTTCGGACGAGAACAGGATCAGACTGTGCGAGGTCACCCATTCCATATTTTACGCGCCGCTGTACGTAGCGATAAACAACGGGTACTTCGAAGAACGCGGACTCGACGTGACGCTCGAGAACGCAGGCGGCACCGACAAAGTTACCGCCGCGCTCGTAAGCGGATCGTCGGACATCGGTCTTATGGGACCCGAAGGCGTAATTTACTCCGAAAGTCTGTCCGACAATATCAAGGTATTCGGACAGCTTACCAAACGCGACGGCTCTTTCCTCGTTTCCAAAAAGGACGAAGCCGCGACGTTCGACTGGAGCAACCTTAAAGGCAAGCGCGTACTCGCCGGGCGCGTAGGCGGCGTTCCCGCAATGACGATGCAATACGTAATGAACAATCACGGGTTGTATCACAATGTGGACGGTACGAATATCGATACGACCGTCGCGTTCAATATGATGGCAAGCGTATTCGAGTCGGACAGCACCGTAGACTATACCACGCTGTTCGAACCGACCGCAACGGAATATCAGAACTCCGGCCGCGGCTATATCGTCGCCAGCGTCGGTAAAGAGAGCGGCGAAGTGCCTTATACCGCATTCTGCGCAAAATCGAGTTATCTCAGAGATCACCGCGGCGTAGCGAAAAAATTCCTCGACGCAGTGCTCGAAGGATACGAGTTCATGAAGAAAAACGATTCGGCTACTGTTGCGAAATCGCTTGCGCCCAGTTTCGACGGCATGAGCGAAGAAAGCCTTGCGATCGCAGTCGACAGCTATAACGAAAACGATACTTGGTGCTCGACTCCCGTTATGACCGAAAAATCGCTCGAAGCGCTCATAAAAATCATGAAGAACGCGGGCGAGCTCGACAAGGAAGTCGATTTCAACGAGATCGTAGACAATTCGATAGCCGAGGAACTTATAAAAGAGAGGGCTTAAAAAGTGGAAGAGATGCTGACTCTTGACAACGTGTCGCTGTCGTACCAAACGGCTCAAGGCGAAACCGAGGCTCTGCGCGGCGTAAGTTTCGGCGTGAAAAAGGGCGAATTCGTAGCCATCGTCGGACCTTCGGGCTGCGGTAAAACCACCGTGCTATCCGTCATAGCGGGACTGCTCAAACCCACCGACGGCGCGGTCGTACTCGACGGCAAACGCGTGGACGCACCCGGAGGAAACGTCGGCTATATGCTCCAGAAAGATACGCTGTTCGAGTGGCTGACCATCTCCAAAAACGTCGAGCTCGGACTGAAGATACAGAAGAAGCTGACACCGGAATCCCGTGCATACGCGCACTCGTTACTCGAAAAATACGGGTTGGCGGAGTTCGCGGAGCACCTGCCCGGACAGTTGTCGGGCGGCATGAGGCAGAGGGTGGCGCTTATACGCACCCTCGCCTTCCGCCCGAAGATACTGCTTCTCGACGAGCCCTTCTCCGCGCTCGACTATCAGACGCGGCTGAGCGTGGCGGAAAACGTAAGCGAAATCATTCGCGACGAAGGCGTGACGGCGTTGCTCGTAACGCACGATATCGGAGAGGCATGCTCGCTCGGCGACAGAGTCGTCGTACTTTCGCCCCGCCCCGCAACCGTAAGAAAAATAATCGATATACCTCTTCCTTCCGGACCTGAAAAGCGACGCGAACACAATAGATTCGGAGAAATCACAAACGGGATCTGGAAGGAACTGAAAAACTGACGCGGAGGATCAGCGTATGGAACGAAAGATAATGACGCCGCACGAAAAATATCTCAAAGAAGTCAGACGCGGCAAAATAATAATCAAACTGTGGCAATTCGGACTGCTTGCGGCTCTGCTCGGACTGTGGGAACTTTTTACCGCAGTCGGCGTAATAGACGCGTTTTTCATGAGCTCGCCGTCACGTATAGTCACCACCTTCATAGACCTTGCGGCGGGCGGAGAATTTTTCTATCACATAGGCGTTACCCTACTCGAATGTATGATCGGGTTTGCGATCTCGATGGTACTCGGCAGCGCGATAGCCGTGCTCCTGTGGCTGTCCGTCGGAGCGAGAAAAGTCGCAGAGCCTTATCTCGTAGTGCTTAACGCGCTCCCGAAAATAGCCCTCGGACCGCTTATTATAATCTGGGTGGGGTCGGGAATGAAAGCCATTGTTCTTATGGCGGTGCTGATATGCATAGTCGTGACCGTAATATCCGTTCTGGAAGGATTATGCGCCACCGCCCCCGACAAACTGCTCCTGCTCCGCTCGATGGGCGCGAACCGATTTCAGCTTCTGCGCTATGCCGTTCTGCCCTCCGCGCTTCCCACTTTCCTTTCCGTAACGAAGATCAACGTCGGACTGGCGTGGGTCGGCACGGTCATGGGCGAATACCTCGTGTCCGGCGCGGGACTCGGATATCTCATCGTTTACGGCGGGCAGGTGTTTAAGACCGACCTCGTCATGACTGCTACGGTCACGCTGTGCATTCTTGCCGGCGGAATGTACGCGCTTACGGCGTTCGCGGAAAAAATGCTCAAGCGGAGAAAGAAAAAGCGCGGCACGGGTCAGATACAATAATCCCACCGCTCCTATCACGGGATAACAACAATCGACAACGCGGCGGAAGCCGAAAGAAGAAATCAGCATGGCAACTACAGAGGAGACGAGCATACCGAGCGTGCCGTCTCCTTTTGCCGCAGCCCAGCTTTGCAACGTGCTGAGCGCCGACAGAAGCGTGGTGAATATAGATACGACAAGACAAAGCGCAAACAGCGTATATGTCGCCTGCGTACCGCGCGCAAGCGACAGGAGCGGAAGCTCGGGCGACGGCGCGGCGGGAAGCGCGCAACAGATAAGCAGCATCATTCCGGCTATAAGCATACTCGAAAGTCCGCTTGCCGCGAATATCTGCTTTTTTGTCATTCCCGTCTGCCGTACAAGTACGCCGGCGGACAGAAGCAGATTCATCGAAACGTATGTCAGACAAAGAGGAAGGCTCGACCAGACGAACGGACCTGCGGACAACGGCGAAAATATGCATGTCAGCGAGATCACGACTATTATAAACGGAACGACGGCAACGTTCGCGGCAAGCAATCCGCGGTTTCCGCGGCGAAGCACAAGTATGCCCGCAATACAGGAAAACGCTCCGAACGGAAGCGCGAAGCCCGTGAGTTCTTTCCCCGCCGCATCCATGCCCGCCGTCATTGCCGAAAGCACTATAAGGGCATTGAGTACGGTTACGCCGTCCACTGCCGCGCGCAATCTGCCGAACATCACCGAATGCACTTCGGTTATGTCGGTCGAGCCGAGCTTGCGCCCTATCGTAAGGAGAACAGCGGTAAAAGCGAACATAAGTCCGCCCACCACGACGGGGACTATTACGGACGGACTGCGACCGAAAAACGCGGCGATCTCCTGACCGCTCGCATAACCCGCGCCGATCATCGTCCCGACGCATACCATTGCCACGGAAAAAACTTTTTTCACGATATAGTTTATGCGACAGGCGTTCACTTAAGAATACCGCCTGCCGCATCCGCATACCGTATGATCCGTTTATAAAAATTCTTTACCGTAATATTTCAGTCGTAACCGTCGGCTTCGGTTTTTTCCGAAACCGCTCGGGGCCGAATCGGCGGAAGACCAGCCATGCTACGACAAGCAATCCCGCGGCGAAAACAACGTCTATCGCGATAACAACGAAAACGTAATACGACACGCCCGGCACATAACGCACGCCGTGAATAAACCCGTTCATGAGCGAAGAATTGACCGTACAGAAAAATATGTTCTTTGCCGCGCGTACCGCTTCGTGCGCCGCCGTGGGATCGAGATTGATATCGGCGTACATATCCACCTGGCTCATTTTCGCATCACCGCCGGCAAGAAGCATTTGAGTAATGTTCATATACTGTTCCGCCGCGTCGGTCAGTACCATGCCGCGGAAACCCCATTCGTTGCGTAAAAGTCCTGTTATAAGTCCGTAATATCCGCCCGCCCAATGATATCCGACGCGCATGGACGAACTGCGCACCGCCGTTACGTAAGGCAATTCCGCGATAAGTTCGTAATACGTCTCGAACTCCTCGACGATCCGCTCGTAATATTCCACCTTACGGTTGCCGCATTTCACCATTATCTCGGTGGGTCGAAAATATATTTCTCTGAGCGTCTGTTCGGTCGCATAGACAAGCAAACCGTTATCGCCCGCGGAATGCGCGCGCTGACCGCCCGGGGCGAGCGCGCCCGCGACCGGATATACTCCGCGTTCGGCGCAGCTTTTCGCCGCCTCCGCAAGCATGCGACCGGAAAGAAGCGGATCTTCGGACAATCCGTCCGAATTCAGACCGCCGAAAGGAGTGCGGTGGATATTCGCCGACGGCATATACCAACCGTTTATATCGAGCATAAGTCCGCGCTCACCGATCAGTTTGCCGAAAGTCGAAGCGATACCGTCGTTCCAAGTCGAGGCAAGCACGGATATCCGCGGCGCGGCGAAAAACGAATAAGTTTCGCGTTCCCGCGAACGGGGTTTGTTTATCTCGACCGCAGACGCCGTATTGCGCCCCGCTCGCGCCACAAGCGACGAAAGCGTATTCGGAAGCATATTTTCGAGAAGCGCAGCCCAATGCGATTCGTCATAGCCTTTGCCCCGAAGATCGATAAGTTCGACATCGCCGCCCGCGCCGAACACCGGCATTTCGTAATACCTGTTTTCGTTTCCCGACGAGGGAGACATCAGTCCGCGGCGCGTCCGTTCGTTCATGTCCCGTTCGTAACGATATCCGACGCCGTTTTCCGTGCGTTCGTCATAATTGCTCTTTGTACGGCTCTTCGTTCCCGCGGGACTCGGATACGTACCGACCCAGTTGCTCCGCGACAGTTTTTCGGTCGGCTCGATCTCGAATCCGAATTTGTTCGATACCGATCCGTCCGATACCGAAACGATCACGGGATCATCGATATCGTAAGTTCCGACGTAAGCGTCGCTGCCCGCGCCGTGCATTTTCGTAATATCCACGCCGACCTTATCGCGATATTCGGCGGCAAGGATATTATTCGCCGCATCATGCGCGTTTTGCGCCGCCGTAATATAATATCTTCCTTCGCCGAGGACATAGTTCTGCACGACTGACGAATATGACGCGAAATCGCGGACGTTAAACTCCGCGGTGACGGTTTCTTCGCCGCCCGGCGCAATATGTCTCGTTTTCACGTACGAAATAAGCGTCAATGCTTTTTCCGTACCGCGCGCCGCGTCTGCGGCGCCGTACGGCGCGGACACATAAAACTGCACGGTGTCCTTACCGCCGAAATGTTCCGAAGTATTGCGGACGCTCACACTAGCCGTCATATTGCCGTCGGCATCGGGAGATGTCAGCTCGAAGCCGTAACGCAGAAAAGTCGCGTACGACTTACCGTATCCGAAAGGATAAAGGACTTCGGACGAATAATCGAAATCGCCCGTATTCGCGCGGCCGACAACAAAGTCCTCGTAACGCGTTTCGTAATATCTGTATCCAACGTATATACCTTCGCGCTGTTCGGTGTAATAATAATCGGAAAGCGCGCCGACGAATGCAAAATCACCGAAATTTTCCATCGCGGGCGAGGAAAACGCATCCGCCGCCCAGGTATCGGTCAATCTGCCCGATGGTGTTACGTTACCGCAAATAACATCCGCAAGCGCGGTCACACCCTCGTCGCTCTCATCGGAAACGGCAAGTACTGCTCTGACATTTTCGCAGTCGGACAATACGCCGAGTTCCACGGGGTTCTGCGATGACACAACCACTATTATTTTTTCGAAATTATTATCGAGCGTCTTAAGCGCGTCAAGCTCGCTTTCGGACAGTTCGAGATAATGCTTGTCCGCATCCTCCGAGCCCGCGCGATCGTACATTCCCCGAGGAAGGTCTGTCACGCGCGCATTATCGAGTTCGCCCGCCGAAACGCGACGGATAACGAACAACGCCGTGCCGCCGTATATTTCCGAGCCGTTTATCGGCGCTTCGCGAAAACCGCCTTTGTATCCCGAGCCGCCGCCCGAAACATAATAATCCCAGGACGGCGAAACCGAATATCCTTTGCCGACCAGCGCGTCGCGTAAATTAAGACGGTCGCCGAGCAAACGACTGCCCGCGCCGTATATACTTATCTCGTTCTTTCGCGGCAACGGCAGACAATTTTCGTTCTCGAGCAAAACTATGCTTTCTTCCGCTGTTTCCTTACAAAAATCGTCGATCCTGTCGTCGAGCGTCGAGCTTAAACGGTAAGACGGTTTATGATACTCGAGATCGAGCCTCCCCGTCGCGCCCGTAGACGAAGGCGGAGTGCTTCCGAACGCTTCGGTAAAAAACGTGTCGAGCACGACGAACGCAAGCACATTGACGACAACGGCGGCAACGGCAATCAACGTAACGATTATCGTGCACAACATTATGAATCGCCTGTCGCGATTTTTACCCGAAGTATTCATACGTATATTTTAGCGCATTTACGCAAAGAGTGCAAGAGATTTGACGTAATACGAGCGAAACCGCGCATTCGGAGTTCGGCAAATTATCGCGGTCAGCCGATTTATTTCGAACCATCGATCCCGTCGTATTTTATCTGTCCCCGAATCTGTCGATCTCATGTATAACGCTCTTTATATTTTCTATAATATTATCAATCCCGTCCCCTTCCGTATCTTCGCTCAAATCACACAGATCGTTATAAAATATATTCCCCAATAACACAATTCGGTATGAACTGTTTCTGAATTTACATAAATTAAATAACGCAAGAAGTTTATTGTATTTTTTATCGTTGTAAACCGCACAATTCAAATCGGTACCGCTATAATCACTATATTCGTTATAATCGTTATATCCGACGATCTCAAGGTCTTTTCCGTTGAACTCTTGCAAATCCATAAACGGATAATCGTTTTTTTTCGCATCGTCTCTGATCAGACGATACTGTTTTTCGCAGAATAATTTATATAAGTTCAAACGCAAAGCAAACCATATCATGACAGAGTGCCATTCGATCATATTATTCAAAACATGTTTACTGTCGCGAACATATTTGATTATATCACGGTTATCGATATCATTTATCGTAACAATATCTTTTGTCGTATTCACTATATCTTTTATTATAAAATCAATGCTTTTTTCAAAAATCGGGCGTTCGCGTTTTTCGTTGATGTCGTCGAAAATATTTTTCAAACAGCTTGTCAAAAAAACCAGTTCATTAGTTTCGATAGAAAAATTATAATTGAAAAATTTACGTAAATATTCATTACCGTCCCCGCCGTAATTCAGCTCGAAATTCGCAATAATGGCTTTTTTGTTTAACGCGACCACTACCACGCAATTATTGACGGCAAAAATATGATGCAACCGTTCCAGAACAAGCAATTGTTCGTTCGGAAGACATCTGTCTATTTCATCCACCAAAACAACAAACTTCGTTTGTTTTCCGCCATACAATTCGTAAGCGGTTATATCATTAAGAATTTTTATCGTTTCATTCAGCAATGTCAGATATGACTTATATTCGCAAAATTCCTTACCGTTTGTCAGCTCGGCATTTTTACAAGCCTTTATAATCGCTTTTATACCTTTTACGGCAATTGCAAAAATTTTGCTTTTTTCGCATAAAGTATCGACAACGGCAGCACAAACTTCTTTTGCGGCTTCTTTTGCCGTCTTTGTCGATTTATCCTGCGTGATATCCTCACTATATCTATTGAGTTCATCCAAAATACAGTATAAAATCGCGATCAAAGGATCGGAATAAAAATTATTTTTCCACGCGTCATAATGAATGATGATATATTCTTTCGACTTTTCCAATCGCTCGCAAAGCATGTTCATTACATACGATTTTCCGCTGCCCCATTCACCGTTCAGCGACAAACAGAAATTTTCGTCTTTCGGCAATTTATCGATCAGATACCCGATTTTATCGACTATGTTTTTTCTGCCTATCAAATCCTTTTCGGTATATACTTCGCTCATTTCCGATCGTCTCCTCCAAATGCTTTTTCATGATAATTATCCATACGCTTATCATCGCTTGTTTTTTGTCAACTCGAATATCATATTTTATCATAGATACATTCCGTTGACTTTAAGTATAACACATACAAGCCCGAAATGCAATATCATCTTAAAATGCATACATCTCTATATTATGCGGAAATATTAAAACGACCTTACCATATGATAAGGTCGTTTGATACGGATCGAATATTTTTACTTTTTCTGCTCGTCCTTTTCATAACGGCACGCTTTGGTGGTCGGTTCGGCGACTATATTGCCGTCTATGTCGAAACGCGAGCCGTGGCACGGACAATCCCAGGTACGGGCGTCGGGATTCCATTCGAGTTCGCAGTGCATATGCGGGCACATGCGTCCGATAACGTGAAGTTTACCGTCCTCGTCCTTATAGACAGCACGGCGTTTGCCGCGGTATCTGACGATCTCGCCCGTCGTCGGCTTGATATCGGCTGCGGTACGAAGGCGCGGGCGCAGATATGCCCGAAGTATACCCGCAACGTTTACGAGCGCATTGCGAAGAAACAAACAAAACGATTTCGGGATATGACGGTAAGGCTTGAAAAGTTCGATATACGGATTTTCCTTGCCGACTATCATGTCGGTCACAAGCCGTGCGCAGACGGCGGAATTCGTCATTCCCCATTTGTTGAAGCCCGTTATTACATATATATTCTGCGTGGACTTCGTGTACTGCCCCGCCATCGGCATACCGTCGAAAGTCATTACGTCTTCCGCGCACGAAAAATGCGTTATTTCGGCATCGGGGAAAAGCGTCGCAACGGCTTCGCGGAGCTTGCCGAGCCGACATTTTTTATGTCTGCCCGTACGGTGATCGCCGCCGCCCGCAATCGTTCCTCCCGCATAAGGGCGAAGTGACAGACCGCTCTCGTCGGTACTCAGATATGCGTCGTCGGTCAACCGCTTGTTAAGCGCAAACGTATACGACATCGACTGATGAAGTTTGAAAACGTATCCGCCGAGCGGCGAAAGGATGGGGAAATGCGTCGCGATAACGATCGTCCGCGCGGTGATCGTGCCGTGATCGCATATGATCTTTTTCGTTTCTTCCTCTACGTTGACCGCCCGCGTATGCTCGAATATCTCGAATTCGACGGGCAATGCGGAAAGAAATTTTATGGGATCGAAAACATGTTCTTCTCTGAATCTCAGCGCAAGTTTCGCACCCGGTATTTTTACCGTGCCGTCCAAAGAACATTCCGCGCCCACTTCCCGAAGCGCTTTATAAGTTTTGTCAAGCTCTCGGCAATTCTCTTTCGCGAAGATGTAAGAATCGACGGTTTCGCAATCGCAATTCATGCCGAATTCGTCCATCAATCCGAGGAGCGTTTCTTCGCCGTCTTTCTGCGCCTGATAATAAAGCGAGGTTACCGAACGTCCGTATCTGTGCATAAGATCGCCGTATATCGTACCCTGATTACACGAAATCTTAGCCGTCGTTTTGCCTGTCGTTCCCGAGAAAAGTCTGTCGGCTTCGAGCAGTGTGACCTGCATTCCCTCACGGGAAAGCATGAATGCGGTCAGATAGCCCGCCATACCTCCGCCTATAACAACGACGTCGCGCTCGATGTCGCCCTCGAGCGACGGATATTCTTTGTCCGCCGGTTTCCATACCGGTCCGCATATTACGTTTTTCATATAACGTAGTATGTTACGGTCTCGGACGCCGTATACATGCCTCGAAAATTTTCAGAAGCCTTTTCGGTTTTGTCACGTTTTGCTCAAAAAACGGGCAAAAACACTTGACATCTTTCATTCATTATAATATAATACGAAAGCTGACGATAAGTTTGCTCCGTAATCCTCGGTAGCTCAGTCGGTAGAGCACGCGGCTGTTAACCGCGCTGTCGTAGGTTCAAGTCCTATCCGAGGAGCCAAAAACCGCTATATATTGTATATGGCGGTTTTTCTTTTTTGCCCCGATTACACCTCAAAATATAAACAAATAAAAAACCCTTTGTAATAAAAAATTCCCGACCTTAAAACGTCGGGAATTATTTTTGCGATGAGAAATCTTATTTCCTTATACTTGTTTCTTCGTCTTCAATGTTCGCCCGTGCCGACATCGCTCGGATCATCTCCTTTGCATCCGATTACGGGAATATCCGTAGGACGATTTACCGACATTCTTATCATTTTCGATATCCTCCTTTATGTTTTATCCGTCGTCGCGCGGTAACGAATCGATTTCACCCGTTCCGATATCTTCGGGTTCGATTCCGTCTCCGATAAACACTTTCTTACATTTGCTCATTATTTTTCCTCCCGTCGATTATTTTTTCGTCAAGACAATCGTAATTTACATTTAATATTTTACCGGTCTTAAGACTTTCCTTCAAATTCAATCCGACAAATAATTCCGTCTCTATATTCGCCTTACTGATCACGCGCAATCTCATATCTATAAGAAACGAATCGACGAATTGACTATTGATTTCATGCCTGAAATTTTTGTCCAATAAGATCAGATCCAGCTTATACCCGTTACGCTCGAAATCGAAACAAGTGCCGCGACAAGATACGTCGTTGTATGTACGGAAAACTTTTTCGTAATTATTCTTGCTCCTTACGTCAAGACTGTCGACAATCACCCTATCCAAAGCGTAACCTTTATTATCGAAATAAAAAATCAGACGCATAAACAAAGTTACGTTATTATCGTTATATGCAAAATTTTCGGTAGCCAACAGATAAAAACTCAAAGACTCTCTTTTCGCGCATTCGGAAAGAAAATAGTCGTTTACTTTTACGCCTTCGATTGTTACATCGCCGGAGAATCGAATATCCGACGATTTTTCTTTCAGATACGAGTTTTCCAGTAAATATATAAGTTTATTATTGTTTTCCAACAACTTGACGTTATCTTCCTGCGCGATGTCGTATTGTTTTTGCGCGCGATAGTTCTGCCACACCGTAACGACAGCCAATACAACCGTTCCCGCATATGTAATGATCCCCGAAATCATCGCTGCTTGCTGTTCCGTTTCCACGAGCTGCCGAACTATAAGCGAAACGCCGAAAGGAAGAGCGGCCAAAAACAAAATCAGCAAAACAAAAAATAACCATGTACGTTTTTCGAATCTTTTCCCCATTTGTTTTTTCCCGTCCGTTAAAATTATGATAATTATAACAACAGCCGCGAAACTTGTCAATAAACGAGTCGGCAAAAAATCTCTACCGCCGCAAAACGACGGATCGCATATCGAAATCAATAGCAAAAAGGACAGCCCTTTCGGTCTGTCCTTTCGGTTCGTTTACTTTATCAAAAATCGATTTCTTTGTCATAATATACGGCAAGAAGCAGTTTTTCCATTTCTTTCTGCGACGGCTGACGGGGATTCGAACCCGTGCATGCGTCGCCGATCGCGAGTTCGGCAACCTTGGAAAGTTTGTCGTTGAACTCTTTTTCGTCTATAATGCTCTTATCCGCTTTCACGCCGCCCTCTCCGTAGTTTTTGATAGCCTGCGGAATATTGAGCTCGTCGTTCATCTTACGAAGCTCTTTTATAAGCGCGTCGACAAGCTCTTCGGTCGTCTTGCCTTTAAGCCCTATAAATTCCGCGATCTCGGCGTAACGTTTCGCCGCTTCGGGAACTTTGGCGTTGAATCTGATGACTTTCGGCAAATACATCGCGTTTGCAGCGCCGTGAATGATATGACCGCCCGAGAACGCCGCGCCCGTCTTATGAGCCATGGAATGGACTATGCCGAGAAGCGCGTTGGAAAACGCCATGCCGGCAAGACACTGCGCGTCGTGCATTTCGTCGCGCGCTTTCATATCTCCGTCGTACGATTTTTTGAGATTATCGTGGATCATCTTGATCGCGTGAAGCGCAAGCGGATCGGTATAATTGCAATGAAGCGTGGAAACATATGCCTCGACGGCGTGCGTCATGGCGTCCATACCCGTATGCGCAGTGAGCTTTGGCGGCATCTTTTCGGCAAGATCCGGATCGACGATCGCAACGTCGGGCGTGATGTTGAAATCGGCAAGCGGATATTTGATCCCCTTTCCGTAGTCGGTTATGACCGAGAACGCCGTTACTTCGGTCGCGGTACCCGACGTCGAAGGAACCGCACAGAACCGCGCTTTCGTGCGGAGTACCGGGAACGAGAACGGAGTGATGAGCGCTTCAAACGTCGTGTCCGGATATTCGTAAAAAGCCCACATGGCTTTTGCCGCGTCTATGGGCGAACCGCCGCCCATGGCGATTATCCAATCGGGCTGAAATTCACGCATCATCTCCGCGCCTTTCATTACCGTTTCGACGGACGGATCCGGCTCTACGTTCTCGAATAATTTGACTTCCATGCCCGCCTGTCCGAGATATGTTACCGCACGATCCACGAAGCCGAATCTGCGCATACTTCCGCCTCCGAGCACTACGAAAGCTCTTTTGCCCTGAAGATTTTTGAGTTCCTCAAGCGAACCTTTACCGTGAAACAAATCACGCGGCAATGTAAAACGTCCCATGTTACTTCTCCCTGTTACGAAAATTTATCCTTTAGGATATTCAAGAACAGTCTAATACTTATTACATAATTTGTCAACGGAAAGACGAGTGACTATTTTGCCGTATTACGTCGTTTTTACGGACTTTCGAATCGAAACGGACAACGCCTTCTCTTCTAAAAAAATTGCGATCGCACTCCAACGCGGAAGTCCGACCGCAATTTTTTATAATGGGGAAAGACAATGAAACGTATCAGCCGACGTTTTCTTCGGCCTTGTTTTTCTTCGGTTTACGCACCGCAAGGAAGAACCAGAATGCCATCAAACCGACCGCCGTTACGTCAATCGCCACGAGAAGCGGTATCCACCACGGGAAGACTTCTTTCGTAGTCCCTATCAGCGAGCCGCTTTCGAGTCCCTGCGAGGTTTCGCCGTAATATTTGGTCGCGGCATAAGAATACAGAATATCCTTGGCGCTCTTGTGAATATACTTTTTCGCCGTATCGCTCGTCCTGTCGTCGAACCAGCCGACCGCGCCGTCGGGATGAAGCACCTGGCTGTTACCCGCGCGGATGCCTTCGTCTATATCGTTTATCGTTCCCGCGCAGTAATAGTCGGTGATAACAGTTCCGCGGAAGCCCCATTCGTTGCGTACGACAGCAGTCAGCATCGCATACGAACCCGTGCTTCTCACTCCGCCCGTTCTGGTGGCCGCGCCCATAAGACCGTTACACCCGCCTATCTTGATCGCAAACTCGAAAGGCTTGAGGTAATTTTCACGGAAGCTCTGTTCGGTAAGCCACTTAAACGCGCCCGTACCTTCCGTACGTCCTTTATCGTCCTCATTCGCTCCGATGTGCTTGATATACGCAAGCACGCCTTTTTCTTTCGCGCCGAGAACATGATATGCGCACATTATACCTGCAAGCAATGCGTCCTCGCTGTAATATTCGAAGTTTCTGCCGCCCATTGCGGAACGATGCAGATTCGCACCGGGACCGTACCAACCGTCTATACCGAGAGCGTTGCCCTCAATACCGATCGCCACACCTACCTGATATGCGATGTACCAGTCCCAGGTCTGAGCTATCACGGTATCGCTCGGATAGCATACCGCTTTCAGGTTATTGCCGCCCGTCACGTTGGTATTGAATCCGCAAGGACCGTCGGTATCGCGAGTACCCGGCTTTCCGATCTCTTTCATCTCGATCGTGCCGAAACCTGCTTTAACGATAAGCAGACATGCTCTGTCGAACGCCAACTGACTTACGATTTCATCCCACATGGGATCTTCATACTCTACGCCGAACAGCTCCCGTATCGTCCAGTCGGTAGCTTTGGATCCGAATTCGGGCGCGACAGCTCCTTGTTCCGCAACGGGATCGGGAACGCCGTACATATCGGCGGTCAGATCGCCCGCTTCTCTGTGCGCGCCGCGTTCCAACGGGAACGTACCCGCAAAATCCGAACGTGTCATATACGTTATGGGACCGCCCGCATTCTCCGATCCGTCCATCGAATGCGGCTTTGCGATATACGGCTCGTTTATCACGCTGCTTGCACCGGATACGGTATTCGTATACGTCGTAAACTGATTTTCAACCTTTTCTCCCGTCACATCGTCAACTTCGTAACGGATGTCCGTCGCGACCTTTACGATAATCTCGTTGACGCCGTCAAGAGTGTTCTTGAGGGTATGTACGTCGGAACGCAGGCTGAGCTTGTAATCGCCTTTTTCCAGTTCGTACCCCATGAAACCGTTATTGTTTCTGTCATAGCAATCGTACGATTTCATCTCGGAAACTTTCATCGACAGTTTGATCGTTTCATACTGTCCGGGCTGAAGCGTGGCTGTCTTTGCGAATGCGCCTAGTTTGATCGCGGACTTCTCTATGCCGCCGTCGGTGTAAGGCGCGGTATAGTATAATTCCACTACGTCGCGTCCCGCTACGTCGCCCGTATTCGTTACCTTGACTTCGAGATCGATCTCGCCGTCTTTCGATACGGTGCCGCCGTTTTCGATATTCGAATCGGAAATTATCCAGTCGAATTTCGTATAGCTGAGCCCGTAACCGAACGGATACTGAACTACGTCCTCATAACCGTTTTTGAGATTCCACCGTTCTTTGGCGAAATCCGAATCCCAAAAACCTTCTGCGTCAGCCGTTTCGTACCAATAATATCCGGTATAGATATCTTCGCGGTATTCCGTATACGGAGCCTTATTGTCCGTATAATATCCTACGCCTTCGAATCCCGACGTCGCATATGCAGCGGCGGTAGATAAATCATACGCCCAGGTATCGGCAAGTTTGCCCGAAGGACTTACGTTGCCCTTCAGTATATTTGCGAGACCTATCGTACCGCGCGTACCGGGCATACCCATATTTATAACGGCGTCGATATACGAATTATCCGCTATGCCAAGCTCTATCGGATTTCCGGTATTGAGTACGACGATAACATTTTCGAAATTTTCGGATACGAGTTCGAGCATATATTCCTCGCGTTCGGAAAGACCTTGAAGTTTCCTGTCCGAATCCTCTGCGATGCAAGAACCGTTATCCGTAATGTACTGCGTTTTCGAAAAGTCGTTTCCTTCGCCCATCAGACGTCCGATCACGACTATAGCTGTGTCCGAATAATTTTTTGCGTTTGTTATCATATCCGAAGTATAAAAACTTTCGGGAGCTTCCGCCACGCCGTAAAAGTCCTTATATTTCTGTCCGTGCGCTTCTATGACGTACGAGCCGCCTTCGACGCGCTTCCACCCCAAAGTGTCATACGCCGCCGCAAGGTCTTCGTTATACTCTATGCCCGCTTCTTTAAGTCCGCCGAGGAACGTTATAAGATCGTTTCTCGACCCCGTACCCGACCCCGTACCCTGCGGCATGAAACCGCCGTCGCTGCCCGAAAATCCGAATACGTTTACTTTGTCGTTTTTGAGCGGAAGAACGTTGTTTTCGTTTTTGAGCAGAACCGCGCCGCCCTCTTCCACATCTTCCGCAAGTGCATTGCCGCTTTCCCGCGCGGCAATCGCCGTGCTTCCGTCTTCGTCGAAACCGTATCCGCAAAGGAATGAAGTTATAAGCCCGGAGTTCACTCCGCAAACAACATTTCCCGCGATAAGTCCGACGGTAAGGATCAAACAAATAATTCCCACTATTATAGGATAAAATCTCTTTTTTATCATATTGTTTCCTTTTTCCTTACGAGTCGCTTTCTCCACGCTTCGACGGGGAGAAAGCGACACAAGGAATTGTTCCGTTTCGGACGCTTACGCTTCTTCCGTCACTGTCGTAAACTCGAAATAATCGAGATTCGGACCGGCGACCAGCGTAAAACAGAGTTCGTAAGTTCCTGCCTCGACGCTTATCGTTCCGAGCGAAACGTCGACCCATTTCCAATAATCCGCAGGTTCCCTATGCCCGAAAGCACCGGCGGGGACAGGCGTCAAAGTCTGATCGGCAAAAGTCAACGTCGTATCTTCCCAGTTATAAGTTTCCGCATCGTAATACGACATACGCATAGACAGCGCGAGAGTGGTCGCCTGAGTGACGTTTACCGACACTTTGATGACCGAGCCCGTCGCAAAAGCCTTGGCGCACACTCCGGAGCCGAAATCGTTCGACCAATTTTCGGTGAAGCTGTGTCCTGCCTCGGCAAGGTCGGGTCTCATCACCCAACCGCTGCGATCACGCAGAGATTCGGCTTCCGCCTTGAAAAAGCCTTCGCCGTTGATCGTAACGTCGTAATCTCCGCATTCGCATTTGGTCGCGCAAACGGGATCGGCGCACTCTTCGTCCGTACAACCGCCGCAAGCGGGACATACGTTGCCGCACTCGTGAGGCAATATCTGATTATCGAGATCGCTTCCAGATTCGTCGAATTCGTCATAAGAAACGGTTTCGAACAACACTCCGTCGATGTTGCATGCTCCGCCCGTATTCTTGACGAGGAACAAATGATCGCCTGCGGGTAAATTGTATATGCCGAGACATGTCGGATTCCAATCCCAATACTCGCCAGCCAAAGGGTTTCCGCCCTTTATGTCGACCTTTTCGACAAGTTCGAGTCTGACACCGTCGATATAGAATTCCCATCTGTCTTTGACTATATAGCTGTCGGTACTCGACGCGATGAAATCGAGTTTCACGGTAGCGTCTTTCGCCAAGCGTAACGTAGTCGAAAGTTGCGAGCCGGTATCGAGAGCAGCAACGGATTTACCGCCGCTCGTCGTCTTGCCCTCCGACTCCTTCGTTACCGTTTCGAGTCCCAGACCGTTGACGATCTTGTCGGGGTTGGCATCCGCCCAATCCTTACGCGTGGATGCCATTTCGGTATCGAAAGTTTCGAGATCTTTCATGAGCGTTCCTTCGCTCGGGATCTCGGCGATCGAAGAAATATAACGCATACCGACATAGAAGTCGATATAATCGATATCCGGGACTTTGTTTCCCAATGCTTCAAACGTAAGTTTGTTCGTGCCTGCGGGAATGGTAACGCCGCGTATAACGACGTCTTTCCATGCGCATACGCCTTTATCCACCATGCCCGTAAGCGGTATTGCGCCCGTCACTTCGTCGTCGGTTTCGGCATAGTTGAGATACATGTTCAAATTATCGGTCAGATTGATGCTCGCATCTTCGCCGCCGTAAGTCAGACGAAGCACAACAGTCACGTCTTTATGTTCGGCATCGGACTCGAAAGTAAATCCGAAATAATTCCATTTCACACCGAACCCGGTAAGATACTTGCCGCCGCTCGTAATCTCGGCATCCTCGGGAGCATCGGCAACGAACGAGGTAACGCCGTCGGCTTTTTTCACTCCGGGAGTTTCCATGTCTATGGCTTCCGCTTCGACGCGATATGCCACGCTGTCATTTTCACCCTCTATGCTGAGAAGCGACGTCGCCGAAATCTCGGGAATGATCTTCTGTGCAATGACGATCTGATAGCGTGCTGTCTGTCCGCTGTACGATACAGATACGTTGCGTTTACCGGATTTCTCCATATCCGGCGCAATGACCCGACAATCTCCGATCGGAACGTCCTTCGTCGAGCCGTCGCTCATCGTCGCGGTCACTTTCAGACCCGCATAAGTAAACGTTTCCGCGAATGCGAACTCGGTCTTGACCTCGCTCGTATCGAGCGCGATGCTTGTAACCTTCACCTGCCCACCGGGATTATCCGGGTTATCGGGCTCCGGATCACCGCATGCCGTAAACGCAAGACACAACATCGTAACCGTTATGCAAAACGTTACAACGGTAGCGAAGATGCGTCCGAACTTTTTCATTTTCATACTCATTTCTCCTTTTTTATATTTTCGAGCGGCCGAAACCGCGTCAAATACGCAACATCTTTCTTGTGCGTACATTATATTTTGTCCATAACCGTTTTTCAACAGATAGTTCGCAAGCTTTCGTTTTCGACGCGTAATCTTATTTTTGCATACAAAAAGCGTCGGCATACACCGACGCATTACATAAAATCTGTGAATTTTTAAAAACAAGTCTCAGCTGTTTCCTTCGCGCGCAAGAGAAAACAATATATTTACCGTAAATACTTTATTGTCCGCATTGATCGAAAGATCGCCGCCGTACTTTTCGCAAACATAACGCACGCTTTTCAACCCGTATCCGTGATATTCTTTTTCCGACTTCGTTGTTTGCGGAATACCGTCGTCGAAAGTCAGTTCTTTTTCGTAATAGTTATGCAGATTGACCGACAGCATAGTCCCTACGGCTTTTATACGCAGACCGATAATGCGCTTGCCGTCTTCCAGCGACTGCACGGCTTCGATCGCATTGTCGATAAGATTGCCGAACAGCGAATATATATCTTCTTCTTTCATAAAATCCAGACGTTTGCCGTCGGCAATGCAGCTGAATCTTATATTGTTCTTCGTACAATGCAGATTCTTTTCCGAAAGGATAATATCGAGCGCATCGTTCCCCGTACGCACCATAGTATCGTATATCGAAATAAGTTCGGTTATTTCTTTGACTGACTCGTCGTTGATCGAGCTTCTGCTGCCTATGCTTCGAATTTGATGCTTGAGATCGTGACATTTCAAATTGATAAGTTCGATCGTTTCTTTGGACATTTTGTAATGTTCTTTTTCCTGATGTCGCAGAAAACTGACAGTCGTCAACGTTTCCTCCAGTTTATATCGTAAAGATACTTCGAATTGCAAGATAAGCACGACAACGCAGCACAGAATATTGTAAACTCCGGCTATGATGAGATACAGTTTATTTCCGTCGGCGGCAACATTGTAAACGATCACGGCATTAAGTATTACGTCGATTATGAGTATAAGAACGACGAAGAAAAATATAAAGCCGCTTTTAATCTGCAATTTTTCACTGTCTCTAATGCGCTTACCGAAAATGAACCAGGAAAAGAAATAAACAACGATATAGACATAAAAATATATTATAGCGACAAACGCATTCGGAAATATGCCGACAGCCTGATCGCCGTAAGCGCCCATGGGGTTGTTCTTGTTTACGCCCATAATCGTAAGCGCAAGATTATATATTTGATATGCAAGATGCTGAACGGTATATCCCGCCAGACAGCAGAAAATGATCTTCAGCCAAGTTTCGCGAAAAAGAAACTTAGCGAAAAAAACCGTATATGCGAATATGACGAAAAACATGAACGACAAATAGAACGCTTCGTGAACCGCGATAGGAAAAAAATACGATAAAACGAATACAACGGAAGCGCCGACGATCATGCGGAGCGGAAAATGCGAGCGACGGGTAAGGCGGAAAGAAAATATCCCCTCCGCCGCAAGCAGCTCGATCACGAATTGAAACGATTTGTAAAACTCGAGCTGGGTCATCAGAATTTTTCTCCGAGATAGTCATTCAGAGCCCGCTTGAATTCTCTGCGTTTCGGATGACTGATCTGCAATTCCTCGCCGTCGACGGTAACGGTAAAATCCTTTATTCCCGTCACATATCTCAAGTTTACGAGATAACAATTATTACACTTTGCGAAACCCGCCGGGATCAATCGTTGCTCAACTCCCTTGAGCGAGCCGGTAGCCACGAATTCTCCGTCGGTGGTATGATATATCAATCTGTGATTTATAACTTCGACATATTTCAGTTCGGAAGACGAGATGCACTTTATGGCGTCGTCGACAACGACCTGTAATTTCGTAATATTGCGACTGTTTATATGTTCCAGCGCACGCTCGAGTTTGAGCGCGAAATCATAATACATCACGGGTTTTACGATATAATCAAAGGCGTCCACTTCATAACCCATCACCGCGAACTGTGACATATTCGTTACGAAAATAAGCGTAACTGTCTTATCCAAATGCCGAAGTTTACGCGAAACATCCAAACCGTTAATATCCGGAAGTTCGATATCCATCAACACCATATCGTAATTCGACGTATAATTCGTAAGAAAATTAACGGGATTGTCAAAATGAACGATACGAAATTTTGTTCCCTTCTTTTCCGAATATTTATCGAAATAGGACTTAAGAAGATCAGCCGAACTTTTTTCGTCTTCCACAATCGCTATATTGATCATACAGCCACACCCCACAATCAACTATTTTGATTTTCCGTATCCTCCGACTTTTATCGAGTATAGCATAGCTACCCCCCCCCACGTCAATCATTTTCGACATATCCCGACAGAATGCCGCGTTACCGTTGTTCGGGCATTTCGGTATACACACAATCCGCGCATAGCCGAAACGCACGTGCCTATAAAATCATTGCCTGCAAAAAGAAACTTAACCGTAATATCCGTCTTTTATGAAATAATAATAAAAAAGACCTACCCGCATATAGAAAGCACGTAAGTCTTTTTATCGAAATATCAACCCGTTATTCCGAAAATATTGCAGTGGAGAGGTATCTGTCTCCCGTGTCCGGAAGAAGCACGACTATCGTTTTATCTTTGTTCTCGTTTCTTTTCGACAGTTCCGCCGCCGCGTATAACGCCGCGCCCGATGATATGCCGACAAGCACGCCTTCGGTACGCGCGAACTTTCTGCCCGCGGCAAACGCGTCGGCGTCGCTTACGGCAATGACCTTGTCGTATACCGAAGTGTCGAGAGTATCTGGCACGAACCCCGCGCCGATCCCCTGAAGACCGTGCGCACCCGCTTTTCCGCCCGAGAGCACCGACGACGAAGACGGCTCGACGGCAACGATCTCAACGTTCGGGTTCATGCTCTTCAGATATTTGCCTACGCCCGTGATCGTTCCGCCCGTGCCGACACCGGCGACGAACATATCGACTTTGCCGTCGGTATCTTTCCATATCTCCGGTCCGGTCGTACGAAAATGCGCTTCCGGATTGGCGGGATTGACGAACTGTCCCGCGACTATCGAGTTCGGGATAACCTCGGCGAGTTCTTCTGCTTTCGCTATAGCGCCCGCCATTCCTTTTGCGCCGTCGGTAAGTACCAACTTCGCGCCGTACGCTTTCATGAGCGTGCGACGTTCGACAGACATGGTGTCCGGCATTGTTATGATTACTTTATACCCTTTGGCGGCGGCGATCGCGGCAAGCCCTATCCCGGTATTTCCGCTGGTCGGTTCGATTATCGTCGAGCCGGGCTTGAGCTTCGATTTACGTTCCGCATCCTCGATCATTGCGCGTGCCACTCTGTCCTTTACCGACCCGGCGGGATTGAGATATTCGAGTTTTGCGAGCAACCTTGCGCCTGCGCCGACAGCCGCACCGAAACGCTTTGCTTCCAGCACCGGCGTTCCGCCCACAAGCTCGATAACGGATCCGTATACTTTCATTTTTTGTTCTCCTTGACCGCCTGCAATTCATTTCGGCTTAATAGGATTATATTACGCGGACTGCATGCAGTCAACCGAATGAGTGCGAAAAAACAAAATTTCGGAAAATTTTTCCGAATATGCCTTAAAGTTATTGCATTTTTTTTTCGCATATAGTATAATGTCTTAGCGTTTGAAACGTCGAAAAAATATGCTGCTATGGCTCAGCAGGTAGAGCACGTCCTTGGTAAGGACGAGGTCA
>CAJUKR010000019.1:0-16241 GCA_910587025.1 uncultured Christensenellaceae bacterium
AGATTCCGTATGGTGACTGGAGTTCAGACGTGTGCTCTTCCGATCTGGAAAGCATCGTCACGGATATTCCCGCACCCGAGCCCCCCGCTCCCGCAGGCGGCATGGGCGGAATGTATTGATCCGAACTTAAAAACAACAAAAACCCCGTATGCAAGTCGCATACGGGGTTTTATTATACATCGGATAAGGTCATTCGCTCTTACTCTTTTTTTCCGCCCTCTTCATTTTGAAATAATGGATTATGTCGCAAAGTTCGGACTCGTCGGGTTTGGTCTTTCTATCGAGCCTGAGTTTGCCGTTTTCGTCCTTATAGGTACGCGTCAAAAAGAATACAGCATTGTTAAGTATCATAAGCGACACGCCGAATATGGTAGGCCATATAAGGATCCACCACCAGCCGGTATAAGTAAACGCCGAATCCTGGAAGAAATAAGGATACGCAACGCCGTACATTCCGGCTTCGACCAGTTTATCCGCTCCGCCGTACGCGCCGCTCATTATCATACCGAAGAACATATCGAAGAAATAAAACAGTGTGGGCGGCAATATACCGAGAGTGGCGTATATCCCTCTCGTTTTCATGCGAGGATAAAACAGCACGAACATGACAATGTACGCCGCGGGAAGTACAAAGCGCGGTAACAGCACATCGGCGCGAGCCCAATACCCCGCCGTCGCCAGTCCAGGGAAAATATCGCCGTAACCGAGCGTACCGACCAATCTGTCCTCTCCCACTCGTCCGACGAAGAACAGTCCGAGAAGCAATGCAAACAACATACTGCCGGCGCTGCAGAATCGCAGAAGCGGAAACGACATTGCGGTATCTTCGGTTTTACCCGAGTTAAGCGACTTCAGATTTTCGATCAGCGCGGCAACGGTTGACACGATCGTCATAATTATCGCCCAGTTGAAAAAGTCCGTAAAAAAGAACGGCTTGAACTCCGTCCACACGCCGACCGACAAAAGCAAGCCTATAACGGCAACCGCGAGATATGCCGCGCGGAAAGTGATTTGCGCTCCGAGATTTTTATACATAATTCCTACCTTCATCTTTTCTTCACGTATATTCTATCACCTATCGTGTCCGAGGTCAAGACAATCTCGTAAATTTTACGAATTTCGCGCATAAAAGTAATACCCCGACCGATACGACGCATACAATAAGCCGAAACCGAAAAACGGAGGGAAAGAAATGTCCGAAATATCGCTGTGCCTTATTGTAAAAAACGAAGAGCCCGTACTCGCCCGCTGTCTGGCATGCGCGGAAAAGTTTGCGGACGAAATCATTATCGCGGATACGGGTTCGGACGACGGCACGCGCCGCGTCGCCGAACGTTTTACGGATAAAGTTTTCGATTTCGAATGGAACGACGATTTCGCCGCCGCACGTAATTTCGCGTTCTCCAAAGCCGAAAAAGAATACGTGATGTGGCTGGACGCAGACGATGTAATATCGGACGAGAATATCGAAAAAATCAAAGAGCTGAAATGCAAGCTCGACGCAGACTCGCCCGACACCGTAATGTGCAAATATGTGACAAACCGCTCTGACGACGGTTCGCCCGCTTTCTCGTTCTACCGCGAACGCATAATGAAAAGAAGCGGCAATCCCGAATGGGTGGGATTCATACACGAATGCGTCGTACCGAAGGGCAAAGTCGTATATTCGGACATAGAGATCGACCACGCCAAACTTACGCCCGGAGACCCGTGGCGCAATTTGCGGATATATCAAAAAAAGCTGTCCGAAGGCGTAGCCCTCGACAGCAGAAACAAATTATACTACGGGCGTGAACTTAAAGACAACCGATTGTACCGAGAGGCTTCCCATGTCCTTTCCGAATGTCTTGTCGACTGTCAGCCGACCACGGGAGTGGAAGCCGCCGAAGCGCTGTCCGACTGCTACGCGGCGCTCGGAGAAAAAGACAAAGCCGTCGAAGCGCTCTGCTCGGCATTCCGTTTCGGCGCGCCGAGAGCGGAAACAGTATGCAAGCTCGGGGCGCTGTTTTCGGGACGCGACGACAGGCAAGCGGCGTTCTGGTATCAATGCGCGCTCGTGTGCGAAGGCGGCGCGGCGGGAGTATTCCGCGAACCCGACTGCATGGACTTTATTCCGTACATAGAGCTCAGTTGTTGCTATTACAGGCTCGGAGAGCTAGATCGGGCGAAAAAATATCACGCGCTCGCGAAAACGGTGCATCCCGATCATCCGAGCATAATCAATAACGAAAAGTATTTCGTCTGATTATTTTTCTTTGTAATACAGCATGCAATGACAATAGCCCTCGAATTCGGGGTCTGCTATCTGATCGCGGAATTCCTTGCACATACATTTATTTTCGGGAGTACGCGCAATGCGGCACGGACAATATCCGTCCTTCGCTTTCAACCCTTCTTTTATACGTGCGACGATCTCTTCGTCGCTGTTGAATCTTACTTTCATTTGTCCTCCGAAAAATATTCTGCTCTCTTTTCGTAAGCTTATACCGTTTACTTCAACCGAGAGCGACGTCCAATATCATCATCACAGCAAATCCCGCCATTACGCCCCACACGGCAAGCGCGGGATATTGCGCATGCGCGTCGGGGATCAGATCGTCCGCCACGACGAATATCATCGCGCCCGCGGCAAACGCCAAAAGCCACGGTTGCAGGAACGTAAGTTCCGCGGCGAGAAAATATCCGATCACGGCGAATATAGGTTCCACGACACCGCTTAACGTCCCCATGGCGAACGAACCGGCTTTATTCCCCGTCATTGCGCACAACGGCAACGAAACCGCCGCGCCCTCGGGAAAATTCTGGATCGCTATGCCGACCGCGAGCATGAGAGCGGTAACGTAAGCAGCGTATTCGCCCGCCGCATACGCTGCGCCGAACGCAAAGCCTACGGCAAGCCCTTCGGGAATATTGTGCACGGTGACCGCGATAACCATTTTCGCCGATTTACCGGGCAACATATTACGACCGAAATCGCCGTGCCGTTTGACGATCCGTCCGAGAAGAGCAAGGAACAGCCCGCCGACCATAAAGCCGACCGTTGCGGGAACGAACGCGAAATTGCCGAAGTATTCTCCCGCCTGATCTATGGACGGCAAAAGCAGCGACCATACCGCCGCCGCGATCATGATCCCGGACGCAAAACCGATAAACAGCGTATTGGGCTTATCTGCGCCCTTTTTTACGAAAAAAACCAACGCCGCGCCGAGCGTCGTCATGACGAAAATAATCGATATTCCGAATACGGTTATTGCAATCTCGGACATTCTTCTCCCGCTCCGTCCCCTCTTAACGGTATATTCGGAGCGGCGGAAGCGTGTTCACGAAAAAACAATCGGAACGCAACAAAACGCGAAGATATCCTCTCCGCGTTTTGATTATTTACGACTTTCTGAGATAATCGCAGATGAAATCGAAGATATTACCGTCCATTACCGCCGACACGTTGCTGGACTCGAATCCCGTGCGATGATCCTTGACGAGAGTATAGGGACAGAATACGTACGAACGTATCTGACTGCCCCATTCGATCTTTTTCAGTTCGCCTTTTATGTCCTGCGCTTTCGCCATTTGTTCCTGCAACCGAAGCTCGACAAGTTTGCTTATAAGCATACGCATAGCGTATTCCTTGTTCTGCGTCTGGCTTCGCTGCGTCTGACAACTCGTTACAACGCCCGTCGGAATATGCGTTATACGCACCGCCGAATCGGTCTTATTGATATGCTGACCGCCCGCACCCGAACTGCGGTAAGTGTCGATACGAAGATCTTTGTCCTCGATCTTGATCTCGGTATCGTTTTCGATCTCGGGCATAACCTCGAGACTGGCAAACGACGTATGACGGCGGGCATTGGAATCGAACGGCGAAATACGTACAAGGCGATGCACGCCCTTTTCCGCTTTCAGATACCCGTAAGCGTTGTCGCCTACGACCTTGAACGTAACCGTTTTTATTCCCGCTTCGTCGCCGGGAAGAAAATCGAGTTCTTCGTAAGAGTAGCCCATTTTATCGCAGAACATCTGATACATTCTGTACAGCATACTCGTCCAGTCCTGCGCTTCCGTTCCGCCTGCGCCCGCATGAAGAGTAAGAATGGCGTTGCACGAATCGTACTCGCCTTTGAGCAAAGACTGAATATGCAAACGTTCGAGAGGCTCCGCGAGCTTATCGAGTTCCGCCGCGACTTCGGCGAGAGAATCGTCGTCGTTTTCGGAAGCCGCCATATCGAGTAACCCGTCGAGATCGGAAAGATCGGTCTTCATTTTTTCGATGGATTCGATCTTGTCGCCGACATTCTTGGCTTCCTTGTTTATCTGTTCGGCGCGTTTCAAGTCGGAATAAAGATCGGGGTTTTCCTGCTCTTTTCTCAATTCCTCGTAACGGCTCTTCAAAACAGGCAAATCGGCGGCATTTTCTATGCCGTCGAATTTGCTTTTCATTTCCTTGATTTTGATTTTAAGATCGTCAGCCAGCATTCTTTCCGCAACAATCCTTATATTTTTTCGGCGTTCCGTCCGGCCAGCAAGCTCCGCAAGGGCACGGCTCGTTCCGCGAAGGCAGTTTCGCCTTTACGATAGTTTCTTTGCTTTCGGTAAACTTGGCGGCGTTCTCGCCCGCGGATGCGCGGACTTCCTCGCCCACCTGTTTGCGCTGTTGTACCTTCTCGTCGCGCTTAATCTCCGAAATATGCGTAAGATTGCCTACGATATGCTCCTGTATTCTTCCGGTCATTTCGCCGAACATCTCATAGCCTTCCTTTTTATAGACCATGACGGGATCCTGCTGACCGTAAGCGTAAAGTCCGACGTTGCGGCGGAGATCGTCCATTTCGTCGATATGCGCCATCCACTGATTGTCGATCACACGGAGGAAAAGATTTCGTTCGAACTCGGCGAGATTAAAGCCCACTTCTTCGGCTTGCTCGCAAATTTCGCCGTATCTTCCGAGTACGGAACCGGCAAGTTTTTCGCTCACTTCTTCCGCGGACAGAGACGACAAAACCGTATCGGAGAAGAATACTTCGCCCTTCGGTACGATCGCAAGCTGCTGAGCAACCGCACGGTTAAGACCCTCGTTATCCCACTCGTTCCAGTCCGTCTTGGGATTGGTATATTTTTTCACGACCTTGAGCGCCTGATCCTTGAGCATACCGAGGATCTGTTCGTGAACGCTCTCGCCGCGAAGCACTTTATCGCGCTCGCCGTAAATGATCTTACGCTGAGTATTCATGACGTTATCGTATTCGAGGACGTTGAGTCGCTTGCTGTAGTTGATACCCTCGAGACGTTTCTGCGCCATTTCGATAGCGCCGGAAAGCATACGCGATTCGATGGGAGTGTCGTCTTCGCCCGAGATATATTCGGCAAGACGCTTGATGCGCTCGCCGCCGAACAACTTGATCATCTCGTCGTCGACGGACAGATAGAATACCGACGAACCGGGATCGCCCTGTCGTCCGGCACGTCCGCGGAGC
Organism: uncultured Christensenellaceae bacterium; assembly: GCA_910587025.1. Classification (GTDB taxonomy): domain Bacteria; phylum Bacillota; class Clostridia; order Christensenellales; family Pumilibacteraceae; genus Protoclostridium. The sequence continues at coordinate 5,475 of CAJUKR010000019.1, forward strand.
TGGTTGTCTATACGACGCGATTCGTGACGCTCCGTACCGATGATACGCAGTCCTCCGACAGCCTCGACTTCGGCTTTCTCTTTATCCGTCTGTTCTTTGTATTCTTTATAAAGTTTACCATAAGTTTCACGCGCTTCGAGGATCTCGCTTCCGCTCGCATTGCGTTCGGCGGACGGAACGGAGAACACGGCGTCGGGCTCCACGGTCATATGAGAAGACGCAAGCTCGATGATCTCTTCGGGCGTACCGTCTTTCTTCATCTTGTTTTTCGCAAGGAACTCGGCATTGCCTCCGAGCAAAATATCGGTGCCTCGACCCGCCATGTTGGTTGCGATCGTGACCGCGCCGAAGCGTCCAGCCTGCGCGACGATATCCGCCTCTTTCTCGTGATTCTTCGCGTTGAGCACGTTATGGATTATCTTCTCTTTCCTGAGCATCTTGGAAAGCTCTTCGCTCTTTTCGACGTTGGTGGTACCGACGAGAACGGGCTGACCTCTGCCCGCGCACTCGCGTATATCGGATACGACGCTGCGAAGTTTCGCATCCTCGGACGCGAATACTTTATCCGTTTCGTCTATACGGCGGCTGGGAATGTTGGGCGGAACGACAACGACATCGAGCCCGTAAATGCCTTTGAACTCGGTTTCCTCCGTCTTGGCTGTACCCGTCATGCCCGACAGCTTGGTATAAAGACGGAAATAATTCTGAAACGTAACGGTCGCCAGCGTCATATTCTCGCCCTGTATCTTGACGTTTTCTTTTGCTTCGATCGCCTGGTGGAGTCCGTCGCTGTAACGACGTCCGGGCATAAGTCGTCCCGTAAACTCGTCGACGATAACGATCTCGCCGTCCTTGACGATATAGTCGACGTCCTTCTTCATTATATAATTGGCGCGAAGCGCGTTGTTGATATAATGGTTAAGTTCGCTGTGCTCGGCATCCGCAAGGTTTTCTATACCGAAGTCGCGCTCGGCGCGGATAATACCGTTTATGGTGAGGGAAACCGCGCGTTTTTTGCGGTCGATCTCATAATCGCCGTCGGCCTCCTCGTTCGGATTGATAACCTTTCCTTCCTCGTCCACGTTGGTGGATTCGCGAAGGCGGCGCACAAATCGCTGACAGGACTGGTAAAGCGTGCTCGAGTCCTTGCCCTTGCCGCTTATGATAAGGGGAGTCCTTGCCTCGTCGATCAGGATCGAGTCGACCTCGTCGACGATACAGAAATTATGTCCGCGTTGCATTTTCTGGTTCTCGTATACGACCATGTTGTCGCGCAGATAATCGAAACCGAATTCGTTGTTTGTACCGTAAGTAATATCGCACGCGTACGCCTTGCTCTTTTCCTCGCGGCTCTGATTCGGATATACGACGCCGACGGTCATGCCGAGGAATCGCGGTATCTTGCCCATCCACTCCGCGTCACGCTTTGCGAGATAGTCGTTTACGGTGACGATATGAACGCCCTTGCCCGTAAGCGCATTGAGATATGCCGGGAGCGTTTCGGTAAGCGTTTTACCTTCGCCCGTTTTCATCTCCGCGATACGTCCCTGATGAAGCACTATTCCGCCCGTCATCTGCACGTCGTAATGACGAAGCCCGATAACGCGGCGCGACGCTTCGCGGACTACCGCATACGCTTCGGGAAGTATGCCGTCCAACGTTTCGCCTGCGGCAAGTCTTTCCTTGAACTTGCCCGTCATGGCTTTCAGCTCGTCGTCGGTCATTGCCGAATATGTCGGCTCGTACGAATTGATCTTCTCGACGAGCCTGCCGATCTTCTTGAGGTGTCTGCGATTGTCACCTTCGGAAATCCATTTGAAAATACCCATTTATGCTCCTTCGCCGTCCTGCCATTCCCTACAGGTACGACGCCGGGACGGTATGGCGTTCCGCCGAACGCGCAATGCCATACGCCCTTATTTGTTTTTTGTAATTACAGTAACGACTTTATACCGAGCCGTAACGTCCGAGAAATTTAAGCGCGAGCGTAGTCCGCGTAAGCGCGCCGAGCACTTCCGTCAGCTCTCCATCCGTGCCGTCGAAGTCGAAATCGACGAAAAACACATAACGTCCGAGCATCGATTTATGAGGACGGGATTCGATCTTGCTCATATTCAGACCGAAACTCCGCAATACTCCGAGCACGTCCACGAGCGCGCCGGGCTTATTTCTCGTTTCGAATACCACGCTGCATTTGCCGCCCGCGTCCGTCGGTTCGCCGGAAAGAAGTACAAAGCGCGTCGCATTGTTTTTCACGTCCTCGATCTCGCCGTCGATGACAGTCTGACCTTCGCCCGCGACCCTGGCGATCGCCGCCGTCCGTCCGTCCTTTACCAAAGAGAGCGCCTGAGCGGTGCTCGACACGGCGATAACGTCGGCTTTTTCGAAATATCTGCGCAGATAATCGTTACACTGCGATATCGCCTGAGGATGCGAATAAATAACTTCTATATCGTGTTTTTCCGTCCCCGCGATACCGATAAGGTTCTGCGGAACGGCAAGCACCGTTTCTTTCGTAATATAAAGCGGAAGCGTCCAAAGCGCGTCGAGCGTATCGGCTATACTGCCGCCGCAGGAATTTTCTATGGGCGCTATGGCGTAATCGCTCTTCCCGTTCGTTGCGGCAAGTATAGATTCGTAAATCGTATGAAATCCGATCAGTTCGTCGCCGTCACACATGACCTTACGCGCCGCGGCGTAGGTGTGCGTATACTTGTCGCCGAGAAAAGATATTCTGCTCATTTTCCCGACTCCGCGAAAAGCATAAGAAGTTCGTCGGGCGTGCCGTCTTTTTTAAGCCGTTCCAGTTTCTTTTGCGAAAACGGATCGTCGCTGCGTCCCGCGCTCACAAGCTCGTCAACCAGTACGACGCCGTCTTTAATGATCATTCTGCCGTCGGTTTCGGTCATACCACCCACGACGATTACCGTAAGCGACGCGGTTTCGGTCGCCTTCACGGCTTCGACGAAGTCGCTGACGTCCACGCACGGCGCATATATGACGGCTACGGCGGGAATGCCGCGTTCGACAGAACGTTTCATCATCTCGAGCATATACGGATATTCGGTTCTGTCGCCGTCGAGTATCACCGCTTCGGGATTGAGAAGCGGTTCGAGATCCAACGCCGCCCTCCCGTGCATCGTTTCGAAAATGCCGAAGACTTCGCCGCCGAACGACATATAAAGCCCTTTGAGAATATCGACCGCGGTCTGCTCGAGCAAAGGCGTGTCCGAATTCGAAACCGACGTGATGCAGACCGAACGCCCGCCAACGAGCGAAAGTATGTTCGTAAGCAGTTTGACTACTGCGTTGTTGCTTTCGATACCGAGCGGAATACTCGGTTCGTAAGCCGCAAGATCGTCGTAAAGCACCCGTCCGATTCGTTTGGTGACCGGTTCTTCGTTCAGATAACGCAAACGGCGAAGCACTTTTATGCGGTTGCCCAGAACGAGTCCTACGTCGCCCACAACGCGGTCGCCCGCGACCATTCCGGCAGACTTTACCTGTTCCGCCGAAACATAAACGTCGGCTTCCGGAGTGTCCCTGAACGGGTCGCGGCGCAGAACGCCGTCTCCTTCTCTGAACGGGCAAAAATATCCCGCGAACATCTGAATATGCGTACGGGGCGCGGCGTTGCTTACAAGCGTGCAACGCTCTTCGAAAGTAAAATCGTACAGATTGAATTTATGTCGCGTAAGACCGAGTTCTATCTCCCGGCGTCGAACGGCTTCGTCAAGCTGAGCCTTGGGAAGTCTTGTCGGAGCTTTTACGCCTATTCGCTTTGCGTATATGCGCTGCACATGGATATTCGAGCCTTTTCCGCTGAGTTGTACTTTCCGTTTAGCCATCGCATAAAATTATAGCACAAGCAACGAAGATTGTCAATGCGGTGCGTTAAATTTTTTGCAAAATAAGGTAAAAATCGTTAAAGGATCAAGCCCGAGTGTCGAATATTATCGTGACCGGTCCGTCGTTGGTCTGCTCTATCGTCATGTCGGCGCCGAATACGCCCTTTTTCACCGTCAGACCGGTTTCGGCAAGACGGGAAGCCGCATATTCGTAGAGTTCGTTCGCGCGCGTCGGTTCTTCCGCCTCGGTAAAACTCGGACGGTTGCCTTTGCGGCAATCCCCGTACAAAGTGAATTGCGACACGAACAGAATTTCCGCGCCCGAGTCGAGCGCGGACAAATTCATTTTTCCGTCCTTTTCGAATACGCGAAGGTTAGCCGTTTTACGCACGGCAATGTCCGCATCGGACTCCGTATCACCTCTGCCCGCGCCGAAATACACGACCAGACCATTGCCTATTTTGCTTATTTCTTCTCCGCCGACGGTCAGTCTCGCGGACAAAACGCGTTGCAATACCAGTTTCACTTTTCACCGCCTTTCATCTTAAAAAACAGCCTTTTCGCATTGTTTTCCGTTATTTTCTCTACTATGTCAAACGTAGTACCGCGTTCTTCCGCCAATTTTTCGATGGTATACCGTACATAAGCGGGATAATTTGTTTCGCCGCGGTGCGGCATGGGCGCGAGATATGGGCAGTCGGTTTCGGCGAGCAAAAGTTCGTCGGGTACCGCTCTCACGGCATCGCCTTTCTTTGCGTTTCTGAACGTGACTGTCCCCGCGAACGATATATAAAATCCGAGTTTAACATATTCCGCGGCGATTTCGGCCGACGAAGAAAAACAGTGCATAACAACGCCGCCGCCGAGTTTCGGCGCATACCGTTTCAATATCGGGAACATATCGCCGTCGCATTCGCGGGAATGAATTATTACTGGCAAACGCGACGCCGAAGCTATTTCGAGCTGTTCGATAAATTTCTTTTTCTGAACTTCCCTGTCCGGCTCGTTCCAATGATAGTCAAGACCTATTTCTCCGTAAGCCACGACTTTAGGATGAGAAAGAAGCCGCGTTATGCCGTCGAAATCCGACTCGTGCGAAAGCTCGCTCGGATGCACGCCGACGGAAGCGAAAACGCGCCCGTGCTTTTCGGCAAGACGAACGGCGGCGACCGACGAAGCGGTATCGTAACCCACCGTAACGACGGCTTCCAGACCGTCGCGATCAAAAGCGCCTATTACGGCATCGGCGTCGTATCTGTCGTCGGTAAGATGACAATGCGAATCTATCATAATATCTCCGTAAAAATAAGTCGGACGGTTATTCGCCGTCCGTCAGTCCCGCGCACTCGTCGCACAATCCTTCGAAAGATACTCCTATGCGCTCCACGCTCCAGCCGTGCGGCGCGCCGCCCATGTCGATCGGTTCGGACCCGATCTCGACGTCGCCTATCCTGCCGCAACGACGACAACGGATATGCCAGTGCGGATCGGTACGGTGATCGTAACGATTTACGTCGCGCGGAATATCCACTGCAAGCAGACCGCCGCACGCCGCTTCGTCTTTCAGTATGCGGTATACGGTCGCTTTGCTTATTCGCGGATATGCCGAATGGACAGTGTCATAGACGGCTTCGGCGCTCGGATGATTCGCCATTTGCGCCACAATATCCATGACCTGCCGTTTTTGAACGGTGTTTCTCTGCATAGTGATCTGTCTGATTATAATATACCGAATATTTACATTTCTGTCAACGGTTTGCGCTCACTTGAGATTATCGGGGTTAAGGCATTTGAGTTCGGGTAAAACGAACAGTCCGTCCTTACGGATAAGCACGTCGTCGAAATATATTTCCCCTCCGCCGTAATCGGGAGTCATAACAAGCACGAGATCCCAATGCACCGCGCTTTGATTGCCGTTATACGCGTCCTCATAACAACAGCCCGGAGTAAAATGAATAGAGCCTGCGATTTTTTCGTCGAAAAGAATATCGCCCATAGGTTTGGTGATATAAGGATTCACGCCGAGAGCGAATTCGCCGACATATCGCGCGCCCGGATCGGTATCGAAAACGGCGTTGATCTTATCCGTATAATTTCCCGTAGCTTCGACGATCCTGCCCCGCTCGAACTTAAGCGAAACGTTTTCGAATTTTATACCGTTCTCGATACTCGGTACGTTGTATGTTATGCGTCCGTTCACCGACTCTTTTACGGGCGCGGTATATACTTCGCCGTCGGGAATATTCATATGCCCGGAGCATTTAACCGCCGGAATATCTTTGATCGAGAACGTAAGATCGGTGTCCTTTGCGACAAGACGGACTTTGTCGGTCTTATCCATAAGACTTTTGAGCGCGTCCATAGCTCTGTCCATTTTGGCGTAGTCCATACAGCAAACGTCGAAATAATGTTTCTCGAACTCGTCGGTCGGGACTCCGGACAACTGAGCCATGGAATCGTTCGGATAGCGAAGCACTACCCAACGCGTTTTATTCACGCGGATCTCGTGATGCACGGGATAAGAATACAGTCGTTTGTAAACGTCCGTTTTTTCGTCGGGAACGCCCGAAAGATCGTAAGCGTTTTCGTTTCCGCGCACGCCGATATAACAATCCATACGCTCCATACGGTATTTGGCGTACTCCGCCATAAGACGGGAATGTTCTTCGCTCGTACCGCTTATGACGGCGGCGTTGACTTTGCCTTTATACGTTTCCACGAACGGATACGCGCCGACTTCGTACACCGCCTTGACCAGTTCGGTAACCATTTCGGTATCCACGTCGGTGGCTTCGATAAGCACTTTATCGCCCTTTTTTGCGGCGACGGAATAATTGACAAGATTTCTTGCGAGTCGAGTGATTCTCGGATCGAGCATGATTTATATCTCCGTTGATTTATTTCATATATATTATAACCGTTTTCCTTAAGAAAGTCCATCGATTTTTTTCAAAAACAACGCTTAAACATTTGTAAAATTATGCGGTTTCGTAGTATAATACCGAATAGAGAATAAAATTCTATGGAGGAATATTATGCCTTTAGTAACAAGTACCGAAATGTTTAAGAAAGCGTACAAGGGCGGTTATGCCGTCGGCGCTTTCAACGTAAACAACATGGAGATCGTTCAGGGTATCACCGAAGCGTGCCGTGAGGAAAAAGCTCCCGTAATTCTTCAGGTTTCCAAGGGTGCGCGCGCATACGCGAATCACACCTATCTCGTGAAGCTCGTCGAAGCAGCCGTCCTCGAATGCCCCGAGATCCCCGTCGTTCTTCACCTCGACCACGGTCCCGACTTCGAGACCTGCAAAGCCTGCATCGACGGCGGTTTTACCTCGGTCATGATCGACGGATCGAGCCATTCGTTTAAGGACAATATCGCGCTCACGAAGAAAGTAGTCGAATACGCTCACGACCACGGCGTCGTAGTAGAAGGCGAACTCGGCACCCTTTCGGGTATCGAAGACGAAGTCGTCGTCGAGGGCGAAGGTACATATACCAAACCCGAAGAAGTCGAAGAATTCGTTTCCAAAACGGGCGTAGACTCGCTCGCAATCGCGATCGGAACGTCGCACGGCGCTTATAAATTCAAGCCCGATCAGTGCACCGTAAACGAAAAAGGCATCCTCGTGCCTCCCGCGCTCCGCTTCGATATTCTCGAAGAAGTAAGCAAGAGACTTCCCGACTTCCCCATCGTTCTTCACGGTTCCTCGTCCGTACCTCAGGACTATGTGGCAATGGTAAACAAGTTCGGCGGCAAGATGCCCGACGCTATCGGCGTTCCCGAGGAACAGCTTCGCGAAGCGGCTAAACTTTCCGTCTGCAAGATCAACATCGACTCCGATCTCCGTCTTGCAATGACCGGTACGATCAGACAGTTCTTTGCGGAACATCCCGACAAGTTCGATCCCAGAGAGTACCTCAAGCCCGCAAGAGCAAACATCAAAGAGCTTGTTCGTCACAAGCTCGTGAACGTGCTCGGCTGCGCAGGCAAAGCGTAAAACACTTACGAATACGAAAAATCCCGATCGTCAGGTCGGGATTTTTTCGTTTATCTGTTTTTGGATTTGTTTATTTCGCGCTCCAGTCTTCTTAGCTCGGCTATACGGTCGCGGAGTTTTATCGCCGTTTCGAAATCGAGAGCGGCGGACGCGGCTTTCATGAGAGAGGACAGCGATTCTATCTGCTTGCCCGGATCGTCGCCTATCTCCGTCGCGGCTTTCGTCGTGATCTCGATAGAGTTCGCGATTTTCTTGACGATCGTTTTCGGAGTAATGTTATGCTCTTTGTTATATGCCGTCTGCTTATCGCGGCGGCGGTCGGTCTCGTCGATCGCGCGGCGCATAGAACCCGTAACGGTATCCGCGTACATTATGACTTTGCTCTCCGCGTTTCTCGCCGCACGCCCGATCGTCTGTATCAGAGACGATTCGCTTCGTAAGAAACCTTCCTTATCCGCGTCGAGTATAGCCACAAGTCTGACCTCGGGCATATCCAGTCCTTCCCTGAGAAGATTTATGCCGACAAGTACGTCGAAGTCTCCGCGGCGCAAACCCATGATGAGTTCCATGCGATCCATTGTATCTATATCCGAATGCAGATATCTGACTCTCGTACCGTGCTCCGCAAGGAACTCTGTCAGACTTTCGCTCATTTTTTTGGTAAGCGTAGTAACGAGCACACGTCCGTCCTCGGACACAACGCGTCTGATTTCGCCGAGAAGGTCGTCTATCTGCCCCGTGACCGGTCTTACTTCTATGGGAGGATCTACCAGTCCGGTAGGGCGAATTACCTGCTCCGCAACGTTGTCCGCCATTTTAAGTTCATAAGGTCCGGGCGTTGCGGAGACATAAACAGCCTGCGGCATACGCTCATTGAACTCGTCGAAGTTAAGCGGACGATTATCGAAAGCGGCAGGCAGGCGAAAACCGTAATTTACGAGATTCGTTTTTCTCGCCTTGTCGCCGTTATACATCGCGCGAAGCTGCGGCAAACTCATATGGCTCTCGTCTATGAACATTATGAAATCTTTCGGGAAATAATCGAGAAGCGTATAAGGCGGCACTCCGGGCGCGCGGCCGTCGAAGTAACGCGAATAGTTTTCTATGCCCGAGCAATACCCTATTTCCCGCATCATTTCCATATCGTAATTGGTACGCTGTTTTATCCTGTACGCTTCGATCATTTTTCCCTGCGATTCGAAAAACTTTATGCGTTCGTCGAGATCGGCGGAAATATTCGCAAGCGCGCTCTTCATCGTAGCCTGTTCGACCGCATAATGCGTCGCGGGAAAAATCGCGGCATGCTTAAGCCGCGCGATAACTCTGCCCGTAATCGCCTCGATCTCGGAAAGTTGCTCGATCTCGTCGCCGAAAAACTCGACGCGTACCGCACGTTCCGAACTCGAAGCGGGAAAGATGTCCACTATGTCGCCCTTTACTCTGAAATTGGTACGCTCGAAATCGGTGTCCGAGCGGGTATAGTTTATACCTATCAAACGGCGTATGAGCGCGTCGCGGGCTATTTCCTGACCGGGACGAAGCGAAATCGACATACGATAATATTCCATGGGCGCGCCGAGTCCGTAAATACACGATACGCTCGCCACCACTATGGTATCGCGGCGTTCCGCGAGACTGCATGTCGCCGAGTGTCTGAGCTTGTCCAGTTCGTCGTTTATGGCAAGGTCTTTTTCGATATAAGTATCCGTCGGGACGATATACGCTTCGGGCTGAAAATAGTCGTAATACGACACGAAATATTCGACGCGGTTGTTCGGGAACAGCTCTCTGAACTCATTGCACAGCTGTCCCACCAGTGTTTTATTGTGCGCCAAAACGAGCGCGGGTCTGTTGATGCGCTCTATGATCTTTGCCATTGTGTACGTTTTGCCGCTACCCGTAACCCCGAGGAGCACCTGATGACGCAAACCGTTTTCAATGCCGTCAGCAATGCTTTCTATCGCCTGCGGTTGATCGCCAGTAGGCTTGTACGGCGAAATTACTTCGAATTTATCCATTATCGTTATTTGTCCGTTCCGAAATTTTTTTCCGGTTCCGTACCATCCGAATCGTCGGTTCGTGAATCGGTCGGCATTTCGTCCGAGCCGTCGTTTACAACGGATCGGGCTTCCGCGCGTTTGCTTCGCTTGTCGCGCATCATATGATACAGCCATATCGCAACCGCCGCGCTTATTATTATCGCATAACCCACATAGCTCAACGCGTCGGGGATCTGACCGAGCACAAAGAAACCGAGCACCGCCGCAAAAATCACTATGGAATAATCGAATACCGATATCTCTTTCGCGGGGGCTTTGGAATACGCCATCGTAATGAATATCTGACCGCCCGCCGCGCTCGCGCCCGCAAGCAAAAGATAAAGCAATTGCCACCATTCCATGGGCTTGAACTGCGCGAGCATGAACGGAAGAAGCACGACAGACGAAAACGCCGAAAACACGAATATTATGAGATTGCGCGCCGCGCCGTTTGCGGACGCTCTGCGAACGAAAGCATATGCCAGCCCCGCCGCCAGTCCTCCGCCGAAGCCGCAAAGCGACGGAACAATATCGCCCCCGAAACTCGGACGAACGACGAACATCGCGCCGCCGAACGCCACAACGACGGCAAGCCATTCCACAACGCTCGGCTTTTCTCTCAGTATGATAAAAGAAAAAACTATTGCGAAAAACGGCGAGAGTTTGTTAAGTATCGACGCATCGGCTATGTCCAGTCTGTCGATAGCGTAAAAATTGAGAATTATACCGATGACGCCCGCAACCGATCTGACAGTAAGCGACAAAAAATTCCCTTTCGCAGTCTTAAAGTCGGAAGGTCTGCGCATGAGCAGAACAAACGCGACGACCGCCGCCACGGCATTTCGGAAAAACGCCTTCTGCATTGTCGGAAGTTCTCCG
>CAJUKR010000019.1:16251-21646 GCA_910587025.1 uncultured Christensenellaceae bacterium
AAGATTCATAAGCGCAAAGAAAAACGCCGAAACTATTATGAATATTATTCCCTGATATTTACTTTTCACGGGCATATCCTTTATTTTCCCTTCTTATATATTGTATTGCCGCAAGCGACGTTTTGTCAAGCGTTCGCATAACCTTTTTTGTTTAACGAGGGAATAATTGGAAATTTTGTTCTATATATCCAAAATACTTGACCCAAGCGCAAGCATGAGTTATAATTAAAAAAAATAGAACATTTGTTCGGAGCTGTTCCATGGAATCTGTTTTTCTTCACATAGACATGAATAATTTTTATGCGAGCGTGGAATGCGCGGAACGACCGGATCTCGACGGTCTTCCCGTCGCCGTAGCAGGCTCGCCCGAGAAGCGGCACGGAGTGGTGCTCGCAAAAAATCAGATCGCGAAAAAATACGGCGTCAAAACCGGCGACACGGTATTCGAAGCGCAGACAAAAGCGCCGGGGATAATATTTCTTCCTCCCCACTTCGAAAAGTATGACAAAATATCGAAAAGAATGTTCGGCATATGCAATAAGTACTCCTGCTATGTGGAACCGTTCGGACCCGACGAGTGCTGGCTGGACTGTACTCAGACGCAAAAACTTTTCGGCGGCGGCGAGAACATAGCCGACGAATTACGCGAACGCGTGAGCCGCGAGCTCGGAATAACGGCAAGCGTGGGAGTGAGTTTCACCAAGCTGTTCGCCAAGCTCGGCAGCGATATGAAAAAACCGAACGGAACGACGGTGATCGACGAAAACAATTTCCGAGACAAGATCTGGCCGCTCGCGGCGGAAGAACTGTGCGGAATCGGACGAAGCACGTCGCAGAAACTCAAACGTATGAACATACTCACGATCGGAGAACTGGCGAACTCCGACGAACGCGTCATAAAGAAAACCCTCGGTAAAACAGGAGTGGATATACGGCTTGCGGCGCGTGGCGAATCGACAGGCGAAGTGCGCGAAGCCGTAATCAAACGGGACGTAAAAAGCGTCGGACACGGTTTGACCGCGCTCCGCGACCTGATAACATGGGAGGACGTGCAGACCCTCGTCTATTATCTTTCGGAGCTCGTAGCCGCAAGACTGAAAAAATACGGAATGAAAGCGCGCGGAGTGGCGGTAAACGCACGAACGTATATGCTGTCGAGGCAAGGCAAACAAGCCGTTCTCCCCTATCCCGTAGCCTCGTCATGGGACATTGCCGACAATGCGCTCAAGTTGCTCGAAACGATATACGACGGCACACCGCTCCGTTCGATCGACGTAGCCGTATATATGCTGTCGGACGAACACGAACCGCAACAGTTGTCTTTCTTCGACGACGGCATGAAATCGGCAAAATGCGAAAAACTCGACCGAGTGATAGATAAGCTGAGAGCCAAGTACGGTAAAAATTCCGTAATACGCGCCTGTCATGCCGAACAGGATATTTTCATGAACAAAGACCTCGGCGATTTTCTGCCTTTCAAAAGATAGCCATATTATGAAAAAAACGCGGTTTACCCTAACGGGAAAGCCGCGTTTTTTATTACGTCATTATTACCATACAACTATCGAATCTATGCCCGCCTCGCCGACGCATCTGATCCTTACGGTATGTTTTACGTTCAAGGCAAGAGGAGAAATATAACTCATGACGATGAGGTCTTCGCTATCTTGAAGTTCGACGGAATCCACACGCTTGCCGTCTATTTCCACTTCGAACTTCGAACCGAACGCCGACGAAGAACGTATCCCGAACCGATTGCCTTCGAATACGAAATCGAGCACCGCGCCGCCCGCGCCGACGAATATATTACCGAACGTAGAAGGGGCGGTCTGCGCTTTCCAATTACCCTTGAATGTCAGCTTGTCGTCAAAAGGCGACAACAGATTGCCGTTTACATAGTTTTGCGCATATTCGAAACTTATGCCGTTCAACGCTATATACCGATTATTATGCGACGTGCGCGTAACTACGATACGATAGTACGAGAAAGTCGTTTCCGGAAAGTCCGCAACGACGAGCGAATTACTTACCGGACGGTTCTTATATTCGCCGACCTTTTCGTAATTCTCTCCGTCGCTACTTACATAAAGATCGAAATCGATGGGTATAAACAACTGTCCGCCCGCAGACTTCGTATATCCGTGAAGCACTATCCTGTTTGCCGTAACGGTCTCGACCAAAGCAACAGACAGATCGAAAGGATTTTTTTCGGAAACCGAAGACGCCGAATGTATGTTCGTTTCCGCGCTTCCGTCAAACAAATTTTCGATATTATAAGTATAAGTAACGCCGTCGGCAGTTGTTTTGTCGTTGGCTTTGGTAAAACCTTTTACGCCGACAAGCGACTGCTTTGCTTCTATGGTCTTACTTCCCGAATATGTCACCTTATATTCGCGCTTATAGAAGTACTCGGACTCGAATTCGCTTTCGGGGAACTCGTAATCGCTTCTGTATGCGCTCGCGTACTTGACATTGATCGTCGTCTCCGGCGCCGTGATCTCATTCCCGTCGGCGTCTATCGTTCCGCCCATGACTTCATGCATTCCCCAACCAACGCCGATATAACTTATCCTCGGCGAAGTTCTGTTGACCAGCACGGCTTTTATGTGTACCCACTGTCCCGCTTTCAGATTATCGTAATCGCGGTATGTGCCTTCGGTGAGCAGGAAATTCGCGCTCGTTCCCTCGGTCACGACCGTTGCGGCAAGTTCATACGTCTGACCGTCGTCAAACGACGCGTACAGCGCGCAGTCATAACGACCTCTGAGCGCCAGTCTGTACGTTCCGTCCTCTTCCACGTATATCTTTCCGCGTACTTCTGCTATGGAATTTTCGGGCGGAGCGGTCGTATACCATATGTCGGTATTGCTGTTCTGAACGGGGTTTATATTGTCGCCGTCGTCTTTCGAGCTATAACCGGCATAATCGGCTTCGTAAGCCGCAACAGCGGAATCGTAAACTTTGCTGTCGTAAGTGTACGTCGTACGCTGAAGCATGGTTTTGTTGATTTCATGCGACTGTGCGAATTCGAGCACCAGTTCAATGTCGCCTACGGCAAACGCATTATCGTCCCTCGTGATCCCGAGCGTAACGTATATCTTACCCGAATTCATTTCTTTGCCGGGCTTGAACGTAAATTTGTTTGTGCCCGAAACACGGGTAATACTGCCGTTTTCCGGATTCGTCACATTCTTTATTTCATACGAAAAACCGTTCGGTATGACAAGACTTCCGCTGACGTACATACCGTTATTCTCGGTATATTTTTCAAGGTCTATCGTGAACTCCTTGCCGTATTCTATAACGTACGGGCGCATGGTCTTGATATATTCCTTTTTGCCGTCGCTCTCATACGATCTTCCGGTCTGATATATCGTGGATACGGGGACAAACATAGGATAGTTTTTCGCCTGCGCTTCCGCCACCGTTTCATCCGGCAACGAATAACCGAGAAGCTCGCGAAAATAATACGTCATATCGTTATGCGTAGCGGAAGTCAGACCTTTATACCAACGCTCTACCGCCGTCGCGCCGCTGTTCGCGTAATACTCTTCCACCGATCTTATGAAAGCGTCCTGCCCGAGATTATGCAAAAGTACCGAATATTCGCGAAGCGCGTTTTCCGTTTTACCGATAACTTGTTTCAGCGCCCACGGCGCGCTTGTATAACGATTCCATCCGCCCAGACCGTCGCCCGATATACCGAGCTTACGCGCTTCGGATACTTTGGTGAACAGGCTGTACGACACGAGCGACAACGCGTTATTCGACACCTCGTCGCAATAACCCGAGAATCCCCAATTCTGGAAATTGTGGTGATATTCGTGAATATTTCCCCATGCGCCCGACGTGATAAAGCTGTTGTAATTGAGAGATCCCGTCATCCAGCCCATAGGACAGTTGACGGACCGTCGCCCGGGGAAAGCGACCGCCGCACCCGCGGCGACGAAAGGATCGTAAAGAAAAACCACACCCTGAGAACGCACGCGGTTGGACACGAGCGAGATTTTCTCCCAAAGCACAGCCGCCTTGTAAAGGTCGTCGTAATCGAGTCCCTTGGCATAGATCTTGGGTCCCGAATGAAGCACACCGTGATCCCACACCTCGAGGTCGAAATACGGCGCGGATGATTTCGATGTTTTTTCGAATTCTTCGGGTGTTGTATAACCCAAAATAAAATGCTGATAATTTACCGCGCCGGATATCGTCACGGTAAACATGACGTTTTCGTTACGGATATATATAGGTCCGCCGAGATACGATCCGACATATGCGGTATATTTGCCGTCCGAATATTCCGCCGTATTCTTATCCACGTTCATTGTGTTCAGAATGACAGGCATACGGTTGATATTTTTGGCGCTCCAGATATTATTCGCCTGACCGTTATATAACGCCTGACCTATGTGTACGGTCAAGCCGCCCGTGGCGTTCATATCCTTTTCGCTTATTTCGATCTTTATTACCTCGCCTGCGGGCGCATAAAGCCCAGTAACGCTGTAGCTGTCGTAACCGCGCGGAGAAAGAGTAAGTTTTTTGACGACTCCGGGCTCGGAATCGCTTACATTGCCCATATACAATCCGTCGGACGCGGAATGCTTATAAAGTTTTCTGGGACGATTGTTTTTATCGAGAGTACGGCTTCCGTCGGCATTGTAAAGATTGCCGTCCTTATCCATCTTCGCATATGTACCGCCGCCCGAAGCATTCCAGGTCGGAGTCGCGCACAAATACGCGCTCTCGGCTATTACGGCATTCTTTTCTTCCGTCGTCAACGACTGGGTATAACCGTATTTCGGATATCCGGCAGGCAGTCCTTCGTCTTCGGTTTCGGTCGGAACATTACGTTCGACAGTACCGAGATATTCCGAATAAAACCCCACGGCGGTCGCCGCTTTGTATGTCGGTACGAACGGCTCGCCCACATAAAGGCAGGCGCGCACTCCGAACACGAGCGCGACGATAAGCCCCGCACAAAGCAATACGGACAGTACGATACTGATTATAAACCGCGGATCGGGCTTTTCCGCAATCGTCGCCGAAACATTTTCGTAAGACTTGTCGAAGAAAGATCCCCCCCCCGCAGATTCCGCCGCAACTTTCTTCGGCTTTGCCGTCGCACTTTTACGTCCCGCCGGCTTTTCCGTTTTTGCCTGTTTATCGGCAACAGGCTCGGAAGTTTTCTTCTTTGCCGTACTTGCGGCAGGCGCGGTATGCTTTTCTTCCGAAACAGACTTTGTCGTCTTGACAGCCGCCGACTTTGCCGCGGCGGATTTTTCGGTCGAAGCTTTCGAAGCCGTTTTCGAAGAAGATCGCGATTTCGTTTCCTCGGTCGCAGGCTGCTTCTCCGTCGACGCTTTTGCGGCGGGCAGATCGGAAGAGCGTCGTGTAGGGA
>CAJUKR010000019.1:21656-26515 GCA_910587025.1 uncultured Christensenellaceae bacterium
GAGTTCAGACGTGTGCTCTTCCGATCTGGCGGGCGCGGACTTCACCGTACGAACGTATTTATCCGCAACCGAATTGGATTTCCGCGTGCCGGCTGTTTCTCCGACAGGCTTTTTCGTGGATTTTTCAGTTTGAGTTTTTGCCGACGACGCAGGCTTACTTTCCTTTGCCGCCGAAGCGGGCTTTGCCGACGGTTTCGATGCGGGAGCTTTTGCTTTCACCGCGCTTTCCGTCTTCTTTGCAGAGCCGTTTTGTTTATCCGGCATATGATCTCTCCTTTCAGATAAATTTCCGATTTTCCACTATCATTCTCGCCCATAATACTTTATCAAATTTCCATGCCGTAGTCAACTTTTTATCCGCCTTTATATTTATTTAAGCAAAAATTACCGCTTAACGTCAAAGCCTATGCGTTGACAAACGACACAATATCATATATAATATAGACGCGGCGCAGAAGTGCGACGCGTTTACCGAAGTTAACGGAAAATTTATTTTATTTATATATAATCAAGGATACTATGGAGAAATTCAGAATCGGACTGGACGTTGGATCCACTACTATCAAAACCGCCGTCATCGACGAAAACGGCAATTCGCTTTATTCGAGCTATGACAGGCATTATTCGGACATCAAATCGACGATCGTAACGGTGCTGTCGCGCGCCGTCGAGAAATACGACCGCTTCGCGCTCGCAGTTACGGGAAGCGGCGGAATATCCGTTTCGAAATGGTTGGATATTCCGTTTATTCAGGAAGTCATCGCAGGCATAGAAGCGATAAAAAAATACATACCTCAGACCGATGTCGCAATCGAACTCGGCGGAGAGGACGCGAAAATAACATACCTTAAAGGCGGCGTCGAGCAACGCATGAACGGCACTTGCGCGGGCGGCACCGGCGCGTTCGTCGACCAGATGGCAAGCCTCATAGGCACAGACGCCAAAGGTCTGAACGAATACGCGAAAGGTTATAAGACTATTTATCCAATCGCGTCGCGGTGCGGCGTATTTGCCAAGTCTGACATTCAGCCGCTTATAAACGACGGCGCGGCAAAAGAGGATATCGCGGCAAGCGTGTTCCAGTCGGTCGTAAATCAGACTATTTCGGGACTTGCTTGCGGCAAGCCGATCAAAGGACATATAGCGTTTCTCGGCGGTCCCCTGCACTTTTTGTCCGAGCTCGGCAAACGTTTCACGGACACTTTGAAACCGGACGAAGCCATATTCCCCGAAAACGCCGAAGTATTCAACGCACTCGGCGCGGCGCTCTCCGCGACGAAAGTCTTTACTTCGGATGAGATCAAAGCGGGACTCGAAAAGTTGACGAAGATGGAAAGTCACGAAGTCGAAAGACTCCTGCCGCTTTTCGCTTCGAACGAAGATCTTGCGGAATTCCGCGCAAGGCACGCAAAAACTCAGATCAAGTTCGCAGACATCAAATTACATAAAGGCGCGTGCTATCTCGGTATAGACGCAGGTTCTACCACGACAAAAGCGGCGCTTATCGACGAGGAAGGCTCCCTGCTCTACTCATGGTACGGCTCGAACGGCGGCGATCCGCTCAAAACCATTTCGGGAATACTCAAAGAAATTTATTCGCTTATGCCCGAGGACGCGTATATCGGACGCTCGTGCTGTACCGGATACGGCGAAAACCTGATAAAGAACGCGCTCAAGCTCGACCGCGGCGAAATAGAAACGATGGCGCACCAGACGGCAAGCAACGTCATTCTGCCCGGCGTGCAGTTTATACTCGACATCGGCGGACAGGATATGAAGTGCATGAAGATCAAAGACGGCGTCATTACCGACGTCCTTCTCAACGAAGCATGTTCTTCGGGCTGCGGAAGTTTTATAGAGACTTTCGCAGCGGCGCTCGGACTTACCGCCGAACAATTCGCAAAAAAAGGACTTGAATCCACGTCCCCCGTCGACCTCGGTTCGCGCTGTACCGTATTCATGAACAGCCGCGTAAAGCAGGCTCAGAAAGAGGGCGCGAGCGTGGGCGATATTTCCGCAGGGCTTGCGTACTCCGTAGTCAAGAATGCGCTGTTCAAGGTCATAAAGATGCGCGACTTTTCCGAAATGGGCGACAAAGTCATCGTTCAGGGCGGTACTTTCCTCAACGAATCCGTACTTCGGGCGTTCGAACTCGTATGCGGACGGAACGTAGTGCGCCCCGCGCAAGCCGGACTTATGGGCGCGTACGGTTGCGCCATCATCAGCCGCAACACACACAAAGACGGCGAAAGATCGACTATAATATCCAAAGAAGATCTCGAAGAGTTCTCTTTCGAAAAGCATACGAAGCGTTGCGGCAAATGCGGAAACAATTGTCTGCTTACCGTAACAAGTTTTTCGGACGGAAGAAAATTCATTACGAACAATCGTTGCGAACGCGGTGCGGAAGACGAAAACGTACATATCGAAAAGCCCAAGCCCCTTCCCAACCTCTTTGCGCAAAAATACAACAGACTGTTTGCGCACTATAAATCGCTCCCCGAAAGCGAAGCGAAACGCGGCTCGGTCGGAATTCCGCGCGCGCTGAATATGTACGAGAACTATCCTTTTTGGCATACGTTCTTTACCAAGCTCGGTTTCCGCGTCGTACTCTCTCCCCGTTCCACCCGCGCAATATACGACATGGGTATCGATACTATGCCGAGCGAATCGGTCTGCTATCCCGCAAAACTCGTGCACGGACATATTGCCGCGCTCGTCAAAGCCGGCGTTAAGTTTATCTTCTATCCCGGTATGCCGTACGAACAGATCGAAGATCCGACGGCGAACAATCATTACAACTGTCCCGTAGTCGCGACATACCCGGACGTAATACGAAACAACATGGGCGAAATATTCGGCAGTGACGTGAAATTCATGTGTCCGTTCCTCCCCATAGCAACGCCCAAACGCATGTATCAACGCCTGGCGCAGGAATTCCGCGATATTCCCAAAGGCGAGATCAAAGCGGCGGTCGAAGCGGCATACGCCGAAGACAAGGCATTCAAAGCCGATATACAAAAGATGGGCGAAGATACGATCAGACTGCTCGACGAAAACGGTAAATTCGGTATCGTGCTTGCGGGCAGACCGTATCATCTCGACCCCGAAGTCAATCACGGCATTCCCGAAATGATCAATTCTTACGGGTTTGCGGTACTGACCGAAGACAGCGTTTCTCACCTCAAAAAAGTCAAGCACCCCGTGCGCGTGCTCGACCAGTGGATGTATCATTCCAGACTTTACTCCGCGGCCAACTATGTGCGCGAAAAAGAAAATCTCGAACTCGTTCAGCTCAATTCGTTCGGTTGCGGTTGCGACGCGATAACTACCGATCAGGTACAGGAACTCATGTCTGCGGCGAATAAACTGTATACCCTGCTTAAAATAGACGAGGTAAACAATCTCGGAGCGGCAAGAATCCGTATGCGTTCGCTTATGGCCGTCATGGAAGAGCGCGCGGACAAGGGCATCAAACATTGCACGCCCGACGATCCCGTCTGGTTCAAAGAATTTACCCCGGACATGAAAGCGAAAGGTTATACGATAATCGCGCCCAATCTGTCCGATATACACATGAAGATATACAAGCCCGCCGTCGAGGCTTGCGGATACAACGTCGTACTCGTAAAAGAATCGAAGTCGGCGATCGAAGTCGGGCTCAAGTATGTCAATAACGACGCTTGCTACCCCACTATCATAACCGTCGGAAGCATGATAGAAGAGCTTTTGACAGGCAAGCACGATCCGAACAAAACGGCGCTTATAATGTCGCAGACAGGCGGTCCGTGCCGAGCTTCGAATTACATAACGCTTATAAGGAAAGCGCTCAAAGCCATCGGTATGCCGCAGGTGCCCGTAATATCGCTCAATTTCGTAGGACTCGAAAAGCATTCGGGCTTCCCTATCGATCTGAAACTGATGTTCCAGTTCATTTATTCGACCATGTACGGCGACATACTCATGCGTTTGCTCTACCGCACCCGACCTTATGAAAAAGTCAAAGGCAGCGCAAACGAACTGCATGAAAAATGGGTGAAGATCATCTCGGAAGATATGGCGAAAGGCAACCGTTCGACTTTCGGTAAAAATTGCAAACAGATGGTAAAAGAATTCTCCGAATTGCCGGTATACGACGTGGAAAAACCGCGCGTCGGTCTGGTCGGAGAAATACTCGTCAAATACAACTACAGCGCAAACAATCATGCCGTAGAACTCATAGAAGCGGAAGGCGGCGAAGCCGTATGCCCCGACATGCTCGACTTCTTCATGTTCGGTTTCCAGAACTCCACGATCAAGCACGACTATCTCGACGGCAAATGGTCGCATAAGTTCGCGAACAGCATGCTGATCGACCTTGTGGAACATTTCCGCAAACCGATGATGAACGCGCTCAAAGGCACGAAATTCGGTCATCCGACTAATATTCGCGTTATGGCAAAGAAAGCGAGCAAAGTGGTTTCGCTCTGCAATCTTGCGGGAGAAGGCTGGTTCCTTACCGCGGAGATGCTCGATCTGTTCGACGAGGGCGTAAACAACATAATCTGCGTACAGCCGTTCGCATGCCTGCCCAATCATGTAACGGGAAAAGGCGTAATGAAAGCGCTCAAAGAACTGAATCACAAAGCGAATATCGTCGCAGTGGATTACGACCCGGGCGCAAGCGAAGTCAATCAGGTAAACAGAATAAAACTCATGATGTCCGTTGCATTCAGAAACATGCGCGAAGAACGTAGCACCGACGCCGACGAATTTGCCGAAGCCGATGAAATTATCGACGAGTTGCCGGAAGCCGCGGCCACCTGTTCGTGCGGTAACACCGACGACGATTGCGGCGAATGCGAAAACCGAAACCGCGG
>CAJUKR010000020.1 GCA_910587025.1 uncultured Christensenellaceae bacterium
AGGTTTGTTTGTACGCTTAATATATCATACGTCAAGCGTCGTTGTCAACTGTTTTTAATTACTTTTTCAAAATTTTTTTGAAAAATTTTTCGGAAAAAATTTTATTTTGTCGAACGATTGCGAATACGGGCACGAGCCGTACGATTACTGCGCACGAGCGCGTCTATACTCACCGGAGTAAACTCTCTCGACGGCGGAGTGAAATTCATACGCGAAAGTGCGAGGAACGCGGCTTCGTATGCGGCGATCTGTTTCTCGAGTTCCGCAACATAAGAATCGGAATTCACGAGAGGTTGCGACTCTTCTGCTTCGCTTTTCGTAGCGGCAACGCTCGGCTCTTCAACCTCTTCCTCTTCCGCTTTGCCTATAGTCCAGGAATCGGGTTTGATCCCCGCCGCGGTAATGGCGGCGTTCAGACCGAGTCGCTGTACGCTGTCGGACAGAAAACGATATGCTTCGTTTATTTCGCCGAAGCGTGAATCTTCACCGCCGAGATCGGGATGGAACTTACGCGCGAGAGAATGATAAGCCGCCTTGATCTCCTCGTCGTTCGCGTTCATTGATATTCCGAGTGTCGCATAATAATTCTTCACACGGATATTTTACTATATTTTATACCTTTTTGTCAATCGCTGTGACAATGTTTCCTTTCGAGGTAATAAAAAATCGTAAAACAAATGAAACGGCAAGGCAAATGCCTTAAACGGCAAAACATACTGGATCGCACGTAAAACGGCTCATCCGAAAGGATGAGCCGTTTTGAGTCACCGCCCTGTAGACGGAGATTGTCAATGCTTATATTTGTCGGGATTCTTGTTCTCGTCGAGAACGCGAAGGACGATCCATACGATGCCGCCTATAACGAGCAGTCCGACAAGGATGTTCGCGATAAGGAGCACTATCGCCCAAGGAGCAAGTCCGTAACTGATCTTTGCGCCCGGAGCAATGCCGTTCATTGCGTTGGAGTGTGCGACGGTATAGCAGATATTCTTCGCAGTGGACTGAAGATTCTTTATCGCCGTTGCACTTTCGAGGTCGTAGATATCGATCTCGGTAGACATAAGGCATGCGTCGCCGCCCGCTCTCATCATCTGATCCGCATACATGAAGTCGGTTCTTACGGAGTCGGTGAGCACGAAGCCCTCGAATCCCCATTCGCCGCGAAGCACTTCGGTGATGAGCGCATAGCTGCCGCCCGCCCAAGTATCGCCTATGCAGTTGAACGAGGTCATCGTCGCGGTTGCCGCTCTGAAGTTCTTGATCGTCTGCACGTTGCCGTTATCGTCGAGATATTTAAGATCCGTCTTTGCTTCTTTGAATACGATTTCGAACGACTTGAGATAGATCTCGCGAAGAGTCTGCTCGCTCGCCCACGTGAGGAGTATGCAGTCGTTGCCCTTAAGCTCGTAACCGTTCGGTCCGCCTATGCTGAATTCGAGGGATGCGCCGGCGTTAAGGTTTCTCGCATACGATTCCTGATCGTTTACGGCAAAGTGCTTGACGAAAGCGTAAAGACCTTTGCTTGCCGCGCCGCTGACTTCGCGTGCGCAGAGCTTACCCGCAAGAACGGGATCTTCGGAGAAATATTCGAAGTTTCTTCCCGAGAACGGCGTTCTGTGCGTGTTGGTCGCGGGAGCATACCAACCGTTCATGTCGTACTGAACAGCCTCTTCGCCGATGGCTTTTCCGATCTCATACAGCAGATCCTGATTCCAGGTAGCCGCAAGTACGATTTCGCAAGGGAACGCCACAAGGTATTGTGCGCCGAGCTCGGTTCCGAGCGAAGCGGTCTTAAGACACTGGGGTCCGTCGTTCTCTGCGGTCAGAGGCTTGCCGAGTCTGGTGACCGCCGCGGTTTCCCAACCCGAACGGCATGCGAGTATTCTCATTTCTTCTATAGTGAACTGCTTAACGTACTGCTCCCACGCGGGATCGTCGTATCCTTTGCCGCGGAGCGAGTTGAGCATGATGCCGTAATCCTGATTTACAAGCGGCATTTCATCGTCCGCATTGTTATGCTTCTGTACGTTCTCTTTCGTATCGAACAGATTGTCTTCGAGCGCCTTTTTGAGATCATCGCTCATGACTTTGTCTTCGGCCTCGGGCGCCGTAGGATACGTTGCCTCGAAATTCTTTCTCGACATCGTTTTGCTTCCGTCCGACACCTTGAGGTTATTATGCTTCATGTCTTCGTCGAAACGGTTGGTCGCCTCGATTGCGTCGCTCTTACGCTTACCGTTCTTGCCTTCTTTATAAACGACTTTGTTCGTTACGGCATTGTCGAATTCGGCTTTGCTGTCGTCGGTTGCGTACGCCCAACTATGCGAACCGTAGTTCACTTCGTCCGCCGTACCGAGATAGAACGTGTATTTACCGCTGTCGAGAATGTACGCTTTTTCGGTCGTATCGTCGTAAGACGCGATGTCTTCCGCATTGACGGTGAGCGTGACTTTTTCGGTAGCGCCCGCGTCAAGGCTTTCGGTCTTATCGAAAGCGGCAAGCACCACTTTGGATTTTTCCACACCGCCGTCGGTGTAAGGAGTTTCGACATAAAGCTGAACTACATCTTTACCCGCAACGTCGCCGGTGTTCTTTACTTCGACTTCGACGGTAAACACGCCGTCGCGATATGATTTATTCGTGATCTTCTGAGAGAACGTCGTATACGACAATCCGTAACCGAACGGATATACCACGCCGTTGTCACGGTTATAATATTTATCGGTCGTACCTGCCGGAGCGGTTTCGGAATCGAAGAAACCTTCGGCAGCCGCGCTTTCGTACCAACGATAGCCGTTATAGATCCCTTCCTCGTATCCGAGATAATAGATCTGTCTGTCTTTGGTTTCATTACCCTTCTTATACTGGATCTGACCGTCGTATCTCGTGATTATATCCTCGGTCTTGTTCGACGCGTAGATCATTGGATCACTGAAGTTGAGTATGGTCGGGTTGTCGAGGAAATCCGCGGCATAAGTGTCGGGCAATCTTCCGGACGGGTTAGCCGCGCCGCACATGACGTTCGCGAAACCGTGATAACCCTTCTTGCCGGGTGCGCCGATCCAAAGGATAGCGTCGATATTGTCGTTGTCCGCAAGCGCGCCGATCTCCATAGGCGAGGGCGAGTTCAGTATTACGATGACCTTATCGCTCTTCGCTCCTACGGTCTCGATAAGTTTCTCTTCGTTGTTTGTAAGCTCGAGATAATGCTTGTCGGGATTCTGATCGAACGTAACCGCGCCGTGCGACTTATCCATCTGACGCGGAGCGTCCGCACCCTCGCCGCCGCTTCTGCCCAGCCACACGATCGACGTATTGTTGTTTGCCGCGCCCGAAGCGTCGTAAGCCGCTGTCGGATCATTAAGCTCGGGGACGTCCCAGTGAGCGAGCGTCGCGCCGAGCGATACCGTCGGACGGGCGGGCTCTCTCGCGCCCCACTGCGAACAGTTTGCCGCCGTCCAATCGAGATATGCCGTCTTAAGCGACTGATTTATATTGATGCCCACGCCCTTAAGTGCGTCTTCGGGAGAAACGAGTTCCTTATCCCCGATTGCGCCCGCGCCGGCTCCGCCGTTGACGGGATAGTAGAACGACCAGCCGAAAGCGTTGACCGTCATAGGCGAAGTCGCGGAAGCGACGAGAGGCAACGCTTTGTTATTGTTCTTGAGCAGAACCGCACCCTCTTCCATCGCGCGCACGGCAAGCACTTCCGCCGCCGCGTCGGCGTCTTTCTTACTGCCGCCCGCTTTTCCGTAATAGTCGGAATCCCAAGTTTCGGTGTTTTCCATCGGCGTGACAAACACGGGAGGTCTGCCGAAAATGTTATTCATTACGGTCGGGAATCCATTCATCACCGCAGTGATCGAAATCACCAATCCAAGCAAAAGTACCATGAGCGGAACGAGTATTAAAAGAAACTTTTTCCGACTCATTTTCTGTTTGGTCTTTTCCATTTTTCATTCTCCTTATATTTTATCGTTGTACTCCGCGTATAGTATTCGCAAAATACAATGATAAAATATAATAAAAACGTGCCCATTGCAATATTCGTTTCGCAAGTGGCACGTTTATTTCTTAATCGGTTACCGATCCGCCTTTAATCCCGCGGGAAAAAGCAGATCGAGTTTGAAAAGACCGTCTTCCGTTCGCGCAAGCATATTTCCGCCGTACTTCTCCGTAATTATACGTACGCTCTTCATTCCGAAACCGTGAAAACGCCTGTCGTTTTTCGTCGTCTACGGCAGACCGCCGACAAATTTTATCTCGCCGTCGTAATAGTTTTCCACATGAACGGACACGAGCTTGTCCGTCGATCGTACGTTCAAACATATTATGCGGCGGTTGTCGTCGGGGATCTTGAGCACAGCCTCGATCGCGTTGTCTATTATGTTTCCGAAAAGCGAATACAGATCGGACGCGGAAATGAATCCGAGTTCGCTGTCGTCCGCCGTGCAAGTCAGCTGAATTCCGTTTCTGCCGCACTTAAGACTTTTTTCGGTCAAGATAACGTCGAGCGCTTCGTTTCCCGTTTTTACGACGGAATCGTAAATCATGACGGCGTCTTCCATTTCCCTGATCTCGTCCGCGTCCAGTCTGCCGCGGAACGCCTCGAGTTTATGCTTTAAGTCATGGCATTTGATATTTATTATTTCTATGTTTTCTTTACTGAGCGCATAATGCTCCTGTTCCTGATGCCATAGCAGTTGTACGGTTTCCATTTCGCGTTTGATTATATTTTTATCGAACAGATTGAACTGTATGACGAGCACGAGTATGCAGGAAACCATTCCCCCGAGATAATTCATGACAAGATATGTTTTGTCGTAAATATTCGCACTGTAATATACGACCACGGCGTTGAAAATTATATCCACGAACAATATCGCTCCCGCAAGCAAAAGCAACGAAGTATTCCCTATGATAAGTTCGCGATTTTTTACTATGCGCGTGCCGAAAAACAGATAAGACAGCCAGTAGACCAGATAATAACTGCCGAAATAAGCTATACATGTAAACGCGTTGTAATTGCTTTCGGCTTCTTCGAGATAGGTGCCGAGAGCGCCCGCGTCGATCAGATTCAGCGCAATCACGACGAAATTATATGTCAGATACGCGAGGTGACGTACGGTATATGCGAGTATGCCGCAGAAAATTACGTTTTATCCACGATTCGTCGAAGCAAACCTTGATACACAAAATGCTGAACGAAAACAACGCGATAAACATAAGCGACGAATACCAGGCGTTGTATAAAAGTACCGGATATGCGAACGCAACGGCATAAGCCGCGACGATCGACAGCGACAATCGGAGCGGAAAATGATCGCGGCGACGGAGTTTATAAGTAAACAGTCCCTCGCACAGTAAAAGCTCGGTCATGAAAACGAGCTTGAACCAAAAAAGCGCGGAAAACATTACCCCCCCCCGACGAAAAGCGTAAGTTCGTCAATAAAGCTCTTGCGACGGCGGCGGCTGATCTGCACCTGTTCTCCGCCCACGACGCAATAATCCGCAGCGATCTCGGTCACGTATTTCAGATTAACGAGATAGCAATTGTTGCAACGCGAAAAATGCTTACCCTCGAGTTCGGACTCCATATCGCGCAAACTTCCGCATACATCCACATCGCCGTCGAAAGTATGAAAAATCAGATGATGCCCGACGACTTCTATATATTTTACCGAAGAGATCGCGACGCGATGTACGCCCGTCTCACAGGACAGCGAAAGTTCCTCGGCGCGCTCCAATCGCATTTTGCGTTCGCGTACGGCGCGGCGCAGTTTTATCACGAAATTATAATACAGTACCGGCTTGACTATGAAATCGAGCGCACGCACTTCATAACCGTCCACGGCATACTGAACGAGGTTGGTAATAAAGATCAAAGTGACCTCTCTGTCCGTTTCGCGAAGTTTACGCGCGGCGTCCATTCCGCTGAGATCAGGCATTTCAATATCCATAAACACTATATCGCAATCCAAGGTGTATTCGGTCAGAAACGCGATCGCGTCGGGATATTTCTTTATTTCGAAACTTTCCCCGTTTTCTTTGCCCTACCGCTCGATATAGCTTTCAATAAGACTTGCCGCTTCGACGTCATCTTCTACTATACAAACTTTCCACATACCGACTCCTTTCTATGCAGTATAACATAATATCCGGTGTATTTCAATACCAATTCAAAAAATTTTTCGGAAATAATAGGATAAATACACAAAAAACTACCGTTCTTTCCTCCCGAAAGAACGGTAGTTTCGCATAGCAAAAAAATACTATGCTCATTTTATGTCCCCGATCTTCGCATGTCCGTCGTTCCGACCGATGCTCCGGGCAAAAATCGGAATGCGGCAAAGACAAGGACAGGTCGAATACGGACGCACCTTGCGATGCGCAATTCAACCACCATCACAAAAATATTTTAGCATTCGGCGGTGAATTTGTCAATGCGATTTATTCCCGTTCCGACGTTTTCACATACTCGACACACAAAAGCGGATTTGCAATGTTTTCGAATATTTTTGCTTGACAAAATACGACATTGATTGTATAATAATAAAAATAATAGAACTCGGAATTTACTCGAGAATAATTCATGACCCTACCTGCGTCTGAAGGGGTGAAAACGCCGGTAAATACAAGAGGTGGTGGACACTATGAAAAGAAAACTGTCTGAGCTTAATAAGGAAGAGTTCAACAATTTCCATGAGAACAAGATCCACGGGGATGCTCTTCGTCCGTTCGCCAAATATACAATGGTGATCGGCGATAAAGTACCCTCCCTTGCCGCGCATTGGCACGACGAAATGGAGATCATCAAGGTGCAGAAAGGCGCAGGCTCGATCTGCATCGACGATAAATGGTTCTCGGTACACGCCGGCGACATTCTGTTCGTCAATCCCAAAATAATCCACTCATTTACGCGATTCAAACGAGACGAGATGCAGATCGAATCCATAGTGTTCAATCTGCACAGCTTGGAGAGTACGAACGCAGACTCGTGCACGATAAAGTATCTTGCTCCGATAATCAACGGTCAATATCTCGTAACGAGAGTCATACGCACAAAGCATCCCGACTATCACGTATTCGATCAGAATATGACGACGATAATGCAGGCATACAACGACGGTATCCCGGGCTGGGAAATGGCCGTGAAAGCAAACCTGTTTTGGCTCTTCTATCACCTTTACCGTCTCGGACTCGTGCACAAGTCGCAAAAGATCAACGAAAATCAGGAGATCGAGTCGGTTCAGCCCGCTATCGATTATATCAAAGAAAACTACGCCGAAGAGATATTCATTCATAAACTTGCGACGCTTTGCGGATACAGCGACACGTACTTCATGAAGCTCTTCAAAAAAACAACCGGAATGACGTGCGTAGACTATATCAACGGCGTACGTCTGGCGCAGGCGGCAAATCATCTTCTCGCCACGAGTTCGAGCATAATCGACATCGCGCTTGCGGTCGGATACAATAACGTATCGTACTTCAACCGTCAGTTCAAATCCGTATACGGAATGACACCTAAGGAGTATCGCCGTCAGGGACGCGAAGCGGCGGGCGAAATCAGAATGAAATCGGTCAAAAACGCGCACCGTAACTTCAATGAAGGGATCTGATAAAAAAATAAGCGAAGGTCTTTGAGAACATTCTCAAAGACCTTGTTCCGTTAATAGGTAAATATGACCTTCCGATTATTCGTAAATATAAATTTCGTAATAAATAAAATATGATCTTTCTATCATATGCAAATATAAAACGACCGCTTGAAAAAGCGGTCGTTTTGAAGCTATAAGTCGTTTGACTTATTTTACGATTTTGGAAACGACGCCGGAGCCGATCGTTCTGCCACCCTCACGGATAGCGAAACGGAGCTGGTCTTCCATAGCAACGGGAGCGATAAGCTGAACCTTAATGGTTACGTTATCGCCGGGCATTGCCATTTCGCGACCGTCTGCGAACTCGATGGTGCCGGTAACGTCGGTTGTTCTGAAATAGAACTGAGGACGATAGCCCTTGAAGAAAGGAGTCTTACGTCCGCCTTCGTCTGCCTTAAGAACGTAGATCTGACCTTCGAACTCGGTGTGAGGAGTAACGGACTTCGGCTTAGCGAGAACCTGTCCTCTCTCGATGTCTTTACGGTCTACGCCGCGAAGAAGGATACCTGCGTTGTCGCCTGCCTGAGCAAAGTCGAGAGACTTTCTGAACATCTCGATGCCGGTAACGACGGAAGTCTTGGTTTCTTTAAGACCTACGATCTCGATGGGATCCTGGATTCTGATCTGTCCGCGCTCAACTCTGCCGGTTGCGACCGTGCCGCGGCCGGTGATCGTGAATACGTCCTCGACGGGCATAAGGAAAGGCTTATCTACGTCGCGGGTGGGCTCGGGGATATATTTGTCTATTTCGTCCATGAGGTCAAAAATGCACTTGCACTCGTTGCCGTCTACGTTACCTGCGGTAGCGGCTTCGAGAGCCTTGAGTGCGGAACCTCTGATGATGGGAGCGTCCTCGTCGAAACCGTTCGAAGAAAGGAGTTCGCGAAGTTCCATCTCGACGAGGTCGAGAAGCTCGGGATCGTCCATCTGATCGCACTTGTTAAGGAATACGGCGATCTTGGGAACGCCGACCTGACGTGCGAGCAGGATATGCTCTTTGGTCTGAGGCATTGCACCGTCGGTAGCCGCAACGACAAGGATCGCACCGTCCATCTGAGCGGCGCCGGTGATCATGTTCTTGACATAGTCGGCGTGACCCGGGCAGTCAACGTGCGCATAGTGACGGTGTGCGGTCTCGTACTCAACGTGAGCGGTGTTGATTGTGATACCTCTTGCCTTCTCCTCGGGAGCCTTGTCTATGTCCTCATACTTCATCTTCTGGGACAGGCCCTTTGCTGCAAGAGTCATCGTGATAGCTGCGGTAAGAGTGGTCTTACCATGGTCAACGTGACCGATAGTACCGATGTTTACATGCGGCTTGCTGCGGTCAAACTTAGCCTTTGCCATATTTTTGTTTCCTCCAATTTGATTTTTAATTAAGTTCCTTTACATTATATATGAAATTTATGGGTTTGTAAAGGGTTTTTATTGTTTTAATCAGTTTTTCTTTGCTCTGTCGCCGATAATCTTTTCGGCTATGTTCTTCGGAACTTCGGAATAGTGATCGAACGTCATCGTGTACTGACCTCTGCCCTGCGTGTTGGAACGAAGAGCGGTCGAGTAACCGAACATTTCGGAAAGAGGTATCTCGGATTTGATGACCTGCGATCCGTTTACGATCTCCATACCCATGAGGTTGCCGCGACGGCGGTTTACGTCGCCCTGAACGGTACCGAGGTATTCTTCGGGGATAACGATCTCAACTCTCATAATAGGTTCGAGAATAACGGGATTAGCCTTGGCAACGCCTTCCTTGAACGCAAGCGAGCCTGCGATATGGAACGCCATTTCCGAGGAGTCGACATCGTGGAACGATCCGTCGTAAACGGTCGCTCTGAAGTCCACGGTTTCGTAGCCCGCGAGCACGCCGCTCATTCTCGCTTCCGCAATACCTTCGTTTATGGGATTGATGAACTCCTTGGGAATCGATCCGCCGACGGTCTTGTCCACGAATTCGTAACCCGCACCCGGCTCGAGAGGCTCGAAAGTAACTTTACAATGACCGTACTGACCTTTACCGCCGGACTGCTTGATATACTTACCTTCTGCGTCTACGGTCTTACGGAACGTTTCGCGATATGCGACCTGAGGCTTACCTACGTTGGCTTCGACCTTGAACTCGCGGAGCATTCTGTCTACGATGATCTCGAGGTGAAGTTCGCCCATACCGGCGATTATGGTCTGACCGGTTTCCTGATCGGTATACGTCTTGAAAGTCGGGTCTTCCTCGGCGAGCTTCTGAAGAGCGATCGCCATTTTTTCCTGTCCCGCTTTGGTCTTGGGCTCGATCGCGACTCTGATGACGGGATCGGGGAATTCCATGGACTCGAGCACAATGGGGTGCGCGGGATCGCAAAGCGTGTCGCCCGTAGTAGTATCTTTAAGACCTACGATAGCGCAGATATCGCCGGAGTAGATCTGATCGATCTCGGTACGGCTGTTTGCGTGCATCATTACGATACGGCTTACGCGCTCTTTCTTATTCTTGGTGGAATTGAGCACATAAGAGCCGGTGGTAAGCGTGCCGGAATAGCAACGGAAGAACGCAAGTCTGCCGACGAACGGATCCGCCATGATCTTGAACGCAAGACCGGAGAACGGAGCTTCGTCGCTCGTTTCTCTTTCTTCCACCGTTTCGCCGTCGATCAACGTACCTTTGATATGAGGAACGTCGAGGGGACTGGGCATAAAGTTTACGATCGAGTCGAGAAGGAGCTGAACGCCCTTGTTCTTATACGACGAACCGCAGGTGACGGGAATGATGTTCATTCCGATCGTGCCCTTTCTGAGCGCCGTCTTGATCTCGTCTTCGGTGAAGGAAGCGCCTTCGTCCTCGAAATATCTTTCCATGAGCGCGTCGTCCTGTTCCGCAACCGTTTCGAGGAGCTTCGCTCTGTATTCGTTTGCAAGATCGATCATATCGGCGGGGATATCCTCGTCGCGTACGTCCTTTCCGAGGTCGTCGTAATAAACTTCGGCTCTCATTCTCACGAGGTCGATAACGCCTTTGAACGTTTCTTCCTTACCGATGGGAAGCTGTATAGCGACGGGGTTTGCGCCCAGACGCTCGCTTATCATTCTGAGAACGTTGAAGAAATTCGCGCCGTTGATGTCCATTTTATTGACGTACGCCATTCTGGGAACGCCGTACTTCGTCGCCTGACGCCAAACCGTTTCGGACTGAGGCTCGACGCCGCCCTTTGCGCAGAACACCGCGACTGCTCCGTCAAGGACTTTGAGCGAACGCTCGACCTCTACGGTGAAGTCGACGTGTCCCGGGGTATCGATGATGTTGATACGCGTCATGGGGCTCGTTTTGGTCTTCCACATCGTCGTGGTAGCCGCGGAAGTGATCGTTATACCGCGCTCCTGCTCCTGCTCCATCCAGTCCATCGTAGCCGCGCCCTCGTGGGTCTCGCCGATCTTATGAACCTTACCGGTGTAGAAAAGGATACGCTCGGTCGTCGTGGTCTTACCCGCGTCGATATGAGCCATAATACCGATGTTTCTGGTATTTTCGAGTGAATATTCACGTTTAGCCATTTGGGATTCTCCTGTTCCGTCTTACCAGCGGAAATGTGCGAACGCCTTGTTCGCCTCTGCCGCTCTGTGCATCTCTTCCTTACGCTTTACAGCCGCGCCGGTCGAGTTGTACGCGTCCATGAGCTCTGCCGCAAGACGTTCTCTCATCGTCTTCTCACCGCGCTTGCGGGAGAAAAGCACGAGCCAACGGATGCCGAGCGTCTGGCGACGGTCGGGACGGATCTCCATAGGTACCTGATAGGTCGAACCGCCTACGCGGCGCGCCTTGACCTCGAGCTGAGGCATAACGTTCTCAAGCGCCTTGGTAAATACGTCCATCGGCTCGGAGCCGGTTTTTTCTTTTATGATTTCGAAAGCGTCGTACACTATTTTCTGTGCGACACCTTTCTTGCCGTCCAGCATTACCTGGTTGGTCAGCTTGGTAACTACCTTGCTGCCGTAGATAGGATCCGGAAGCACGTCGCGCTTCGGAACTCCACTTCTTCTGGGCATAATAAATGTCTCCTTTTGAATGTAATTTCGTTCTCGGTGCGCGGATTACTTAGGTCGTTTTGCACCGTACTTCGAGCGGGCCTGCATGCGTTTCGCTACGCCGTTGGTATCCAACGCGCCGCGAATGATATGATATCTTACGCCGGGCAAATCCTTCACTCTGCCGCCACGAACCAACACGACGCTATGTTCCTGCAGGTTGTGCCCTATACCGGGGATATAAACAGTTCCTTCCATCTTGTTCACAAGACGCACACGCGCAATCTTTCTGAGTGCGGAATTGGGCTTCTTGGGGGTCGCGGTCTTGACGCTCAGGCATACGCCGCGTTTCTGAGGGTTTGCCTCGAGAAGCGGAGAAACCGACTTCTTTGCGCTGGTTTCGCGTCCCTTTCTGATGAGCTGATTAATAGTGGGCATGTTACTCTACCTCCTTTTAGTAGTATCGCCGTCCCGCTTTAAGGTTTGTCCAAAAGCAAAGACATAGCCTGCGCCAAAATCGCAGGCTAAATTATTATAAACAAAACGCCATTATTTGTCAACGGTTTTTCGGAGGTTTTACGCAAAAACCCGCAGGCTTTCGCTTGCGGGCGTATTTTTCGAAACATTCCGGACGCACCCGACATTCAGCAGTCGCGCACGCATACCACTTTACCCTTTTCGAGCGGCTCGGGATCGGCAAAGCAGGCTTTGAGTTTGGAGACAAGCGAAGCGCGCGAAACGACCGAAGAGCGGTATTTTCTTTTACGCGCGGTATAAACCGTGTTCGGCGTGATCTCGAGCGTCCTCGCCGAGCGCGGCACAAGACGGGAATCGGTTACGGCAATCCATAAGGCGTATTTCTTGCCCAGCCGTTTCGCCGCACGGCGAAGCGACGAACGAAGGGATCGCGAATACGGAGCGCCGTCGAGATTGATCGCCACGGTCACCGTTTCGCTTGTCATACGCGCCGCTGCCTGTACGAGCCTGCGCTGTGCAAGCGGAAGTCTGCCGAGCTTTTTCCACAGAGCCACGCGTAACCCTACCGATTTCAAGAGCGCTTTCGCCTCTTTTCTTCCGAGCGGCGACGGCGAAAGCAACGCGCGTTCGTATCTGAGATACTGCCATACCGTAAACGCGCCGAACGGATGTTTGCCCACAACGTAATAATCCTTGCCTTTGACGCGACATACCGCGGATACTTCGTCATTGAGAGCGCGAGCCACACCCTTTCCGCATGAACGCATCATACGCCTTTTTTCGGCTGAATCGCCTACAAGATAAGTTATTTCTCTGTAATGTTTTTTCATATCTCCGATTATTGCCAACAAACAAAAAAATAAACACAAAAAGCGTCCCCGAAAATTTCGGAAACGCTTTTCTTTTTATGCTTTATTATAGGTTTTAAGATATACTGCCGCCTATGCCGCCGATAATATCTTGTATGCTGCCGGACTCATAGCTCGATGCATCGGAAGGAGCCGAAACGGAAACGGCGCCGCTCTTGCGCAGCTTTATTTCCGTATTGCCCGTAATAGTGCCCATCGAAGGATTCTTGTAAGATACTTTGACAACCAAATCGCATGCGCTGAGATTCCACTCGCTGTCAAAAGCAATGCCGATATAGCCTGCGTCGCCGAGCGTGATCTTCATTGTCGCTTCTTTGATGTATACTACGGGGTTTATCGTTACGCCTGCGA
Organism: uncultured Christensenellaceae bacterium; assembly: GCA_910587025.1. Classification (GTDB taxonomy): domain Bacteria; phylum Bacillota; class Clostridia; order Christensenellales; family Pumilibacteraceae; genus Protoclostridium. The sequence continues at coordinate 13,373 of CAJUKR010000020.1, forward strand.
ACAATTCATTGTCGGCAAGCGACTCTTTGAGTTCGTTTACGAAATCTTCGAGTTTAACCGTTTCGGTATCGCTCGGAACAAAGTCCTCGATGTCGCCGATAAAATCAGACATATCGTCCAGATCGATATAGAATTTCTTCTGTTCGTCATTTGCCGAAACATCGCAGTAAACTTTATTGTCTACCGCTACCATTTTCGTCGCAACGCTCGTTTTGGTGCTCGACGATATAGGACCGGTCATGGATACGCTCACATCCGTTTTCATATCGAGCTTAGCCGTCACGGATTTCGTAAGATTCACGGTACCGTTCACCGACATATCGGTTTTCGACGTCACCGAAGCACCTTCGCCGGACATTTCGACGTTGCTGTTCACCTTATATTCTATGGAATACGAATTTCCGCCGATGAACCCGGGCAGACCCGACTCCGTATCGATTGCGGAGTTTTCGGCAATGCCGCCCATAAAAGCAGCGAGCGAAGCGTCGGTCGCTGCGTTCGCCTCATTGTCGATACCGTTAAACGTACCGTCACCACAAGCCGCGAACGCAAGGCACGAGAATGCGAGTATTACCGCAAGAACCGCGCCGAACAAAATTTTCACTTTCTTCATAAATAACCTCCACCGCGGCTTACCTTTTGCCGCATTGTCATTTGTATACATATATTCTACGCTTAAGAAAAAAATTTTGCAACCTTGCCGCGGTGACGAAAATGTGAAATTTCGCACACCGTATTTTCATTGATTTTTCACTATTATGCTTTTTATAAAATTCGGCGTATAATCCGCGCTCGCAGAAGCCCGATCCTGAGAATATCCGTCCAGCCCGAGTTTTTCCGCTTCGCGCAGTATCTCCGAATATTCGAACGACGTAACGCGCCGTTTCAGATCGCAATCTTCGGAGGCGAATTCGGGAGTAAACTGACGCATTATACTCACCTTGACTTTGTTCTCCCACCTGTCGGCGATCGTCCGAAGCACCGCTATACTGTCGTCGCGGTGACCGGGCAATACAAGATGACGGATGATAACGCCCCGCTTTACGAGTCCGTTTTCGATAACGATCTCTCCGACGCGTTCAGTCATTTCGTCGATCGCCGATATGACGACGGAAGGATAATCGGGCGCGGCGGAATATTCGGCGGCAAGGTTTCCGTCGAAGTATTTGAAGTCGGGAAGATAAACGTCGACCAGTCCGTCGAGCGCGGCGATCGCCTCCGTCCGTTCGTACCCGCCGGTATTGTATACGACGGTGACAAGCGGATCGGTCTTTTTGAAATTCCCGAGCGCGCAAACGACGGTCGGAAGATACGGCGTCGCCGTAACGAGATTTATGTTATGCGCCCCGCGCTTTACGAGCGCGCGAAATTCGTCCGCGAGCCGATCCGCGGTCATCGAATCTCCTGTTACCGCGCGTGAAATATCCCTGTTCTGACAAAAAGAACAACGCAGATTACAACCCGAAAAAAAGACGGCTCCGCTCCCGAGTGTGCCGGATATGCACGGTTCTTCCCACATGTGCAGCATTGTTTCGGCGACAGCCGCGCTATCGCCCCCGCCGCAGTACCCCGTCTTTTTCGTCCTATCGACGCCGCACCGCCGCGGACAAAGTTCGCAATGTACATAACTTAAATCCATAAATATATAATACCATTTTTTCCGCAACTATGCAACCGACCGCAGGAGATTTCTCTGCGATCGGTCATTTTGTTCCGTTTTTTATATCGATAAAAATTATATACTATGAATGTATTTCTTCCAATGAAAGTCGAAATCTTTGTCCGTTGTCGAAACCGATAACCAAAGATTGTTCACTGCTTTCGAATTTCGCAAAATAGTATTCATTTATCAATACTTTTAAGTCCGATAACAAATCGAATATGTCGATCTTAATCTCAACCTGTTTGCGAATACATCCGATTTCGTAACAAATGTATGCTTGATTTGTTTGTTCATTTTTTATCACTCCTTATAAATTTTCATAGTTTGCGCTAACTATCTTATCGATATTATATCCCTAACATTTTCCCATTGCAAGTATTTTTGGCACATATAAGGGATAATTATTGTATAGAGGATACAAGAAAATGGATATTTTGTCGAAATTCGGAGAAAACCTTTTCGACCTGCTTACGGAAAACAATATATCTCCGTCCATACTTGCCGACTCCGTAGATGTAGACCGCTCGGAGATATATAAATATTTACGCAAAGAGAATATGCCTTCTTTGCCGAAATTGATTATGATTGCGGATAGATTGCATTGCTCGATCGACTATCTTCTCGGACTTGTTGCCGTGAATCCCGATATAACTTATAAAACCGCGCCGCCGTTTTCGGAATGTTTCAAAAAAATTCTAGATAAAAACGGAAAAAGTCGTTACCGTTTTTACAAAGAAACCAATTTCGCAAAACAAAGCATAGACGATTGGTATCACGGCAAACGTATACCGACAGTCGAGAATACGGCGGAAATCGCAAAATATTTCAATTGCGGTATCGACTGTTTGCTGGAAAGAGAATGAAAACAAACGGCATATCATTTTGATATGCCGTTTGTTTTACCGTCCGCTTTAAGCGCAAGCGTTTATTCTTTGTTTTCGCCGCTTTCTTTGTCTTTAGGATCTTCGGAAACCGCTTCGGCGGATTCTTCGTTATTTTCCGCGACGGGCTGTTCATCTGCGGATCGAGCGCCGTCTTTTTTCTTCGCCGCGCGCGCCGCCGCCTTGGCATCGGCTTTCGCTTTTTTCTCCGCAAGTTTAGCCTGATATTTAGCTTCCTCTTCGTCGAAGTTCAGTCCCTTCTTTTCGCAAACGGCTTTCAACTCGTTTATGCGCGACTCTTCGGCAAGACGATCCTGTTCGTCCTGCTCGCGCTGCATACGCACCTCGGGATCGATCCACTCTTCCCCGCGCGCAAGAGTTTCGGCTTTCTGCCGCTCGCGGATCTCCTGCTGTTCGCTCTTGACGTTCTTTTCCACTGTAAACAGAAGCAACAACAGACCGCAAACGCCGTAAGCGATCGTTTCCACCCATATATAACTTGCGGAGATCGCCGCGCGCGCCATATCGTTTTGCACCGCGCCCGCCAATATATCGAGATTGCCGTCATAACCCGTTGCTCCGAGAAGTCCGCTGATTATCGCGTTGCATATGGGCGTAGCGGCAACCATTACGGACGAATAGATCGACATCGTAAGTCCGTCGCAACGGAAGCCTTTTTTCGCTTCGATATGATCGAGCACGTCTGCAAGCATTGCGAGAATCAGATAGCAAGCGGGCGCGGAACCGAGACACTTAAGCGCGATACCTATCGCAACGGGAACGATATTATTCCCGCCTATGATCGCGATAACGCCGCCGACCACTCCGAGCGCCATACCCGCAACGGTCAGATTTTTCTTTCCGAACTTATTCGAAAGCGGCCACACGAACGCAACCGCGATCGCCATGGGGATCGCGCCGAGAACGGCGAGTATGGACTGCGACATACCGAACATTTCGGCATTTTCCCAGAACGAATTATCGAGCACCCATTTGCAGAAGTACGCCATAGAGCCGTTCTTCATCGCGCCGCTCCACTGGAATATCAGATAAAATATAATGACGAACCACCACATTCTGTCCGACGTAACGGCTTTGAGCTGCTTGCCGAGCGAAACTTTTTTGCTCTCGACGTTCCGAGTTGCTTTTGTTTCTTCCGTAACGCGCTCGCGGGTAAACATATACTGAAGCGAGATCGTAAGAAAACCGAATATCGCAACGCCGAGCATGACCGCGAACCACAACGGAATGCTCGTTCCGAGCAGACCGAGAAGCGCCGGGAATACCATCGACCCCGCGCCCATAACACCGAGCTGAGCGACATTCGTAACCGAAGCAAGCAGACTGCGCTGTTTCATGTTCCGCGTCGAAAGCGGAATAAGCGTGCTGTTTGCGGTATTGTAAATGGGATAAGCTATCGAATAGAACAGATTGTAAGCGATAGCGATCCAGACCATGCGCGCCACGGTATCCTCGAACGGCATGATAAACATCAATACGCTAGACACCGAAAGCGTCAACGCGGAAAGCAATATCCACGGTCGCGCTTTGCCCTGCAACGTCTTGGTTCTCTCGATCAGCTGACCGACCACGATGTTCCCCAAAACTATCAGCGCGGTGGAAGCGAGCTGCAAGATCATAAGGAAAGTCAGGGCGCCGCCGTTGCCCGGGAACAGAACGTCGGTAAAATACATTTGCAGAATGCTCGTAAATATACCGCCGGAAAGCAACGCGCCGAACGGACCTATAAAATAACCGATCAGCATCTCGGGCGGTTTTACGTTTACCGATTTCACTCGGCTGTTGAAAAACGCATTGCCGAACAACGAAGTTTTTGCTTTGTCTTTCATCAAGTTTCATTCCTTTTGTCTGTCATATAACTTTACCGTACAATAATAAAACACCTCTCGCGCTTTGTCAATACGTTTGTAAAAAGTGCGCACAAATTTTCTACTTTTAAGCAAAAAATGTCCATTTTCGGCGTTACGGCTTACGTTTCTCAAACAAAATAAAAAGACCGTCTTTAACGGTCTTTGCGAAATGCGCAATTCAATCGACGTTTATGCCTTTCAAAAGATGGGTATTGAACTCTTCGCGCGGGAGTTCTGTATTACCGTTGTATGCGTCGAGAAAGAGCCGAAGCATACCGCGGCACTTATCGACCGCTTTTTCGTAAAGCTCGTCTACGCTGTCCGTAGACTTGCGGCTTTCGTCCTCTCTGTAATGCCATTCGCGGTGTTCTTCGTTCAGGAAAGAACGGTCGATCTCGGTTGCCCGTCTGCGGAACAATGCGGCGAGATGTCGGAAGCGAAGCGAATACTTTCCGAGGAATCCGTAAAATCCACCTTTGCGAAAACGTCTGTCGGTGGTGCCGCGCACATAACGAAAATAGTTTTTGATCGCATGGCGTACTGCTTTACGCGTAGCGGACACACCCTTCGCTTCAAACACCCGAACATAAAGTTCGGTTATCACATTCATATTTATATCGTGCACGCCGTACGGCAAACCGTACTTTTCGACGGATATACCGAGTTTATCGAGAAAATACGAGTCGAGATCGGTTTCCATTCGCGTATGACATATGGAACGAAGCAATTTCGTGACACCGCGGTTATGCGCGACGAAATACACATAGGGATGAAACACCGCGTCCGACGCGCAATGAGTGACATAACCGAGCACATACGACAGCGCTTCGGGATGCGTACGGCAAAAATCGAGCATTGTCGTAAACGTACCGTAAATGTCGTCCGTATGAAGCATGTTGCCGAGGTTGTGTTTAGCGAATTTAATGAACCGGAAAAAGAACAGCGAATCCGCGCCCTGAGCGCCGAAATAATAATCGGCGAGACGGACTTCGTCCGAAATGACTTCTTTCGAGTCCTCGGCAATGAGTTGATGTGTATAAGCGGTGGGCATACCTTTCGATTATTCCCTTTTTATGTATTTCTATTACGTCGTTTTCTGCTTTATGCATGAATTATGACGACGCGATCGTACTGTCGGGTCGTCATAATCGGCATTGTTATTTTTCGTCTTCCGAAATGTCTATTTCGCCGCGTTTTCCTTCGCGATATTCGTCGAGAAGCTGTTGTTCCTCTATGCGGCGTTTTTCCTGCGCCGCCGCCTCGACCTCGATCGCCTGCGTGGAAATATTGATCTTATCGGTGACCGCAAACAGTACGCTCACCACTCCGTAAGCCGCCATAACGACAGTCGCGACAAACAGCCAGTCGGTAACCGTAACCGCATCGAAGTCCATACCGAACATCGAACTTCCGAGCGCAATCGTACCGAACAGGCAAAGCCCGAAAGTAAGCGCGACGAGCACTATGCGGTAAGCGTTGTACGGCTGAGCGAGACGGATCAGAACGAAATATCCCGCATACGTAAGCGTCAATGTCGCCATTGTAAGGAATTCGTAATTATATTCCCCGCCGAACTCGCCCGTACCGAAATTAAGCCAATACACGTATACCGCCATGATCGCGACCGAAAGCGTGAAGCCGCCCGGGAAGGCGTTTTTCAGCATATTCGTCAAGAAACGTCCCTGAACGCGATCCTTGTTCGTCTGCAACGCAAGGAAGAACGACGGTATGGCGGTAATGAATATTTCGTACATCAGCGTCATGTTCGTCGTAAAGAAATACGACGTACCTATCGCGAGCGAAACTATCGACAGCAAAACCGTCATCATAGTCTTCATCAGATAAAGCGACGAGGATTTTGCGATATTGTTAATGACTCGCCGCCCTTCCACGACCACGTCGGGCATGGAAGTAAAGTTATTGTCCATAAGCACGAGGTGCGCTACGTTGCGCGCCGCTTCGGAACCGGAAGCGATGGAAACCGCGCAGTCCGCCTGTCGCATCGCGAGGATATCGTTCACGCCGTCGCCCGTCATCGCAACGGTATGCCCCTTGGCTTTCATGCTCTTGACGAGAATACTCTTCTGCTCGGGAGTCACTCTGCCGAAAACGGTATAGCGGTTTGCCGCTTCCACCACCTCGTGCGTGGAAAGACCCTCGAGCGAGATATAGTTTTCCGCGCCCTCGACGCCTACGCGCCGAGCGACTTCGGATACTGTGATCGGGTTGTCGCCCGAAATCACTTTTACAGCAACGTCGTTTTCCTTGAACCAACGTATCGTTTCGACCGCGTCGTCGCGGATATGATCCTCTATGACGATCAGGCAAAGCGGACGGCGGAGCGCGGGAAGTTTCTCGCCGCGTATATCCGACGGCGAATGCGCCAGACACATAACGCGGTAACCCTGCGCGGCGTTATCGTCTATCAGCTTTCTTATACGTATGCCCATATCCGTCAGCACAAACTCGGGCGCGCCGAGCATGAACGTACCCATGTCCTCAAACGTGACCGCAGACATCTTGCGCGTGGACGAGAACGGCAATACCGTAAGAGCGCGGAACTTCAAATTATATCCGAACTTTGCGGCGAGAGCGATCGCCGTCTGATTATTGTCTTCGGTCGCAGACAACATCGCGCCTATTATATCGCCGACGGTAAACCCGCCCGTTTCGGCGCCCTTGATCGGAATGACTTTCTTTACAGACATCGAGCCGTCCGTTATCGTGCCCGTTTTATCCAAACAAAGCGTATCTACGCGCGCCAGCATTTCTATACAATACAAATTCTGCACCGACGTGTGACGTTTGGCAAGCCTTATGACAGATGTGGCAAGCGCAACGCTCGTGAGCAGGAACATACCCGAAGGGATCATGCCGACCAGCGCGCCGGATACGGTAGTTATGATCTTATAAAACAAATGTCCGTCGCCGTCCCCTCTCGCCCACGGATCGATCAACATCGTTTCGTCCACGACGAGCGTGCTGTAAGTACGGTATATCATAAGTATGGCGATCGGGATCATAATGACCGATACGACTTTTATAACGAGATTGATCGCGTTGTTGAGTTCGCTCTTCGGTTTCTTGTATTTTTTCGCATACGACGAAAGCGTTTCGACATAATTGTCGTCGCCTATCTTATCCACGCGGGCATAACAGTTTCCCGACGTCATGAACGATCCGGAAAAGATAACGTCGCCCACACATTTGCGGACGGGAACGCTCTCTCCGGTAAGCATGGACTCGTTTACTTCGCATTCGCCTTTTACTATGACCGAATCCGCGCCGATCTGTTTGCCCGATTCGAGATAGATTATGTCGTCGAGCACCACATCGCGCACAGGGATCGCTTTCGTAAAACCGTCGCGTACGACGATCGCCGTCGGCGCGGTAACGAGTTTCAGTCGATCTATAGTCATTTTGGATTTTATTTCGAGGACTATACCGATAACGGTGTTGACCGACACTATGACAACGAACAGAAATTTGCTCCAGTCCTTTGCGAAATCCACGACCAAAAGCATCGCGACGAAAATCACGATGATAAGAAGATTGAGATACGTGAACAGGTTGGATGCGACTATGCGGAAATACGACCGCCCGACCGATTTACTCGATACGTTGACGAGTCCGTCGCCTATGCGTTTTTCCACCTGCTCGGAAGCAAGCCCCGTTTCGGCGTCGGGACTGTACCTCTCGGCGCGCGCAGGGTCTACGCCGTTGCGCTTTTGCGGTTTGCGCTTGCGCCCCTTTGACGCCGAGTAATCGAGAAGGTCGATCGTGGACAGAGTTTTACTGCCTCGTGTGTTCGTTGAGTTCATGCCCGTATTATATCATGCCGTCCGCCGTTTGTCAACGAACGAGGTCGGTTTTATCCGCGCACCGCCGACTTCATAGCTTTTACGAGTTCCGTCACGTAAGGCACGCAGTCCTCTCCATGTTCGGCGATCAGCCGCACGATCGCACTGCCGACGACTACGCCGTCGCAGATCCCCGACATACGTTTCGCCTGCTCCGACGTCGATATTTCCGAATCCGCGATACACGGCAAACCTGCGGCGTTTATCCGCCTTGCCGTTTCCGCAATGTCCGTACAAAGCCCGCCGATTTCATCGGCGACACCGAGCGGCGACATAAATTGCACGAATCCCTCGGCGCGCCGCGTTATAAGATCGACGCGTTCCGAAGACGCGGGCGAAACAATCGACACGTATTTTATGCCCGCGCGGGCGCAGGGCAGAGCGAACTCGTCTTTTTCCTCGAGCGGAACGTCGGTCAGGATAAGCGCGTCCGCTCCGACTCTTGCCATGCGACGCACAAATTCTTCTGTCCCACGGGAAAACACCACGTTTGCGTAAGTCATGAATGCAAGCGGAACGTCCGTCTTTTTTCTGAGCCGCGCAACCATATCGAATACATCGTCCACGGTGACCCCGGCGCTTAATGCGCGTATGTTTGCAGACATAATTACGGGACCTTCGCCCGTCGGATCGGAAAACGGCACTCCGAGTTCGATCAGATCCGCGCCCGCATCGGCCATGGCAAGCACGAGTTTTTCGGTAGTTTCGATATTCGGATCGCCGCAGGTCAGAAAAGGAACGAAAACCTTACCGCCCGAAAACGCTTTTTTCGGTCTGTCAGTCATATATATCCTCCCCGCGGTATCGCGCTATTGCGGCGCAGTCTTTGTCGCCGCGCCCTGATATGTTCACAACTATTATCTTATCACGGCTCATTTTCGGAGCGATCGCTATCGCGTGAGCCAGCGCGTGCGCGCTCTCGATCGCGGGTATGATGCCCTCCGTTTTCGAGAGATATTCGAACGCGCCGACCGCTTCGTCGTCGGTCACGGGGACGTATTCCGCCCTGCCTGTATCGTGCAACCATGCGTGTTCGGGACCTATGCCTGGATAATCGAGCCCCGCCGATATGGAGTACACCGGCGCGATCTGTCCGTATTCGTCCTGACAAAAATAACTTTTCATTCCGTGAAAAATTCCGGGTTTGCCCGTCGTTATCGTTGCCGCGGTTTCAAAGGTATCCGCGCCCCGCCCCGCCGCTTCACAGCCGACGAGCCGCACGCTCTTGTCGTCTATAAAATGATAGAACGCGCCCATAGCGTTCGATCCGCCGCCCACGCATGCGATCACCGCATCGGGAAGTCTGCCTTCTTTCTCGTAAAGCTGAGCCTTGATCTCGCGCGAGATCACCGATTGAAAATCGCGCACTATCGTCGGGAACGGGTGCGGTCCCATGACTGAGCCGAGGACGTAATGCGTATCGGATATGCGTTTCGTCCACTCGCGCATCGTTTCGCTGACAGCGTCTTTGAGCGTAGCCGTTCCGCTGTCCACGGCGTGGACTTTCGCGCCGAGCAGTCGCATCTTATAGACGTTGAGCGCCTGCCGTTCGGTGTCAGTACGCCCCATGAATATCTCGCACTCCATGCCGAACAATGCCGCCGCCGTCGCGGTTGCGACGCCGTGCTGACCCGCACCCGTCTCGGCTATCACGCGCGTTTTGCCCATTTTTTTCGCGAGCAGAACCTGTCCGAGCACGTTGTTTATCTTGTGCGACCCGGTAAAGTTCATGTCCTCGCGCTTTAAGTACACTTTCGCGCCGCCGAGATCTTCTGTCATTTTCCCGGCGTAATAAAGCGGACTGGGACGGTTTGCGTAACCGTTGAACAGTTCGGTCAGTTCCGAAACGAATTCGGGATCGTTCTTATATTTCGCGTAAGCCGCTTCCAGTTCGGTCACGGCGTTCATGAGCGTTTCGGGGACGTACTGTCCGCCGTGCGCTCCGAATCTGCCTTCACTCATAATACCTCCCGCGCCGAAACATCGACGCGCCGTTTTCAGATCGGTATCGGGGAATAAAAAAACGTCCCCGACAAAACTGTCAAGGACGAGTAATCACCCGTGGTGCCACCTTGTTTATGCGGACGAGCCGCACGCTCGATAGAAATACAATCATATTCCCGATCGTTAACGCCGATCATACGTCGCAGAATACTCGGTTTCCCTTTGACTGCGCCCTCCGCGGCCCATTGTAATAAGCGGCTACTGTCCGGCTTTCACCTGCCCGGACTCTCTGTCAAGCGCCTTTCTTATTTTTACTCCCGCGTCAACGGTTTATATTTATTTTTTATAAAATACCACTCCCGCGCTCAAAAGTCAAACGTTTGGAGAGGTTTTCAGCAAAAATTCCTCCGCCCGGTCGAAGAGAGCGCGGCACTCCCGCCATTCGGGATTTTTTACGGGATAAATATGATAATACTCGTGTCCCTCATCATTGCGTTTGGACTTACGGAAATCGAGCGCGAAACTGCGTCCGAGCGCCGACAAAAGAGCCGCGAACGCGTCCGTCTGTCCTTTGAGCATATCCCCGTCCGACGACGTCAGGAAAGACGGCGGGATTTCGTATACTTTAAGAAGCTCGGCTACGTCGGTATATTTGTACCACGCGGTTTTTTTATATCCTTTCGGAAGCGCATACTTGCAAAGATGCTTGATATAATTCTTCGCCCGAAGATCGTATAATCCGCTTATAAACAAAAAGCCGCGCGGAGCAAACCCGCCCGTAACCCCGAAAGCGTCCGAGAGTTTTTCGCACGAAGAGATCGCCGACGCATACAGTCCGAGAAGCGCGCCCGCACTGTCGCCGCAAACGTAATAATCCCCGCCTCCGCCGTAATCGCGTATATTCGCCTCCGTCCACCTCATCGCTTTCGTTATGTCGGATAACTGACCTATAAAATCCGTTTTCGGCACAAGTCGGTAATTCACCGACACAACCACGAAACCATGCCTTGCAAGCGCGTAGCAAAACCGCTTGTTAAGCTCCTTGTATCCGTATACCAGTCCGCCGCCGTGAATATCGAAAAGCACGGGCGCGCCGCGCTGAGTTTCCTCGGCGACGTAAACGTCAAGCAGTCCGTCGTCCCCCACGCCTTCGTTGTATGTAATGTCTTTATATTCCTTGACGCCGCTTATCGGCGTCTTGCCTTTTTCGCACTTCGCGTCGAAGCCCGCCATCGACCGACGGAGTATGCGCGTAAATACGTTCATAACGCATCTGAGCATTAACTTAAACCTCCGTTTTCCTCAAAAGTCATTCTATGAAAAAAGTATACTCCTGTTGCATGAAAAAGTCGAGCGATTGAGATATTTTCCCGAAAGACACGAAAAAATATTGCAAACGGCGCGGCTATGTAGTATAATTTTCGAAAAAGCAAGGAGATCAGATAATGAAAATTTACGCATTCATGGCGGACGGAACGGAAGAAACCGAATGCCTTGCCGTTGCCGACGTGCTCATTCGCGGCGGTATTGAGGTAAAAACGATATCCGTTTCGGGTAAACGCGAAATAAAAAGTTCGCACGGTATTACCGTCGTTTGCGACGAAATCATCGAAAACACCGATCTCGGCGACGCGGACGCCCTCTTCCTTCCGGGCGGAATGCCCGGAACAAAGAAGCTAGGGGAATGCAAACTCCTCACAGACGCGCTTCTCGTAGCAAACTCGGCAGGTAAACGCATCGCCGCCATCTGCGCCGCGCCGTCCGTACTCGGTAAACTCGGACTGCTCAAAGGAAAAACGGCGACATGCTTCCCGGGATTCGAAGACATGCTCGAAGGCGCTGCGTATACGCGCACGGGAGTCGTCACCGACGGAAACATCACGACGGCGCGCGGACTGGGATTTGCAATAGACCTCGGACTCGAACTGCTTGCGCTTCTGACCGACAAAGAAAACTCGGACAAAATAAAAGCCGCGATACAATACGACTGAATAATAATAATAAAACATACCCGAAGCATTTGCTTCGGGTATGTTTTGCTTTCGATTATTTCTTTTCCTGCTCGTCGAAGAAATTGTAGAAATTATCCGGGTCATACGCGCCGTTCTTTCTTCCTCTGCGGTTGAACAATCCTTCCGCTTCGGGAATAGTCTCGACATTACCCGTCAGTATGGGCTTTTCTTCGCTCCGTCCGCTCGCGTCTACCGTAGTCGTAGTCGTCGTAGTCGTGATCGCTCCCGGCACTATCCCTCCCGCCATTCCGCCTTCGGGCAATGCGGGGTGTTCTTTCTCTCCGTCTCGAGTACGCAAGCCGGCGGCGTTCTGCAATGCGGACAAAAGCAATTCGCCGAGCGCTTCGGTGCTTATGTTATTGCCCCTTCCGCTGTCGAGCGCGGGCGGAGTATATCTTTCTCCGCGAAGTCGGGCAAACTCGGTTTCCACGCGATTTTCGATCGCACGCTGAGCCGCTTCCGCTTTATTGACCGCCAACGTCTGCTGTATTGCCGCCATCTGCATCGCAAGCGTCTGTTGAGCCGCTTTCGCCTCCGCGGCCGCCTGCGCTTCCGCTCTCGCCGCGGCGATCTCCTGCGCGTTAAGCAGTCTGTCGAACCGAGCTTCGAGCTTGGCGAACATATCCTCGCTCATCGTTACGGTCTGCCCGACGCCCATAGGCATCTGTTGCATCTGAGGCATTTGCATAGGCTGGGGTTGAGGTTGAGGTTGTGCCTGTGCCTGAGGCTGAGGTTGGGGCTGGGGCTGCTGCATCG
>CAJUKR010000021.1 GCA_910587025.1 uncultured Christensenellaceae bacterium
TCAGAGTCTTCGGCAACGACGGCGGAGTGAGCGCAAGTTCGACTAAATCGATGGTCGGTCACTGTCTGGGCGCGGCGGGATCGGTGGAAGCCGTATTCTGCGTCAAAGCAATCGAGCGCGGCATGGTTCCGCCTACCGTCGGATATACCGACGAGGATAAGGCGGCTATGCGCGAAAAAGCCGGCGAGTTCGATTTCGTACCGAACGAGGGCAAAAACAGAAAAGTCGATTACGTTCAGTCGAATAACTATGCGTTCGGCGGAAACAACGCCAGCATAATTTACGCTAAAGAGGGCGCGGCGAGAAAACTCGCGCAGCCTTCGGACGAGAGGGTATACGTTACCGGACTCGGTATCGTCAGCCCGCTCGGAAATACGGTCGAAAAATACGTCGAAGCGGTCAATTCCGCATCGGCGGCCGATAAGTGCGAGAACTGCGGCGACTTCGTTTCTTCGGTATGCGCCGATGACTTCGCTTCGGTGGGAATCAAATTGAATTTCTATCGCAAACTGGATAAGCTCAGTCAGATGACGTGCGTTTCGGGTAAGCTCGCGCTTGCCGACGCAGGCATCGAGGTGACCGAAGAAAACGCTACGAAAATAGGCATAGTCGCAGGAACGTCGGACGGACCGCAGACGGATATAGCCAATTTCCAGAAGGGTATCATCGCGAACGGTACTCAGTCGGGTTCCGCATTCCTGTTCCCGAACACCGTTTACAACGCCGCTCCCGGCTATCTTTCGATCAGCGCGGGCGTAAAGGGATATAACGTAACTTATTCCAACGGCGCGGCTTCCGGTCTTGCGGCGGTGGCATACTCGCCGAGAGTGCTCCGTACGACGCAGAACGACGTTGTTCTCGCCGTCGGCGCGGACGAGGATTCGGATACCGTACACATGCTGTACGAAAAGCTCGGCGCGAATGAAGCGGGTATGACGCTCGGCGACGGCGCGGTGACGATAGTGCTCGAAAAAGCAAAGAGCGCGGATCGTCGCGGCGCAAAGAAATACGCCGAAGTGCTCGGCAGCGGATTCGCTCACTGCGACGTTCCGTTCGGCAAATACGGCTGTGCGGACGGCATGAAAAAAGCGATAGCTTCCGCGCTTTCCGAGTCGAAATTGTCGGCTTCGGACATAGGACTCGTCCTTACGTGCTCCAACGGACTGAAAACGCTGACCGACACGGAAAACGAAGCGCTTAAGGACTTCGGGAAAGCTGAAAAAGTAAGCGTGAAAGCGCTTTGCGGCGAGGGTCGCGCGGCATCTTCGGCGCTCGAAGCGGCGCACGCGTCGCTCATGCTTTCGGGCAGAATAGGAAAGACGGCGGCAAAATACGCGCTTGCCGTGTCCGCGTCCGCAGGCGGCTCGTTCAACGCCGTCGTGTTGAAGAAAATCTGAAAGGTAACATATCATGTCTGAAAACAAAGTTGCGCTCGTTACGGGCGCGTCGAGAGGCATAGGTCGCGGCGTCGCGCTCAAGCTCGGCAGTCTCGGGTACGACGTCGCCGTAAACTATAATTCCAACGAAGAAGAAGCGAATAAGGTCGTAGAAGCGATAAAGGCGTTCGGCGTGAACGCGATTGCGGTAAAAGCCAACGTAGGCGAACGCGGCGACGTAAACGTCATGTTCCGCACCGTAGTGAAAGAGCTCGGCAAGATCGATGTGCTTGTCAACAATGCGGGCGTTGTCGACGATGCGTTTCTGCTCATGCTTTCGCCCGATTCGCTCGACAGAAGTCTCAATATAAACGTAAAAGGTTATTTTTACTGTGCGCAGGCGGCGACGCTCAAGATGTTCAAAGCCAAAAAAGGCGTGATCGTAAACGTTTCGTCGGTCAGCTCGAAGATGGCTCTGCCCGGTCAGTCGGTTTATGCCGCGACCAAGGGCGCGATCAATTCGATGACCGCTACGCTTGCGACCGAGCTTGCTCCGCACGGTATACGCGTCAATGCGATCGCTCCGGGCTTTATAGCTACCGACATGGTCGCAAAACTTCCCGAGGACAAGAAAGCGGAATATCTTACGCAGGTACCGCTCGGACGTTTCGGCGAAGTCGAGGAAGTGGCCGATCTCGTCGCTTTCCTTGTGTCCGACGACGCGTCGTACATTACCGGACAGACTATCGTTATCGACGGCGGTCTGTCGCTCTGAAAAGGGTGGTTTAATGAATATACTCGATATAAACAAGAGAATCAAACAGCGTCCGCCTTTCCAGATGGTGGAAAGGGTGACCGAAATCAGACCGAACGAATATGCCAAAGGCATCAAAAACGTGTCTGTCAACGAGCCGTATTTCGCGGGTCATTTCCCCGAAATGCCGGTCATGCCCGGCGTGCTCATAATCGAGTCGCTGGCGCAGTTGTGCTCGCTCGTTATCGATCCCGGCGACGGTTCGCTTACGGATCCCGACACGGTATACGTCCTTCTCAAAGCCGACGCTTTCAAGTTCGTGAAGGCAGTCGTGCCCGGAGATACGCTCACGCTCGAGGCGAATGTTCTCATGGCGGCGGGCGGACTGTATAAATTCGCTGTCAAAGCGTCTGTGGACGGACAGCTTCGCGCCAAGGGCGAATTATCGTTCACGGCGGCGAAAAAGGATCAGCTTTATGTCTAAGATCGCTTTCATTTTTCCCGGACAGGGCGCGCAGTACGTCGGTATGGCAAAGGACTTTTACGACGCTTTTTCCGAGTGCCGTCAGATAGTCGACTATGCCGCCGATCTGCTCGATTTCAATCTCCGCGGAATAATGTTCGATGAAAACGAGCTTATAAACAAAACGGAATATACCCAGGCTGCCATGCTCGTAGCAGAGGTGTGCGTGCTCGAGGGAGTGCGCAGAACGGGCATTGAAGCCGACGTTACTGCGGGACTTTCGCTCGGCGAATACTCCGCGCTCGTGGCATGCGGCGCGATGAATTACGGCGACGCGGTGCGCGTAGTGCGCAAGCGCGGCATCTATATGGAAAACGCCGTACCTGCCGGAAAGGGCGGTATGTCCGCGATAATAGGGCTCGAAGCGGAAAAGGTGGAAGAGCTTTGCGCGGACGTGTCGCGTAAGACGGGGCTTTGCGTCGTCCCTGCGAATTACAACTGTCCGGGTCAGATAGTTATTTCGGGCAATAAAGAAGCGGTGGATTACGCGGGAGAAAGGTTTAAGGAAGCGGGAGCCAAACTGGTCGCGCCGCTCAACGTGAGCGGTCCGTTCCATTCGCCGCTTCTTGCGCCCGCAGGGCAAAAACTCGCCGCGGAACTCGAAAACATTTCGTTCCGCGATCCGATCAGACCGTACGTTGCGAACGTCAATGCCGAAGTCGTCGAAAGCGGCGATCGTATTGCGGAATATCTCGCGCGTCAGGTTTCGTCTTCCGTCCGTTGGGAACAGTCGGTGCGAGCTATGCTCGGACTCGGAGTGACGGAGTTCGTCGAGATCGGACCGGGCAAGACGCTTTCGGGCTTTATGAAACGCATAGACAGAGGCGTGCGCGTCACGACGGTGAATACGGTGGACGACCTCGAAAAATTGGCATGTATCACGGAAGGTGAACAGAATGTGGGACTCAAAGAGCATACAAACGCTTAAAGATAAACGCGCCGCTCACAACATGGGGGGCGGACAGGCCAGAATAGACAAACAGCATTCGACGAATAAAATGACTGCTCGCGAAAGAGTGGAATATCTTTTCGACCGCGGCAGCTTCGTCGAAGTCAATTCGCTTGCCGAGTCGCGTATTTCCGACTTCGGCATGGATAAGAAAAAAGTACTCGGCGACGGCGTCATTACGGGTTACGGCCGCATCGGCGGGAAACTCGTGTTCTGCTCGTCGCAGGACTTTACCGTGGGCGGAGGAAGCCTTGGCGAGGCTCAGGCGCAGAAGATCTGCCGCGTTATGGATATGGCGCTCGATATGCGCGCGCCTTTTCTGTCGATCAACGACAGCGGCGGCGCGAGGATAGAGGAGGGCATAGACTCGCTTTCGGGTTACGGCGGTATTTTCTACCGTCATTCCAGAATGAGCGGAGCGGTGCCTCAGGTCGCGGCGATCATGGGTCCGTGCGCGGGCGGAGCTTGTTACGCTCCGGCGCTCTGCGACTTTATTTTCATGACCGAAGAAACGAGCCAAATGTATATTACGGGTCCTGCGGTCATCAAAGCCGTGACCGGCGAAACGGTTACGACGTCCGAGCTCGGCGGCGCGGCTGTGCATACGTCCAAGAGCGGTGTCGCGCATTTCTCGTATGCGGACGACAAATCGTGTTTGAACGGTATTCGTCAGCTTATAGGGTATCTGCCGTCGAGTTGCGAAGATACGAAAACGACGTACGACGAGAGTTATATAACCAAAGCTACGGGCTTTGCGTCCATTGTTCCCGACAACAAGAAAACGGCGTACGACATTCGCCGTGTGATCGAGGAGATCGCCGATCGCGGCACTTTCCTCGAGGTACAGCGCGACTGGGCGCAGAACATCGTCGTCGGATTTATTCGTATGGGTCACAAGACGGTGGGCGTGGTGGCAAATCAGCCCAAAGTCATGGCGGGTTCGCTCGATTTCAATGCGGGCGACAAAGCCGCGCGGTTTATACGTTTCTGCGACTGTTTCGGAATCCCTCTCTTGACGCTCGTGGACGTACCCGCTTTCCTTCCAGGAAAACAGCAGGAGTATAACGGCATTATACGCCACGGGGCTAAGATGCTTTACGCTTATTCCGAAGCGACGGTACCGAAAGTCAGCGTCATACTTCGCAAGGCGTACGGCGGCGCGTATATAGCGATGAATTCCAAAGGCATGGGCGCGGATATGGTATTCGCATGGCCTATTGCGGAAATAGCGGTCATGGGCGCGGACGGCGCAGCTAATATCATCGGCAGAAAGCGCATAGAGGCGGCGGAGGACAAAGACGCCGAGCGCGCGAAGATAATCGCCGAGTACGAGGAAAAATTCATGAATCCGTATGTCGCCGCGGCGCGCGGATTCGTGGACGAAGTCATTTTACCCGAGGAGACCAAAGAACGCGTCGTAAGCGCGCTTGTCATGCTTCAAGGAAAGAAACAAACGGCTCCGTCGAAAAAACACGGTAATCTTCCGTTGTGATATTCGTTACTTCATGCGAAACGGGCGAGTACGCTTCCGAGCTTTATGCGCGGTTTACGTCCTCGCGGGAATATCTCGACGGCATCTCGGCACGTTTGAACGAGGAATCCAAACGGCAGAGCTTCGCGGGTTTGCGCGCTCTGCTGTTTTTGCTTGAAATCAGGGGCATCGATCCTTCGCCGCTCGTGCTTGAACGCCGAAAGGGCGGTAAACCGTATTTTAAGAACAGCAATCTTAAGTTCGGTATTTCTCATTCGGGCGGGCTTGCCGTGTGCGGACTGTCCGAAAGAGAGGTCGGGATCGACGTAGAATTGATTAAGGAAAGAAAAAATATCGAGGAGTTCGCGAAACGCTTTTTTTCGGAAGCGGAACGTGATATACTGTTGTCGGGTGATGCGACGGAAGAATTTTTTACCGTATGGACGGGGAAAGAAGCCGCGCTCAAACTCGACGGACGCGGCGTGGATCTCGATCTTCGAAAGATCGATACTGCCGCATTGCCGCTTGCCGTATACCGCTCGGGCGATTACGTCATGAGCGTTGCCGGCGGCGACGAAACGGACATTATCGGAGACAGGATTTGGACAAGAAAAAGGTAATTATCATAGGCGGCGGAATTTCGGGCATGACTACGGGGATCTATTTGCAGATCAACGGCTACGATACCGAGATCGTGGAGAAGAATGCCGATTACGGCGGCGCTTGCACGGGCTGGGAACGCAAGGGCTGTTATATCGACGGGTGCATCCACTGGATGACGGGCGTAAACCCCGGATCGTCGTATTACGATCTCTGGCGGGACACGCATGCGCTTACCGACGATACGGAAATATATTTTCAGGAAGATTTCGCGTTCTTCGATTTCGGCGACGGACGCACCTTTACAGTATGGGCGGACGCCGATAAACTGGAGAAAGAGCTCGTCGCTTTCGCGCCCGAAGACGAAAAAGAAATACGCCGTTTCTGCAAAATCGTACGCCGCTTTCAGCGTATAGAAGGACCGGTAAACAAACCGGTGGATCAGATGGGACTCGGACAGCTTTTGAAAGTTGCGTTTACGATGGGCGGCGATCTGTACTGGGTAAGTAAAATGTCCAAGATCAGCTGTTCCGATTATGCGCGGAAGTTCAAAAACAAAGATCTGCGTTCTTTCTTCGAGGGATATATGGCGCCCGGGTACAATCTCATGAGCATGCTTTATATGCTCGCGCACGTTACCGCGCATAACGGAGGTATTCCGCTCGGCGGCAGTAAACCGCTTACCGAGCGTATGGCGGCGCGTTACACGTCGCTCGGCGGCAGATTCCGTCTTTCGTCCGAGGTCGAAAAAGTAAGGATCGAAAATAACCGCGCAGTCGGCGCGGAACTGAAGAGCGGCGAATTTCTTCCCGCCGATTGGGTGGTTTCGTCCACCGCCGCCGAACACTGTCTCAAGAAACTTCTCGGCGGCAAGTATGCGGTCAAAAAGATCGACGAGCGTCTTGCGGATATGAAAAACTATCCTATTTACACATATACGACTGTGGCGTTCAAATGCAGCGCAGACGTATCCGACAAACCGCTCGGCGCGCATTTGCATATGAAAGAGCCTATTGTTTTCGACCGCGACTACCACAGCGTGACTTTCCGCAATTATTCGTATGACAAGACCATGAAACGTCCGGACGGTTGCGTCGTTATTCAGGCGGGTATCCTCGGCGGCGACGGTATGTATTATTGGTGGAAGGACAAGAAAGAGAAGGGTACGTACCGCGAAGAAAAGGAAGCGTTCGGACGCAAGATGCTCGAGCTTGCCGTACGCAAATATCCCGAACTCGCCGATAAACTCGAAGTAATAGACGTTATTACGCCCTGCACTTACGAGAGATATCTGAACAGCCGTCACGGTTCGTTCCAGGGCTTCGTGCATACGTCTGAGGGCAAAACTCTGTCAGAGAAAGGCGTTATAAAAGGACTGGACAATTTCCTGCTTTCGGGGCAGTGCATATTCCACAGCGGCGGAATGCCGCCCGCGGCGATAACGGGGCGGTTCGCGGCTCAGCGTATCTGCAAGAAGGACGGCGTTCGTTTCCGTTACGACGAGAAGGGGAGAACGAAATGAAAACCGCTCCGTACGTTCATACCGTTTTATACCGCGAATGCGATATGATGAAAGTCGTAAACAACGCGGTATACGTTCATTGGATGGAAGATGCGCGCGTAGACGCGCTCGGTCAGCTCGGATTGTCTTATAAGGGAATGGAAGAATCCGGATTCGCGGGACCTGTTCTTTCGCTCTCGATCGATTATAAATCGCCCGCGCATTTCGGGGAAGATGTGGAGATCACCGTATCTTTCGATCGCTATACCGGAGCAAGACTGTTTTTGTCTTACGAGATCTCGGAAAAGGGCACGGGCAGACTGATCGCGACGGCGTCGAGTTCGCATTGCTTTGTGTCCATAGACAGCGGCGCGCCCGTTCTTATACGCTCGTATTATCCCGATTGGCATGACGCGCTTGTCCGCGCCGTAAAATAAATTACGACCCCGTATGTCAACGGGGTCTTTTTTTACATATTTCGGATGATGTCCGTTTGTCGTTTCCATTGACAATATGACGCAAAAACGGTATAATTATAAATATAATCCGACAGTGTCTCAAAGACGTTGTTTCGGTGTGGTAAGGAGAACGGAAAGGATCTTATGGCAGGATGGATAGTCATACTCGCGGTCAGCGCAATACTTTATGTTTTGCTCATGGTGCTTGTTATGCCGAGGGTATTTCTCGCGAGCGGGTTTTCGGATATGCGCCCGAAAGAAGAATGCCTGAAATCTTATGTCGATTCCGACGGACGCAGTTCGGTTTTCGCTCCCGATCCCGCAATACGCAAATACATAAAACAGTACGTGCTTTCGGAAAGAAACGGACGCAAAGTCATGGTCTGTAAGATCGATCCCGCGTTGTCGTATCTCGAGTTCGACGTCGCGGTGTTCGACGGATCGGGCGTTGCGGTCACCGTATTGCGCGTCAGAGAAATAATAGAAAACAGAGGATTCACTTCCGCTTTGGAACTGCCCGAAGAAACGGTTTATGCGTCGATAATCTTATTGCGCGCCGACGGCAGGAAATTCGCGGAAGAAAAAAGCGCGGCGAGAGTGAGCCGCGGTCGCATAGCGTTATATACCTTGGCGAGCAGTATACTGACCGTGCTCGAAATACTTTGTATCAAGTTTTGTCTGTCCAATATGTTGGGCGGACTTTTCGTCGAAAGTTTTATGACGTCGCCCGTCGTTGTGCTCATGACGGCGGTATTGTGCGTCGTAGCGGTCGCGATCAATGTTGCATGCACGGTCGCGTATTTTGTTTATATAAACGGGAAAGGCGCGGCGCGTCCGGGGGATGATAAGCGATGAACGAATTTTGCCTCGGGCGGATGATCGCCGTAAAGCGGAATAAGATAGTCGGAAAAGACGGCAAAAAATATCTTGCCGTCGGACTTGTCAATCTTTCCGACGACACGCTCGGCGCAGTCAGACTGAATGTGTCGCGTTATGACGGCGACGGCGCTTCGCTTCCGTCTCTGTCCGTTTTCGTGGGCGGACTGTCCGAAAAAAAGGATTCGGAATTTGCGCTTTTTCCGAAGACCGAGCTCGGAGATAATTGCGAATCGTGCTCGGTTGCGATAGAGTCGGCTTCTTACGGGGATTTTACGTTCTCGGATGTCGGAGGCAAGACGGTCGCGACTTATACGGGTGACGAGCCCGCTCCGCCGAGCGGCGCGGAGCTTCTTCTCCGAACGGGCGGAAAGACGCGCTCGGTTTCCCGCAGAAGCGTAAACGTTCCGATAGCGATCGGCATAATCTCTTTTGTTATGCTCGTTGTTATAGGGTTGATCACATTTTTTCAGATAAGTTCTTTTACTGCCGCGTCCACGTCGTTTTTGCATTTCGGCGTGGAATATACTTTTTTCGGCGGCGACAAATCGGAAGGCTCGGCGATCTGTGTGACCGGTTACAGCGGTTTCGGTTCGGAGGTGTTCATACCAAAGGAGATAGAAGGACATCCGGTGACCTCGGTGGAAAGCGGCGCGTTCCGTAACGATTCACGGATAAGATCGCTTGTGATCGAAGGCAGTCCGATCGTATGCGACGGCGCTTTTGAGGGGTGCGACGCGCTTTCTTTCGTCGACCTCGGCGGTGTCGTTTCCGTAGGGAAACGTGCGTTTTCCCGCAGCGGAATCACCGAGCTAAAATCGGAAACGCTGTCCGCAGTCGGCGAAGAGGCGTTTTCTTACTGTCGGTCTTTGAAAACTGCGGAGTTTAAGTCGTCCGAAGTTTCGGGTGCGGTCGAAATAGGACGCAATGCTTTTTCGCATTGCGGATCGCTTACCGATTTTTTCGTAAGCAAAATCGCGAAATATCCGTCAGACTATTGCATTATGTCCGACTGTAAGTCGATCGGACGTCTGAAACTTTTCAATTTCAATTATTCGGCGGTCGAGTCCGGCGCCGGCGAAGGTCGCAAACTCGGCGATCTGTTCGGTTCGACGCGCCCGTCTGTCGAACGCGTGGAAATAACGTATACCGACGGTATAACCGACGGCTTTGCCGAGGGACTGACGCTCGGGAAACTTTATGTGCGCAATATGATATCGACCGAGATCGGTAGCTATGCGTTCGCGGGTACGGGACTGCGCTCGTTGTCGCTGCCCTTCGCCGTGACTTCGGTGGGCGCGGGCGCGTTTGTCGATACAGGCATCGAATCGTTCGACATGACCGAGCTTCGGTCTATGGGTACAGATGCGTTTTCGGGATGCGGTTCGCTTCGGTCGGTGACGATTCCGTCCGCATTGAAAGAGATCCCGGACGGGGCTTTCGGCGATTGCGCCGCTCTTGCCGAGGTCGAATTCGAGGAAGGATCGCAACTGTCGTTCATAGGCGTCAACGCTTTTCGCGGTTGCGGCGCGCTCGCCGGAATAGATATTCCTTTGTCGGTGCTTGGTATATCGAACGGCGCTTTCGCGCGCTGTACGTCGCTCCGCTCTATTGTCGTGCCGTCGTCGGTCGAATATATCGGACGCGGGGTGTTGGCGGGATGTACCTCTCTCGAGGCGTACGCCGGACGTCTGCCTTTTGACGGCGAGCGTTTCGGGTATTATTTTACGTCGGGCAACTCTTACGATAACGGAGCAGTTCCGTCGTCGCTGAAAAAAGTGACGGTAATGTCGGCGTATGAGATAGCCGAGCGTATGTTTTACGGTTGCGGCGGTATCGAAACCGTTATATTGCCGTCGACGATCTTGACCGTGGGCGACAGAGCCTTTTGGGGTATGACCTCGCTGACTTCGCTCGAGTTGCCGTACGGTATGACGGGGATAGGTATGCGCGCTTTCGGCAAATGTACGAGCCTTTCTTCATTGACCGTTCCCGACAGCGTTACGGAGATCGGAGAGGAAGCATTGTACGGTTGTTTGGCGCTCGAAGAACTTTCCGTGCCGTTTGTGGGAAATTCCATCGATGGCGGCGGAAGCATGAACTGGTTTTTCGACAGTTACGACTCGGGCGCGTCCGGCGTTCCGTCGAATCTTAAAAAAATATCGGTCACGGAGTCGCATACGATAACGGAAAACTCGTTTGCGGGTGCGACTTACGTGGAGGAGATCTCGCTCGGGAGCGGCGTCATGATCATCGAAAGCCGCGCGTTTTCGAATTGTACCAGTCTCGGAAAAATAGTTTTGCCGAATTCGCTGATCTCGATAGGAAACAATGCGTTTGACAGATGTTTTTCGCTTTACGAGGTTTATAATCTGAGCAAATTGTCGCTTCTGGGCAAAATAGAAGCGGGAAGCACCGAGTACGGCGGGGTGGCTTATTATGCGCTCGCTGTCACGGACGGCATTCCCGACGGCGACTTGACGGAATATGTGAATATCGGCGATTTCGAATTTGCGCACGTAGGGGATAAGTGGGTTCTTCGCGCGTATAACGGAAAAGAATCGTCGCTTGTGTTCGGTTCGTTCGTTTATAACGGATCGGTTTTCGATTACGACATCGGCGGCGGCGTTTTCGACAGTGAAAGCGGCGTGGAGTCCGTCACGTTCGGCATAAACGTTTCGCGTATATGTTCGTACGCGTTTTACGGATGCAATAATCTTCGTTATGTCGAATTGCCCGAAAGTTTTACGGAGAGTTCGATCGGAAACAATGCGTTCGAGAATTGCACGGCTATCTTCGAAGTATATAACCGCGGCTCGGTTAGGGTGCAGGCAGGCGTTTACGACGATGTCGGTCTCGGGCGGTATTCAGTCGCCGTATATTCTTCCGCGGCGGATAAACCGAAAACGGCGGAACTTGACGGCTTTGTTTTCAAGCATGCGGGAGACGCGTGGTATCTCGTGTCGTATAACGGAAACGGCGGCGGGATCGTGCGTTTGCCTTCGTCGTTCGCTTCTGCGGACGGACGGATCGAATCGTATTCGTTGCGTCCGTATATCATGAACAAGGTTGCCGTCGACGGCGTCGTCGTGCCGAAGTCGGTCGAAAATCTGAGTTATAATTCGCTTCTGACTCGAGATTACGTTACGCCGACGGTGTATTACGAAGGGAACGAAACCGAGTGGAACGATACTTTGGGCGGTAATTGGTATTACGGCTCGGTGTATTTGTATACCGAAGGTTGCGTGCATGTTCGCGGATACTGGACGTATGAAAACGGAAAAGTTACGACCGTTGTGAAGCCGGTGAACGGCGCGACGGTTTCGGAAAAAG
Organism: uncultured Christensenellaceae bacterium; assembly: GCA_910587025.1. Taxonomy (GTDB): domain Bacteria; phylum Bacillota; class Clostridia; order Christensenellales; family Pumilibacteraceae; genus Protoclostridium. The sequence goes on from CAJUKR010000021.1 coordinate 11,842, forward strand.
AACCGACTTGCACGGAGAGCGGGTCGGGCGTGCTTATATGCGACGACTGCGGTTTCGAAAAGAGCGTAACCGTTCCCGCGCTCGGGCACGATTACAAGGACGGCGTGTGCACACGTTGCGGCGTTTTTGCGGACGGTAAGGGCGGAGAGAACCATGCCGAAACACATTGATATCATCCGAAAGCTTACCGAAGCGCAAAAGCTCGGACTTGCCGCCGACTTGCGCAGACTGTCCGATCCCGCGCTTGCCGAGCTCGGTGTTCCGCATACGGATATCGCTCGGCTCGAAGACTACTTTTCGGCAGGCGATATTGAACTGCCCGCGCCGGAAAGCAGTGTCAATTCGTGGAATACCGAGCTTATGGCTCGTATTGCCGAGGAAGCGACCTGCCGCGCGCTTGCCGACGGCAAAAACTTTGTTATAGCGCCCGATTTGCGCGTTCGTCCGGATATCGATGCGTCGGGGACGAGCGAGGATCCCGAGCTTTGCGGTCGAGCCTGCGCGGCATATCTCGGCGGAATATCGTCGGCGGGCGGCATAGGTTGTTTTTCGGATTATGCGGTGCATTCTTCGGAAGCGGCGGCGCTCGATATCGAGCCCGATAAGCGATCGCTTGCAGAGTATGTTCTCGAGCCGCTTCGCGTTGCGGCGGAAAACGCCGACTTCGGTTACGTTGCTTCGTCTTCGCCTATGCTTAAGGGCGGATATGCAGAGATAAATTCCGCGTTTGTGCCGACGCTTCTTCCGAAAGCGGCGGGAAACAAGACGTTAGTCCGTTTGGACGCGGCTCCGTCCGATACCGTGCGGTGCGTAACAGGCGGATCGCTTTGTATAGGCGGATCGGCGCAAGCGCTGTTTTCGGCGCTTGATAATTATCGCAAATCGTCCGTTGGCGCGGACGGCGCCGTCTGCTCTCCGAATGGCGCGGATATCGATTCGGGCGGATCGGTCTTAAGCGACGAGAGCCTCGACGAAGCGGTAGACAGAGTTCTCGACCTTGCTTTTAAGTGCGCGGAAAAAGAAGCGCGGCAATCGCGGTTTGACGCGTCGGCTTTGGCGTCGGACGCCGCGGAGCAATCGACGGTGATGCTCAAAAACGACGGCGCTTTGCCGTACGCTTCGCGCTCCGTCGCGATAATAGGTCCGTGCGAGCTGTTGCCCGATCTTCGTGAGTCTGCGTCGCGCGGCAATCTCAACGGCGTAAAATTCGAGTTTGCGGAGGGGTATTCGCTTTCGTCCGATACGGATATGGACGTTTGCGAGGCTCTCGACGTCGCGGGTCGCGCGGACGGGATTGTAGTCCTGCTCGGCAGCGGAGAAGAAAGGCGCGGGGAAAGATCGGTATTGCCGGCGAATCGGGTCGCGATCGTCCGAAAACTCGCCGAAACGAACAAGAAAGTGACGGCGGTAGTCGTCGGCTCGTCATTGCCGGATATGAGCTTCGACGTGAATGTGAACGCGGTATTGTTTGTCCCGCGCACCGGCGCGCGTCGCGGCGAAGCGTTGCTGAATATAATAACGGGACGCGTTTCTCCGTCGGGAAGATTGGCGTTTTCGGGATACTACGACGCGGACGAATACTTCGGGTATCTGAAAAGAAATCGCAACGCCGGCATAAGAAAGGTCGGTTCGTTTGCGGGGTACAGGTATTACGATTTGTCCGGCGACGGAGTGAAATATCCGTTCGGTCACGGATTGACGTATTCGGAGTTCGAGTACTCGGGTCTGAAAGCCGAGCACGGCGAGATATCTTTTACTGTCGCCAACGTCGGAAAAATAACGGCGAGCGAGGTGGCGCAGGTATATATAGGCAAACCGCATTCGGCGCTTGTGCGGCCGAAAAAAATCTTGAAAGGTTTTGCGAAAGTTCGGCTTCGACCGGGTGAAAAGACCGTTGTTACTATAAGACCGAAACCGAACGACCTGGCGGTTTTCGATTCGGAAACATCGGAAATGAGAGTGGAACACGGCGAATATACCGTATATGTAGGAGCGTCGGTCGCGGATATAAAACTTACTGCCGAAATAGCAGTGCGCGGAGAGTTGCTCGAAAAGGATAAAAAAACAATGTCGTCATACATAAAAAACAAATCGGATACGGACAAGCGCGGTGGGCTGACTTACCGCGCGCCCGACGTGCGGCGGACGCCCGCGGGCGTGTTTGCCATAATCATGTCCGTGGTTTCTCTGATCTGCGATCTTGTATATCTCGCCGTCGGGATCGTATCCGAGGTCGAGCAATGGAAGGATCGCCCTTTCGCGCCCGGTTCGTCGATGTTTGCGGTAAACATAGTCGTGCTCGTACTGTTGAACGTCTTGTTTATCGCGTCGGTCGTCGCCGTAGTTATAACGAAAACAAAAGCGGACAAACGCGCCGCCGAAGCCGAACGCATTGCCGTCACGCGCGATTCATGGGACGTTACCGAGCTTGACGGCGAAGTTTCGATCGGAGAATTGTTTGTGGACGACGAAGTTCCTTCGGTTTCGGAGAAATTTGACGAACGGGAAAATGACGTACGGATAAGGTTCGACAAGTCGGTCGATTTAGGTTCGCTCGCGACGAAACTGTCCGAGCATATGCGCGACTGCGGCGTGACTGCGGACGCTTCGGCTTCCCGACGCGTACTGTCTGCGTTATCGTCGTCGAAACTCGTTGTATTCAGAATGAAAGAGGACTCGATCGCCCCTTTTCTTTCGTCACTCGTTTCGTTCTTCGGCTGTATGTATTTCGGCTCGGAAGGGAACGCGACGGACGTTATTCCCGCCATGGAAGCGGCGTCGGTATATCCGCATAACGTATGTTTCTCATCGCTTACCGGCGTCGGCGCGGAAGCTCTCGACGCGTATTACGCGCCTTTTATGCGGCATTTCGCAGGCGGAGCGCGGAAAGCGTCCGCGGTGATCGGCGGACAAAAATACGATATTCCCGCAAACATATGGTTCATATGCGGACTGTCGGGCGAAACCGATCGCATGTCGCTTCGTATCGCGGACGCGGCGGCGACGGTCGATCTCGACGTCGGACTTAACGGTCGCGCGGGAACGGTAAACCCGTTTGTCGGCGTGGGCTACGAGCAGTTCGTAACTCTCGGAGATATGAGCGCGGGGCGATTGGATTTCGACGAAAACAAATGGAAAAAGCTGGATAGGATAATCGCTCTTGTCTCGTCGCGACGCGAATACCGCATAGGCAATAAGCTGTGGCGGAGCATGGAAAGATACATAGCGGTGTTGACGGAATGCGGCGCGGGCGGAACGGAAGCGCTCGATACAATGATCGCGGACAGACTTATTCACGGCATGGCGCTTCGCGTTTCGGGTAAGTTTTCCGCGGACGACGGAAGTTTTCTGAGGGAGATCGAATCGGTGCTCGGAGAAGATAATATACCCGCATGCCGTAGAACGCTCAAGCGGTTCGGTTTGCCCGATATCGTGTGACGCAAAGGAGGTAACATGACTTTTCTCGATATAATAACTTCGGGATACGCTATCGCCGTTTACGCAATTATCCTCATCGCGATCATTGCGCTTATTGTCGTGTTTACCATGATTGGCGAGTCGCGCAGATCCGCGGGCAAAGAGGGAAAAAGCGTAGTTACGGAGCATGTAGCGAGCGAGAAAGGTGAACAGACAAAGCCGTCGAAGAAGGGCGGAGCGAGCCGTTTCGGCGCGCTCGGCGATATAGACAAGCAGAAAGACAAGTACATAAAGAACGATTATGCGGAAGATATAAATCTCGCAACGTTTTGCGACGACTTCAGGAATTTCGCGGCAAGCCTTCCCACGCCGTTGTATTACGATATAGCGGATATACGTCGGTTTGTTGCGGGACTGGGAGTGTCGCATATACTCATACTTCAGGGAATGTCCGGAACGGGTAAGACGTCGCTTGCTTACGCGTTCGGCGAGTTCGTGGGCAATACGTCCACTGTTATACCCGTACAGCCCATGTGGAAGGAGAGAACCGACTTGCTCGGATATTACAACGAGTTTACGAAGCGGTTCAACGAAACGACGTTGCTCTGTACGATGTACAAAGCGAACTACAGTAAGGATATGTACATAACGGTATTGGACGAGATGAATATAGCGCGAGTAGAGTATTATTTCGCGGAGTTTCTTTCGATGCTGGAGTTGCCGAAAGCGGAAGAGAGGTATCTGGACGTAGTGAGCGACAGATGGGAGAGCGACCCGAAGCAGTTTAGAGAGGGGAAGATAAGATTACCCGAAAACATGTGGTTTGTCGGGACGGCTAACAACGACGATTCTACGTTTGCCATATCGGACAAAGTATACGACAGAGCGATGGTATTGAACCTGGACAATAAAGCCGAGCCGTTTGTGGGAACGGGAGCGGGAAGGGTGCGTATAAGCGCGGAGAAGTTTTACGAGCTGACGAAGGAAGCGGAGAAGGAGTACGGTCTGACGAGCCGTAACCGTCGACGTTTGGAGGCGTTGGACGGATATATGACGGAGCACTTTCATATAACGTTCGGGAACAGGATAATGAAGCAGATAACGACGTACATACCGATATACGTAGCGTGCGGAGGGGAAGAGACGGAAGCGTTGGACGACATACTGTCGAAGAAAGTGTTGAGGAAATTGGAGATGCAGAATCCAGTATACGTAAGGAACAATGCGGAAGGGTTTTGCGCATACTTGGACGAAAGTTTCGGAGAGAACGGTATGCCGTTATGCAAAGCGTTCATACGCAGACTGGAAAAGAACGCCTGACCGTTTCGGAGTGAGGACGACAGATGAATAGTATCGATCTTATTTATCGCGCATTTACCGACTATCGGAAGACCACTGCCGACAGTCGCGATTGTATCGTGCGCAGAAATGCCGTCGTTAAGTCCGATCCCGAATCCGACCGTATAGAAGTAACGCTGAACGAATGCTTTATAGATGAAGACTGGGTCGAAGCCATAGAACGCGGTCTCGTCCATATCGAAAAAGCGCTTTCGGAGGAACGTCAGTTCATTCGTTCGAACGGCGAGGTCATACCGATAGAAAAGGTCAAGCATGTTTCTCGCGATTCGGTGGAACACCTTGCCAAACACAGTAATCTGCTTACGCGCAAATCCGAAGGAAGGGATATCATACCCGACGAGCTTTATACCGTCGAAAGGTTGAGCGATTATGCCGTATACGAAAACAGGTTTTTGTATATGTTGCTTTGTTATCTGCGCGACTTTATCACTTTGCGCTATGAGAAAATTCTCGAGCTTACGAATACTTACAACGGAACGCTGACGCTTAAAAAGGCGATACGTTACGGCAAGCAGAGCATGACTTTCGATCTGAAGCTGACGGACGAACGCCGTGACGACGAATATCTTCGCGAGCATAACGGCGCCGCGGATATTCTCGGCAGGATCGATCTTATTCTCAAAACGGTGGTTCTGTTTCTGTCCACGCCGCTTATGGGCGAGGTCGCGAAAGCGCCTATGCTCAAACCGCCCATTACAAAGACCAACGTGCTTAAGATGAATAAGAATTTCAAAGGCGCGGTCGCACTTTACGATTTCGTGGCGGCATACGATAAACCGGGATATACTTCCGTAACGAAGAAAAAAGTCATTCATCCGTTTCCCGACGATACTGCCGACGAAATCGCGGAGCTTGTGACGCTTTCGTCCTTTTTCGCATATGAGTACGGGCTCGGGATCGGGCACGAACTGAAGTGCGCGTATGAAGCCGAGGAAGAGCGACGGAAAGAGGAAGAACTTAAAAGGCGGGAAGAGAAATTCAGACAGCTTCGCCGTCGCATAAAAGAAACGGGCGCCGATGCGGAAGAATATATACTGCTTCTCGAGCAAAAGATACGCAAACTCGAGAACGCGGAAATGCGGCTTGCGGGAGCCGAGAAAGAGATCGAACGATTGATGGCGGAGAGCGACGGACTCAGGACGCACATAGACGGTCTTAATCGTCGTATATCCGATGCGGAAGCCGAGATCCTTTCGACTGTAACGCGTCACGCCGAGGAAATTGCCGAGTTGGGGCGCGCCCATGAAAGCGAACTCGAGCGCATTACGTCGGCATACGCCGAAGAAAAAGCGGAAGCCGAGCGATTGCATACGGCGGAAACCGAACGACTGAAAATCGCGCACGCCGAGTCGGTTTCGGCGATAAGGAACGAAGAACGTGCGGAACGAGAGCGGCTTTCGGAAAGACTGGGAGCCGAAGCGGAAAAAAATCTGACGCGCGCCGAAACGGCAGAGCGCGCGTATTCCGAGCTGGACGGAAAATACAAACGGCTGGACGAAAGCAAGTTATTGACCGAAGCGAAATATAATGCCGTCCGCGCCGAGCACGGGCTTATGACGGAAGCGGACGATTTCACGGACGAAGAAAGTTTCGGCGAGATCGAGCGGCAGTATAACGCTTTCAAGAGCTTTTTCGATGCGGAATGGAAAAAGACAAAGAAGAAGATAAGGCGTTCGGTTCTTTCCGAAGCAAAAGAAAAACAGCGACGGCAGACCGAAGAAAAGAGAGCGGGAAATAACGGTAAGAAACCGAACGACCGAAACGGGTGAATATCATGAAAAAGAATCCGCGGATCAAGTACATAGTGCTTCTGATCGCCGCCGCAACGGTGAGCGTTCTTCTCGCGGTGTCTTTATATCTGTATTTCGGCGTATTCGGATCGCTTCCTTCCGCGCTCATGCGTTCGGGCATATTTTACGTCATAATCGCGCTTCTGATCGCCTTGCCCGTTCTTCTTGCGCTGTTGCTTGCGATCGTCATACATAACCGTATACGCGGCGACGTCGAAAAAAGCGTAGTTACGGAGCATGTAGCGAGCGAGAAAGGTGAACAGACAAAGCCGTCGAAGAAGGGCGGAGCGAGCCGTTTCGGCGCGCTCGGCGATATAGACAAGCAGAAAGACAAGTACATAAAGAACGATTATGCGGAAGATATAAATCTCGCAACGTTTTGCGACGACTTCAGGAATTTCGCGGCAAGCCTTCCCACGCCGTTGTATTACGATATAGCGGATATACGTCGGTTTGTTGCGGGACTGGGAGTGTCGCATATACTCATACTTCAGGGAATGTCCGGAACGGGTAAGACGTCGCTTGCTTACGCGTTCGGCGAGTTCGTGGGCAATACGTCCACTGTTATACCCGTACAGCCCATGTGGAAGGAGAGAACCGACTTGCTCGGATATTACAACGAGTTTACGAAGCGGTTCAACGAAACGACGTTGCTCTGTACGATGTACAAAGCGAACTACAGTAAGGATATGTACATAACGGTATTGGACGAGATGAATATAGCGCGAGTAGAGTATTATTTCGCGGAGTTTCTTTCGATGCTGGAGTTGCCGAAAGCGGAAGAGAGGTATCTGGACGTAGTGAGCGACAGATGGGAGAGCGACCCGAAGCAGTTTAGAGAGGGGAAGATAAGATTACCCGAAAACATGTGGTTTGTCGGGACGGCTAACAACGACGATTCTACGTTTGCCATATCGGACAAAGTATACGACAGAGCGATGGTATTGAACCTGGACAATAAAGCCGAGCCGTTTGTGGGAACGGGAGCGGGAAGGGTGCGTATAAGCGCGGAGAAGTTTTACGAGCTGACGAAGGAAGCGGAGAAGGAGTACGGTCTGACGAGCCGTAACCGTCGACGTTTGGAGGCGTTGGACGGATATATGACGGAGCACTTTCATATAACGTTCGGGAACAGGATAATGAAGCAGATAACGACGTACATACCGATATACGTAGCGTGCGGAGGGGAAGAGACGGAAGCGTTGGACGACATACTGTCGAAGAAAGTGTTGAGGAAATTGGAGATGCAGAATCCAGTATACGTAAGGAACAATGCGGAAGGGTTTTGCGCATACTTGGACGAAAGTTTCGGAGAGAACGGTATGCCGTTATGCAAAGCGTTCATACGCAGACTGGAAAAGAACGCCTGATTGTTTCGGAGTGAGGACATTGAGAAAGAACTCGAAAATCATTTATATAATCGGGTCGGTGATCATAGGCATAATCGCATTGCTTGTGATACTTTTCGCAATGGCCGCGTCGGGGCTTGCCGATATGCCGCGCACGAAGATCGTTCTTACGTCTTCATCGCTTTCCAAGGAATACGACGGCACGCCGCTGACGGGCGGGACATGGACTGTAACCGACGGAACAATCGACGACGGACATATTATAAACGTGACGGTTACGGGCGCGCGAACAGACGCGGGCATCGCCGACAATACTTTGTCCGCGAGCGTTACGGACGCCGCCGGCAACGATGTGACTTATATGTACGAATTCGAGTATCGCCCCGGCACTCTCACCGTAAATCCGCGCAGAATAAACGTCGTTACGGGAAGCAAGACCAAGGTGTACGACGGTACGCCGCTTAAGTGCGACGAGTGGGAAGTCGTGTCCGGTTCCGTGATCGACGGCGATACGCTTACCGTATTGCCCGTCGGGTCGGCGACCGACGTCGTGCAGGGACGCGTTCCGAACTCCGCAACTTACGCTGTAACGAACGAGCGCGGCGATAACGTAACGATGAACTACGATATAGTCGTAACTCGCGGGACTCTCGAGGTCGTTCCGCGTAAAATAGCCATTCGTACGGGTACGGCGCAAAAGCCGTACGACGGTACGCCGCTCAAATGCGAAGAATGGACTTTCGTTTCCGCTACCGAGCTTGTCGAAGGACATGAAGCCGAGGTCTATTTCTCGGGGGAACAGACTTTCGTCGGTAAATCGGACAATACCGTCGCCGAGATCGTGATCCGTGACGTGAACGGCGTGAACGTGAGCGGAAATTACAGCATAGTCGAAAGTTACGGCGAACTGTCAGTGACGGGTAACGACGGCTCGGGCGGAGAAAAACCGGGCGGAGACGGCGATCTCGACCTTGACGAAAGCGGCAATATAGGCGGGGATATGACCGGCGGAGAGGGCGACAAAGCCTCCGATGTTCTCCGTATCGATACCGAGAAAGGCGGACGAGTATATCTCCGGTACATCAGTTACGGCGATTATACGGGCAAAGGCTGGTTGCCGGGCGTCGAATACGGTTCCACTTTGAGCGGCTATTCCATGAATTATCTGACCGGACTTGCATTGAAGAACGCGGGATTCGACAGCGCGAAAATGAGAATAGAATTGCTTTCGACGAAGAATTATATGTTGCCTTATTATACCGAGATCGATCGCGTGAACGATCAGTCGCTTTATACAGTACAGAAGAGCGACGTCAAATATTCCGGCGAGTCCTCGACGTATACGCTATACTATTATCCGTTCGATTATACGCAGATCGGCTCGCTTGTCGGCGGCTTGCCGTCCGCTTACGACGAAGCGGAAAAAGCATACCGCGCGTTTGTTTACGCTAATTATCTTGCGGTACCGAGGGATACCGAAATATATATGACAGAACTTTTGCATGAACTCGGTCTTTCCGCTTCGGACGACGATATAGTTTCGGCTGTCGCGCGGTATATCCGTACGTCGGCGACGTATAACATGCGGTATAATCGTGCGCTTGACGAAGAAGCGGACATTGCGGTAAGTTTCCTGCGCGACTATAAACAGGGCGTGTGCAGGCATTACGCAAGCGCGGCGACGCTCATGTATCGCGCGCTCGGCATTCCCGCACGGTACGTAAACGGTTATGCCTGCGATGCGAAAGCAAACGATCTGACTTCGGTGACCGCAAAAATGGCTCACGCCTGGGTGGAAGTGTATATCGACGGCGTGGGCTGGGTCTGCGTGGAGGTCACGGGAGGCAGCGGCGACGGCAACGGCGAATTCGTACCCGGAGACAGCGACGGCAACGGTAACGGAAGCGCGGACGGAAAAAAACTCGATATTATGCCCGAAACGGTATATCTGCATTCGGATAAGGACGGCGCGACTCTCCGCCTCGACGAAACGTACGAAACTTCGGGGCTTCGGGGACTGAGCGCGCTTGTTGAAAAGGGCTATACCTATTCCGCGGTTGTCCGCGGCGTCAAGGTCGGGTATGGCAAGGGCGCGAGCGAAATAATCTCTTTCGTTTTGCGCGACGAAAGCGGCAAGGATGTGACCGACGAATTCGATATCACTTTCGGAAAAGGCGCGCTCCATATATACCGCTATGCTCTGACGGTAACGACAGGTTCGGCGAGCAAGACTTACGACGGAACCGCCATACGCGCCGACGGGGAATTATCCGTTGTCGTGTCAGGCGATTTGGGCGACGGTCATCGTATATCGTCGCTGACGGTGACGGGCTCGCAGACGTCTGTCGGCAAGAGCCGAAACGGCTATACGATAAAGATTATGGATGCGTCAAATTCGGATGTGACGGATATGTACAAAATCAACTCGGATTACGGCGTGCTCGAGGTTTTCGCGCGGAAAATAAAGATCACTGCGAGCAGCGCGACCAAGACGTTCGACGATTCGCCGTTGACTTCGCCGTATTATACGCTCGACGGCGAGCTTGCGAGCGGTCATACGCTGACGGCGGTCGTTACGGGCTCGCAGACGCGCATAGGATACAGCGACAACGTCGTTTCGAAATATACGATAAGCGACGGGGCGGGCAAAGACGTGACGTTTAATTACGATACGGAACTTGTGACTGGCAGACTGACGGTTACTCCGTAAGTCTCCGTCCGTGAGTATTGAAAAGAGATATGTTATATAAGCAGTATACCGAAAAAATAAACAGGCTTGCGAGCGTGCTCGGGATTATAAGGCGTTTCCGCGTTCTTATAATCGCCGTGCTTTTGCTTACGCTCGGAATCGTGACGGGACTGCTTACGGCGCGGGGGATCGTAGTCGATTCTTCCGCATGCCCGACCGAGCTTGTTTACGGCGAAGCGCTGACGTACGAAGCGGGCGCTTTTCTCGGCGACGTGCATTACGAATACAGAGCAGTCGGCGGAGAGTGGAGCGAAAACATTCCCTTGCGCGCGGGCAAGTATGAAGTTCGCGCGGTGAGCGAACGCACGTTCGGCGCGCCGAGCTACGGAGAGACGTACGCGTTTACGATCAAGCCGAAAACCGTCGAGGTATATTCGGTTTCGCCGTCCGTTATGTTCGGCGAAGATCCCGAGGTCGGCGCGGCGCTCGAGTACGACGATACCGTCGTATGCGACGAGTTCGTTTACGACGATCTTTCCGCAAGCAATACGGGAGTAACGCCTGTCGTTTCGGGCATCGGAGTGATTGACGGAAGCGGCGCGGACGTGACCTCGTCGTATGTTTTCGTGCCCGTCAAGCGCGATATTGTATTTGCGCGGAGAGCCATAACCGTCACGGTTGCCGATGCGACGACGGTGTATGACGGCGAGCCGTTTACGTCCAAGGCGTACGAGCTTACGGAAGGAAGTATGGCAAGCGGCGACAGTATAGTCGCGACATTCGATAAAGAGCTTACGGATGCGGGCGCTCTGCCGAATACGCCGAAGATAGAAGTGCTGAACGACAGCGGCGCGGTCGTGACGTCGAATTATCGTATAACGACGGTCGTCGGGGAACTGAAAGTCGAGAAGCGACCCGTGCATATAACTCCCGCGGCGGCGGAAAAGATATACGACGGTTCTCCGCTCGAGCAAAAAACTTATACGCTTTCTTCGGACACGCCGCTTGTTAAAGGACATTCGCTCGAGCTTGTAAGTTCGTCCGTTCTTTCGGACGCAGGGTCGTGTAAAAATATAATGACGTTCAAAGTGATCTCCGACGACGGCGACGTTACGGACAATTACTCCGTCATACTTATCGGGGAAAACGAGTTGACGGTAAAAAAACGCGGCGTGACCGTCACCACCGAATCGAACGAATGGGTGTATGACGGTAACGCGCATACCGACGAACGTTTCGATATAGATAAGTTCGATAAGGAATCGGGAACCGGCATGCTCGACGCGCATACGGCGACGGTTTCGCGTCCTACGCTGTTGACGGACGTGGGAGAAGCGCCGAATAAACCCGAAATCAAGATCGCCGAGAACGGCGCGGATAAGACGGGCAATTACGAAATCAAGTACGTAAGCGGCACTCTCCGCGTAACAGAAAGACCCATAACGGTGACCGCCGCGGACGGGGAATGGACTTATGACGGCAAGGCTCATTTCGAGCACGGCCGTACTCTTTCGTGCGATCTCGGTCCCGCGCTTGCCGACGGACATTTCACAGAAGTAGTCACGGACACGAAGATCACCGATGTCATATACGACGGAGCGGATAACGTTTCGACGAAAGCCAACGATCTTACCGTGCGTATCAAGGACGCCGCCGGCGACGACAAAACGGCAAACTATAAGATCGGTTACGTATCGGGCACTCTGAAGATCAATCCGAGAGAGGTTAAGGTCACAGCCGCCGATACGTCGTTTGTGTACGACGGCGACGCGCATACGTCGAATAAACATACCGCAGTCGGGCTTGCCGACGGTCATACCACCATTCCCGACGCCGAAGGCACGGGCTTTGTGACCGAAGTGGGCGACGGCGAAGTCGTCAATTACGTTACCGTGAAAATCACGGATAAGAGCGGCGACGACAAAACGGCGAACTATACGATTTCTTACGCGCCCGGAAAAATCAAAATAATCCGTCGCTCGATCACCGTCGTTACGGGCAGTGCGGAGAAAATTTACGACGGAGATCCGCTTTCCTGCGACACCGTTTCGGTGGGCGGCGGACTCGGTTTGGTCGGAAAACACCGCGTCGTTGTTAAGGAACTCAAGTATGTGACCGACGCCGGAAAATACGACAACAAGCTCGGAATTGAGATCGTCGACGGTACGACGGACAAAACGGAAAATTACGCCGTAAAACTGTCGTGCGGCAAGCTGAACATTAAGCGGCGTCCGGTTACCGTTACGACTTCGGGCAATAAGTGGATATACGACGGCGACGCGCACACCGACGACGGATTCGTCTGTGCCGAATTCGACGCCGCGTCGCATACGGGTAAACTCGACGGACATTCCGTGTCGGTTTACGGCGCGCTTACGTCGGTAACGGAGGTTTCCGAAGGTAAGGTAGATAATAAGTTTGCGGTCGTGTTCGAAGAAAACGGCGTCGACAAA
>CAJUKR010000022.1 GCA_910587025.1 uncultured Christensenellaceae bacterium
ATCTTCTTTATCATACGGCGGACGGGAGAAAGCATACTGCGGCTCGTAAGCGTACAGAACGCCACGAACACGGCGACGAACACGGGAAGAATAATAACGGTAGCTATTATTACGTTTATGAGCAGACTGTCGTAAACGCCGTCGCGCACCGCCACGGCGACATTGGCTATTACAAACGCCGAATATCCCGCGAGCATAAAGAAAAAGAGCACACTGTTGAGCAGAGTGGTCTTGGTCGCGATGTCCATGCGGAAACGACTGAGCATCGCATGATAAAGCAGGCGGAAAAGACCTATCGGGAAAAATATCCAGACGAGAACGTTCACCCAAACGAGTTTTTTATTCCGTGTTTTTTTACCGCCGCCCATTATTTGACTATATATCCAGAACCGCGCACCGTACGCACGACGGTAATTCCGAACACGTCGTCGATCTTGGAGCGGAGATACCTGACATAGACATCCACGACATTGGTGTTTCCGTAAAACTCGAATCCCCACACCGCCGCGAGCGCGTCTTCGCGTGTGACGACCTCGCCCTTATGCGAAAGCATATACAGCAACAGATCGAATTCTTTTTTCGTAAGTTCGATCTCCGTCTCGCCGTACATCGCGGTACGTGCGGAAGCATCGAGAACGAGCTTGCCGTACGCAATGCGGCTGTTACCTTCCTTGCTCCGCTTGAGATGCACTCTTATGCGAGCGATCAGTTCTTCGATCGCAAACGGTTTTGTCATATAATCGTTCGCGCCCGTATCCAGTCCGTCCACTTTGTCGATGACCCGATCGCGCGCGGTCAGAATAATGACGGGCGTATCTTTGACGCGACGCAGACGACGGAGTACTTCGGTGCCGCTCAGACCGGGAAGCATGAGATCGAGCACGATCAGTTCGTAGTTATTTTCGAGCGCGCTTTCGAGCGCCTCGTTGCCGTCGACTATGTGTTTTACCTCATACCCCTCGTGTTCGAGTTCGAGCTGAACGAACCGCGCTATTTTTATTTCGTCCTCAACGATAAGTATCATAAGATCCCGCCTTTTATTTTATGCTGTCTATATCGAACGGCGTCGCCTGATATACGCAATAGTTAAGCCAGTTGCTCATCAAAAGCGCGGAATGCGCGCGCCACGACAATACGGGCGAGCCGTCCTCGCCGTAATAATTGACGGGCTTTGCGACGTCGGAGCGTCCGAGCGCGGTATCCCGTCTGTATTCGCCGTCGAGCGTGAATTTATCGTACTCGCCGTGACCGAATACGAACACACGCCGTCCGCCCTTGCTTGCGGCGAGATATATGCCCGCTTCGTCGCTCTCCGCGAGAATGTCAAGTTCCTTTATTTTGCGCGCGGCGTCTTCGTCGATACCGCTGTGACGCGAATGCGGCGCGTTGAAATATTCGTCGAAATTTCGAACGATGGGATTGGAACGGTTTAGGCTTCTGTGACGGTATACGCCCGACAGTTTGACGGGAAGCGCGACCTTGTCCACGCCGTAAAAATAGTGCATTGCGGCGATCGCGCCCCAACATATATAAAGCGTCGAGTATACGTTATGCTCCGCCCAGTCCATTATACGGACTATTTCGTCCCAGTATTTGACGTCGCGGAACTCCATTTGCTCGACGGGCGCGCCCGTAACTATAAGACCGTCGAACTTCTTACCGTTCTTTACCGCTTCGTCGAAAGTGAGATAAAATTCGCGCAAATGTTCTTCCGCCGTGTGAGTGGCTTTGTACGACGCGGTCTGAAGCAGAGTTATCTCGATCTGAAGCGGCGAATTGCTTATAAGACGAAGCAACTCCAGTTCGGTTTCTTCCTTGTTCGGCATCAGATTAAGCAGACCTATGGAAAGCGGGCGTATTTCCTGCGCTTTCGCCCTGCCTTCGGTCATTACGAATATGTTTTCTTCTTCGAGCGCAGCCTTTGCGGGTAGCGCCGAAGGTACTATTACGGGCATGATCCACTCTCCTTTCGGTTTTAATAATCATATCACACGCGCGTCCGATTGTCAAATACTATCGCGATCACATTGAGCCGAAAAGTACTTATCGAACAAAATGCGACACACCGGATCGCATGACTTCGCTCGGAAGACAAAGTCTTATTATATTATAAACGGTAATCGGGATATATAAAAATGCCGTCGCGGTATAACGCGGACGGCATTTACGGATCTCCGTTTATTCAGTTTTTCTTTTCCATAAGCTCTTTCATCGAATCGTCGTAAAATTTATACGCATTCTTGCCGTTCTTTTTGACCGAATACATCGCCGTATCCGCCATAGACAGCAATAAATCGTAATCCCCGGAGAAATTGCCGGCGAGCGCGACGCCCATGCTCACGCTCATATCGAAATCTTTGTACGGAGCGGTCAACGCCTTGAAGATACGTTTGAGAGGCAATTCGATGTCCCCTTTGTACTCCATAAACAGTATAAACTCGTCGCCGCCCATTCTCGCGGGGATATCCGCGCTACGGATATTGTTGCGCAGGCGGTCGGCTATTTCTTTCAATACCTCGTCGCCGAACAAATGACCGTATTTGTCGTTGGCGATCTTGAGATTGTCGAGATCGAAGAAGATAAGCGCGTATTTCCTGCCGCTCGGTTTTCCGCCAGAGCTTTCGAGCGCTTTGGAAATTATACGTTTGGCGGCGTTGTGATTGAGCAGTCCCGTAAGAGCATCGTGCGACGCCTTGCGTTCGAGATACTTCATCGCTTCCGTTTCGTCGTTTACATCCACGAGCTTTCCTATCGCGCCCTCGAATTCGGGCGGCTCGCCGTCGCCGTACATGGGCTTTGCGATAACCTTTTCCCACTTCTCTTCGCCGTTGATGTTGAACAGATAAGTTTCGCTTACGACGGGAGTTCCGTCGGACGCGGAGCGGATCGCTTCAACGAAATTCTTGAAATTCTTTTGTCCGAAGATAGCAAGCCACTGCTTATTTTTGGACGGCTCCGCGATATGTATGGGGACATTCAGCGATTCGGCGCCGAACTCGGAAAGCTGCAACATCTCGGGCACTGCGGTATACTCGAACGTAATCTCTCGCGAAATATCGGACAGATACTTGAACTTCTGACGCTCGCGGTCGATAAGTCTGATAGAGCGCGACGACGCATCGGCTTTGTTCCCTTTGAGAATTTCTTTTACGGTATCTTTTATTTTGTTTTCGGTATGATTTCCGAACGAAATCACCGAAAGCTCGGTCTTGAGCCGAGGCGCAACCTCTTTCAAGCAATCGAGAAGCAGCGGATTGAACGCCCCGCATTCGCCGTTGACTATCATTTTTACGGCGGTATCCGGATCGTACGACGGCTTATAAACCCGCTCGCTCGTAAGCGCGTCGTAAACGTCTGCGATCGCGACGGCCTGCGCGGCGATCGGAATATCGTCGCCTTTGAGCCCGTCGGGATAACCTTTTCCGTCATACCGCTCGTGATGCCAACGGCAAATCTGATAGCCTATGTCGACAAGCGCTTCGTTTCTTCTGAACGGTATTGCGCCGAGCATGTTCGCACCCTCGACGGTGTGCTTCTTCATTATTTCGAACTCTTCGGGAGTAAACCTTCCGGGCTTGTTCAGCACCTCGGACGGAATGGATATTTTACCGATATCATGTAACGCCGAAGCCGTGCTTATAAGCCGTATATCCGACTCGGTAAGCGGATATTTATCCGTCATTTTTACAAGATGTTCGAGCACCATCTGAGTGATGAGATTGACGTGAAGTACGTGCATACCGCTCTCGCCGTTACGGAACTCCACAATATGCGACAGTATTTCTATCATAAGGCTGTTGTCTTTTTCCTTCTGATAGATCTGCGACGACAAAAGTTCGGTCATTTCCTTATGGCGCATACTGAGCATTACGTTGCACATGACGCGGTGCTTGACCGTGCGCTCGTCGAACGGACGGCTGATATAGTCTATCGCGCCGAGCCCGTACGCTCTGTCTATATACGCCCCGCTCGTTTCGGCGGAAATCATAATGACGGGCACGGTCTTTATCCAGCCCTTTTTGTTCATCATGGAAAGCACGTCGAATCCGTCCATCTGCGGCATCATTATGTCGAGCAGCATAAGCGATATTTCCAGCTCGCGCTCGCTCATTATATTAACCGCTTCAACGCCGTTTTCCGCCTCTATGATTTCGAAATCGTCGGACAGCATATCGGCAAGGAGCGAACGGTTGAGTTCGGAGTCGTCCACCACCAAAATTTTCTTTCTGAAATTACCGCCCATCACTCTCTCCTCTGAGTTCCGCGACAATGACTTTCAGTTTAAGCATGTCTATGGGCTTGGCGAGGTGCGCGTTCATTCCCGCGTCGAGCGCCGTTTTTACGTCGTCTTCGAACGCGTTTGCGGTCATCGCCAGAATGGGTATGGTTTTCGCTTCGGGATGAGCGCAGGCGCGGATCGCGCGCGTAGCTTCGTACCCGTTCATGACCGGCATCTGCACATCCATAAATATCATGTCGTAAGTACCCTTTGCGCTCTTTTCGAACGTTTCGAGCGCTTCCTTTCCGTTGGACGCGATGATGCAGTTCGCGCCCTCTATGTCGAGAAGTTCCTGCAATATTTCGGCGTTTATGTCGTTGTCCTCCGCCGCGAGGATATTCATGCCCTTGAGCGACAACGGCGACGTTTCTTTCTTTTCCTCTTCGCTTTCTTTGTTCTCCGCTTTGCCGTTCAACTGGCTTACCGCGTGACGGAAATTGGAGATAAAGAACGGTTTGGTCAGGAACAGATCGATACCAGCCGAACGCGCCTCTTCCTCGATCTCGTCGAAGTTATACGAGGTAAGAATTATTATCGGTAAATCCTTGCCGACTTTTTCCCGTATGCATTTCGCCGTTTCGACACCGTCCATTCCGGGCATCTTCCAGTCGAGAAGCACGACGTTGTAAGCGTTGTCCGTTTCAAAATGTTCGGCGATCTTATCCACGGCTTCCATACCGCCCAAAGCGTAATCGACTTCCACGCCCGTTTCCGACATAAGCTCTTTGACTTCGACGCAGATATCCTCTTCGTCGTCGACGACAAGCACTTTGAATATCTCGTGATTTTTCCAGAAATGTTCGTCGTTCTCGGCATCGGAAACTACGGTAAGCTCGAGATCGACCGTAAACGTGCTTCCCTTTCCGGGTTCGCTTTCGACAGAGATCGTACCGCCCATAAGTTCGACGATCTGCTTCGTGATCGCCATACCGAGTCCTGTGCCCTGTATTTCGCGCGTGGCGACCGTGGACTCCCTGGAGAACGGCTCGAAAATAATATCCACGAATTCTTTGCTCATTCCCATGCCGTCGTCCTTGACGGATATACGGAGATGGGTATTCTTTTTGAGCGATTTATCCACGGACTCGACCTGAAGAAGTATGTTGCCGTTCTCCGGCGTATATTTTACGGCGTTGGACAACAAGTTCAGCAATATCTGATTTATGCGCATCTTATCGCCGTAAACGAGCTCGGGAAGATATCCTTTCGCTTTTACGTCGAACGTCTGCTTCTTCGCCCTGGTCTGAGGCAGCATCATCGTATACTGTTCTTCGAGAAGATCGGGCAGATTGAACTCTACCATATTGAGCGAGCTCTTACCGCTCTCGATCTTGCTCATGTCGAGAATATCGTTTATAAGGCTAAGCAGATGCTGACTCGAGAAGGATATTTTTCGGATATATTCGCGAACCTTATCCGGCTTATCGGCGTCCTTGGCGCAAAGCGTGGAAAAGCCTATGATCGCGTTCATCGGCGTGCGTATATCATGCGACATATTCGCAAGGAAGTTGCTCTTCGCCTTGTTCGCGGAACGGGCGATATCGAGCGCGGAGCTCAAGTTCGCGCTCATTCGGCGCTCTTTCGTGCGATCGGAAAGCATCATGACGTAACTGTCCTTTTTATCGTTTACCGAATGATTGATTATAGCCCTGTACGTATACTTGTTCTCGCCGACGATGCTCTTCATCGACACGTCGGACGTCCACTGTTCGGTCTGTCTGAGCTCGGTGAAAATATCGTTGAGCGCAATGGGGTTTTCGCCGTCGACGGCAAGCAGGATATTGCGGACGTCTTTTTTGATCTCGCCTATGTCGAGGTCGAGAATCTTATTGACGTTCGTACTGACGTATTCCGAAGTATAATCGCCGTTGAACAGTACGAAAATATCGCTCGAGTTCTGCGTGAGAAGATCGAGAATGCTTTCGCGCGACTTGACTTCGAGTTCCTTACCCTTTACGCGCTTGTTATTGATCATTACGAGAATATAAATAACGCATGCGAAAGCGATCACGAAAATCACACATATGACGATAATCGTTATCACATGCAAATTGGTCATATTGCTGTTCAAGACCGAAGACGGGACAAGACCGCACAAGATCCAGTCGCTGAACCCTATGGGTTTGTACGTCAAATAATATTCTCTTACGTCGTTAATGCCGCTAAAAAAAGTAAAAAGGGTGGTTTCCGCTTCTACCTCTTTCAGCTTGTCGTTGCTTGCTTCCTCTATTTTCTTGAATCCGTCCCGAATTTCCGTCAGCCCCACGCCCATCGAGAAACTACCGTAATTGCTCAAAAAGGGTATAAACTTTTCGACGCGTTCCCCCGTTCCCGATTGCAGCAATACGTTGCCTTCCTCGTCTGGCAGTACGATCAGATAAGTACCTTCGTTATTGAACGAATCGATTTTTATCGACTCCTGAATGTCCTCGGTACGGAACGCGATGCCGATCGCGTCATACTCGAATCCGTCGTATGTATAAGAACCGTCGCCTATCGGCGTCGCGAACATCAGATAACGGCTCTCTATCTCTCCGTCGGCGTCCGCTTCTCTTACGATAACGCCGCCGTCCGCGCGGTCGAGAAGAACCGACGCATTGCGACGAAGATTAAGAGTCGAAACGGTGCCGTCGGTAAGTTTGATCTCTGCGCCCGTGGAACTGTCGGGATCTTTTATATTGATGAAACAAAATCTCGTAAAGCCCCAATTCTGTTTCTGATCTTCGATAAACTCCTTGAACTCCTCGTGCTTCGCTCCGTTCGAGTTCTCCGTAACGTCCACGATATAATTCTCCCAGCTGTGCATCACGTTCTTATAATCCGAAATCTTCTGATTGAACGTATCGCCCACCTGGTCGTAAATCTCCTCGAGATGCACCGAGCTTTCCTCGAAAATACGTCCCGAGATAAAGAAGGAATACAATACGATAGCCAAAATAACGACGGCAACGCTTCCCGCAATGATCATCATGCTTATCAACTTCATTTTGTTTTTCATATACACCTACACAATACGATCCGATTTCCGCATTTATTCTTTTCCCGCTTATATCGCTATTTTAACATATCCCGCGCGAATTATCAAGTTTTATTTCGAATAAAGAATATGAAAAAAGAGTGATTTCATACAAAATCACTCCCTTCATTCACTGTTTTTCGGTCACTTCGCGTCGTCGCGCGTTCCGCGTTCCCTTCCGCCGTTTCGTCGACGGCATGTGTGATCTCCTCTATGCGATATATCTTTTCTTTCGACGATACGTTGCGTTTTACCAGTCCTCTTTGCATGAGCGACACTACGCCCTCGTACGGCATATAAAAATCCTTCGGCTCGTAACCGACCGATCTCTCCGCTCCGAGCGACGTCATAAGATCGTCGATCAGATCGCAGGCATACTTAAGACGCCTCGCGCTTCCGATACGGTATAAACACGGCGTCGAAAGATTCACGGCTTTTACGGCATACTTCGTTCCGTCGTATTTCGACGGATCGGAAGCCAAAAACAAACACAACGTCCTGCCGCGCACGGATATTCTCGCCGCCGCCCCGCGTCCGTAAGAAAAAGTTTCGTATCGACCGCTCATACGCGATCGCATACCGCTTATCGAAAGCAAGCGGTTTTTGAGTTCCGAATACCACTCTTTCGCCTGAGGTTTGAGCCGAATGAGTTTTGCCTCGCAACTATATATATAACTTACGACTTCGCTCCGCTCGCGTACGATTTCGGACGACGCGACGTTATCGACGGGGCGTTCGTCCGATACGGCGGCAATATCGTCGCCTTTTCTGACAAGCCGCAAAGTCCCGTTATGATCGACTTCGCCCGATCGCGCGAGATCGTCGTCGAGGTCGTCGTGATACGGACGCTTGGGCAACGCTCCGGTTTTTATGAACCACCTGAGCTTTTTGTCCTTGCGCTTCATATCCTTTCTGTCGACGGGATCCTTGGATACTATGCCTATTACGTCGGCGATCGTACCCAACTCGTCTATCTGCGTGCCCGAAAGGATCGAGCCGCTTTTTTTGAGCGCGCCGAGCGCGATGTTGCGCCACATTTTTACCAGATTTACGAAATGCACGATTATCCAGGTCAACGCGATGATAAGCGCGACTATTATCAGCGCGATCGCGCCTTCCGCCGATTGCAGAAATCCGAAAAAGTATCCGAAAAATCCGCACTTCTCTCCCGTATATATGCCCACAACGTCGGAGAACGTCGGACGTGCGGCGTCGGCAGCGGGCGCGTTGTCTCCCCGCGTCGTATAATACGCAGTACCGTCGGCGCGTACGTTTATCGCCGTCACACGGTGAGTAATGAGAGTGACCGAATTGCCCTGAGTGAGTTCGTAAGTTATGACCGTGCCTATCTCTATTTCGTCCTCGCCTGTCGGCACGCGCCCGACGATCATGTCCCCGGCGTTTATTTCCGGCTCCATGGAGTCCGTAACTACCGAGAAAAATCTATACTCGCCGAACGTCGGATAATAATGATCGGCGAATACGCAAAGAAGCGAATTCACGATAAGCGCCGCGAGCAGACCGACAAGCAGTATAAGACCGCATATTTTCAAGATCTTAAGTGCGGTCTTTGCTCTGCTATTCGTCGTTTTGTCGTTCTCTGTCGGATTCATTTCTTCTCCGATGCTCGGTCAAAAAATGTGCCGACCGCACGGTCCGTCCGTGCGGTCGGCAATGTATCGTCCTTTTTCGTTATGCGGTCTTAAGATCGAGCGTTACGGTAAGCGTAATACCCGTACGATTCATCTGATCGTTATCCGAAGAATCGAGGATAAGATATAACTTGTCGCCGCTGACGGTGGTATACTCTTTATCCGCATCGTTTGCGCCCTTAACGCGGTCGATAGCTGTACCGTCGACAGAAACAGCCGTCCAGCCGTCCGAAACGATCGCCGCCGCGTCTGCGGGAGCATTCACGGTTTCATCCGCGCCCGCGACTTTGACGTAGAACGTAAGCGAAGTATCCGACGTAACCGTTATCGTATAATCGGACGTAACAACGAAGTCGGGCAATATCACTGACTGGATAACCGCGCCCGTCTTTATATCGCCTTTCTGATCATAAGGCACGACGGGATCGAACGCGATATCGGCGGTATCGCCCGTAAAGCCCACAAGGCTCACCGTACCCGTCGAAGCGCTCGCCTCGAAGCTGTTGTTTCCGCTCGTCCATGCGGCGTACGAAACAGCGGAAACGCCTATGATCGCGGCAAGCGCCGCAACAACCAACATCGTGACCGTCATTTTTTTGATTTTCATAATGAATATCTCCTTTATTTGATTTCGTTTATTTACCGTCAGATCAATTCGTGCACGCCGTCGTAACCGCTGCCCGGCATACGCTGCACGTTGATCGTCATGAGATTGTCATCGAACACGAATATGTTTATCGTAAGCGCATATACCCCGGGCTCCGCCAAAGTAACCGAACCCTCGCTTTCGATCACCCGTTCTTCGGGCACGGCGTTGCCGTAATCGTCGTACGTCCATATCGTCGCTTTGGTATTTATTCGTATACCGAGCGTGATCCCGGGACTGAAGGACTTTACGTATATGATCTGATTTGCGGCGGCGATTATGTCGTCCGCAATATTTACGTCTTTTATTTTTCCGTTTCCGTCATAGCAGTATATACCGTTTTCGTATTGCGACTTATTGTCCGACGGCTCCGTTTCTTCCGTCCACTCGCCTACGCTTACAGTCGCATTGAACGCGTTGTCTCCGCCCGTCCATTTCGCATACGAAACGGAAAACGCCGTCGCCGTTGCGATCACGGCAAGCGCTGCCAGTAAGACTATAATATATTTCGATTTAAGCAATACGGACATAAAACCTTCGGACTGTTTCGGATATGCGCAAGACGCAATCGCAGAAACAAATATTATATACTATATATTTATACGTCCGACCCCGCAAAAGTCAAGTATAATCGCCCGAGAAAGCGAATGCTTTACTTTTATTTACCTGCCGCCGTGCCGATCCCACGCCGCAAAAC
Organism: uncultured Christensenellaceae bacterium; assembly: GCA_910587025.1. Lineage (GTDB taxonomy): Bacteria > Bacillota > Clostridia > Christensenellales > Pumilibacteraceae > Protoclostridium. The sequence goes on from CAJUKR010000022.1 coordinate 10,291, forward strand.
GACAAACGAAAACCCGACCGCGGTTTAGGGATATAAACATCGATCGGGTTCTGTTTCCTTTCGGATATTACTGCGTTTCGTTTGAACTGTTTTGTTTGAAACGCTTTTGCGGTTTACCGCATATTATTCTTCGTCGCGCTTTGCGTTATAGTACTTCTCGGGATGCTTCTTTAACCGAAAAATGCCCTCTTTTTGCTTGCAATAAAACGGCGTTAGTGGTAAAATAATTGTCGGAAAATATTTCTGCACAAGGAGAAACAATATGAAAAATCTGAAAGGCGCATTGCTTTTCGCTCAGTCGGGCGGCCCTACGTCCGTAATCAACTCGAGCGCTTGCGGCGTATTCGAAGAAGCATTCAAGCACGGAGAGATCACTCAGGTACTCGGCGCGGCGCACGGCGTCGTCGGTATACTGAACGACGAGCTTTACGATATGGGTAAGGAAGATCCAAAAGAGATCCACCGCCTGCTCGGCACGCCCTCGTCCGCACTCGGTTCTTGCCGCTATAAGCTCAAGGACTATAAGGACGACGAAACCGACTATCTCAAAATCCTCGAGATATTCAAGAAGCACAACGTCAAATATTTCTTCTACAACGGCGGCAACGACTCCATGGATACCTGCAACAAGATCGGCGAGTTCGTAAACGCTCACGGTTACGAATGCAACGTAGTCGGCGTTCCCAAGACCATCGACAACGACCTTTACGGCATCGACCACTGCCCCGGCTATGCTTCGGCGGCAAAATACATCGCTACCACCTGCATGGAGATCGACCTCGACGCGCGCGTATTCGACAAAGGTATGATAACGGTTATCGAGATCATGGGACGTCATGCGGGCTGGCTCACCGCCGCTTCCGCAGTCGCTACGTACGCGGGTCACGGTCCCGACCTCATCTACGTACCCGAAACCGATTTCGATCTCGACAAGTTCACTGCGGACGTCGAAAGAATTTATAAAGCAAACGGCAAGTGCATAGTAGCCGTAAGCGAAGGCATACACGACAAGGACGGAAAATTCATCGCCGAATATGCTGCGGCGGACGCAAAAAAAGACGCGTTCGGTCACGTTCAGCTCGGCGGCACGGCGTCCTACCTCGTTTCGTATCTCCGTTCGAAGATCGATACCAAGTACAGAGCGATCGAGTTCTCGCTCATGCAGAGATGCGCATCGCACATCGCGTCTAAAGTCGATGTCGAAGAAGCCTACGCGGAAGGTTGCGCGGCAGTCAAAGCAGCCGTTGCCGGAAAGTCGAACATCATGGTCGGCGTAGTGAGAAAACCCGGCAAGAAGTACGAAACCACGATCGAGGAGTTCCCGCTTTCCGAGTGCGCGAACACGGAGAAAAAGCTCCCCGCCGAATTCATCAACGCGGAAGGCAACATGATCACAAAAGATTTCCTCGACTATATCACTCCGATCATCGAAGGCGAACACGCACCCGAATTCGAAAACGGTATTCCCCGTTTTGCCGAACTCAAGAAAGTTATCGCGAAATAAAAGCGAATAAAAAAAGGCGTTACGCATAAGCGTAACGCCTTTTTTCCGTTTTGATATTTTGTTGCGACAACCCTCGCGAAAATCTTATATACTTTCATGCTCTGCGATCCGTGACAAAAATCCGTAACCAACGGATCCGTCTGCCACGGACAAGCCGACGAAAGCAACGTCGTTATCCGTAATATCCGACTTTATGCCGTGCGATTTTATCTTTGACGCGACTTCGAATACAAATCACCCGCGCCGCCCACGATTATGCAAAGCCCTCCGCCGCACGCGGGAATGATCCAGAGAGGATGCCACAGATCGAGAAACGCGCCGAGGAAAAGATACGCGATAACGCACGACAAAACGATTATGCCGCACAATCCGCCCGTGTACGGGTTTTCGCCTTTTTCGAACTTTGCCGCAATTTTTTCTTTATCGAAAAATCCGACGACTATCGCTATTATGCCGCACGATGTGCCTCCGCACGCCGCAAGCGTCCAAAACGGATGCCACATACCCGTAACGAAACCGACGACGAGATAAGCCGTAATGCACAGCGATACCCATATCGAGCACACGAGTCCGCTCAGTTTATCATAGAAGGTTACGGTTTCGCCGTCATGTCCGTGCGAAAAAATATGCCCTCTTATTTGCTCGGCGATCATTTCCGAAATATCCGTTCTGTTCCCCGACGCGGAATATTCGTAACTCCGCGCTTCGCCGACATTTCTCTCTCCGCGAAGAAGCTCGTCCACCGTAACGCCGAAAATCCCGGCAAGCGGCACGAGCAGAGCCGTTTCGGGCATGGCCTCGCCCGTCTCCCATTTCGACACCGCTTTGTTTGTCACGCCGAGGCGATCCGCAAGCTCGGCTTGAGTCATGCCTCTTTCTTTTCTGAGCCGATAAAGAAATTCTCCGAATCCGTTCATGTTTCACATCCTTTTCATTTTCATTGTGTGATTTGTCAAGCGTTTTTCAGTAAAAATCTTTAATTTATCGAAAAATTATTTTCAAACGGCTTTTGGGAGAGCCGAAACAGCCTATCAAGAGCGGTTTATGGGCGATTGTTGCCCTCTCCGCTCGTATAGAATACCATTTTTACGATTGAAAGGCAAGCGAAAACAGCCCTTTTCGAGAAAAGGGCTCGCGCCGCGCGGTCTATCCCTTATGCCGCTTTCGGTTTTATAAAACGCACTCTGTACTCCCCTCTGTTCTCTTTCAAGATTTCCAAAAGCTCGGCTCTCTTTTGTCTGGGGGAATACCAAACCCGTTTACCCTCGCTGTTCCTGAGCGACGAATGAGGGCGATCGTTATACCTGTTCAACCACGCGCCCATCTTTTCCTGCAACTCGTCGAGCGTGTAAAACGTGAGGTGGTTATAAAAAGCCTCTTGGTCGCTCCTATGCGACCTCTCCACCTTGCCGTTGTGTCTCGGTGTTCGCGGTTTTATCAACTTGTGGCGGATTCGCAGTTTCTCCAAAAGTTTATCCACGATATGTACGGTGCCCTCTTTCGCTATCGCTGGCGTGGTAAACTCCGTTCCGTTGTCCGTCTGGATCGTGTGCGGCAAATATCCAAAGTAGGCAATCGCTCGCTTGATAAAATCGACCGTAGACCAGCCGCTGTGCTCATTATAGGCGTAAATAAAACGCTCCCTCGTCGCCTCGTCGATTATCGTGTATTGATAAAACCTCTCGTAAGCCAACTTGCCCAAATAACACTCTTTCGGAACAAATTTAACATCGAGCTGCCATTTCTGCCCCAACATCTCGGGCGTAAAGTACGGCTGTTGCACATACGGCTGTTTTATTTCCTCGTGAGGACGCAAGCCGTTCTTGACGACAAACCGATATAACCCGTAATACGTCCTGCTGTAAGCGTAACGCTGGCGCAAGATACCCAATGCCTCGGCATAGGTTATATCAGGATTCTCGGTAAAAATATCGATAATCTGCTTGCGCTCCTCTTTCGTGTGCGCGTTGAAATGCGGCGTATGCGGAACGCATGAGCCGTTTTCGAGACTTTTCAGGCTGCCGTCGTATTGTGCTTTCCATCGCCACAGACTGCGCTCGGTGCATTTGATTTTGTGAGCTACCCAAAGAATATCATTGCCGTCTACAAGCCATAGTTTCAGCGCTCTTTGTTTTTCGATTGGGGTGTATCGCATACCTCGCATAATTTCGTCCTCCTCTGTTAAGTGAAATCATTATAACACCTTTCGCAAAAAATTTCAAGTACCCTCGGAGAAAACGAAAACGCTCCCAAAAAAATCAAAAATAAAAACAACCACTCCCCCCTTTACGCGCGCGCATAATTCTGTCTGTCTGTCAAAGAGTAGTAAAAATTGATTTTAGATTTGGATTATGGATTATGATTGATAATTTTTACTACTCTATTTCTCTTTACCTTTCTATTTATCTTTCCCTTTTGATTTAGATTTAGATTTGCATAACTTTGCATTGCATTTGCATACGTTTTGCAATGCACGTTGTTTGCAAATGCAATGCACTTGCATAATGTTTGCATACAAAAAAAACAGAGCGAAAAGCCGCCCTGTTTCGTTGTGATTTTATATCATTCCGCCGTGTTCTGCGCCGTCATATTCTCGGTTACGACAACCGAATTTCCCTCTTTTTCGGGAGCTGTAAAACACTCTGGCGTAGGATAATCTGCGACATATTGTTGAAATTGATGTATGAGGTCTATCTGATCGCTCATGTAATTGACCGTATCGTACACGATATTCTCATATCCCATTTTATAGCCCGTAAACCCGTTTAGAATCACGGGCATAAGTTTCAAACAGCAAGCCGCGAACGTCGCCCATGTCGGATTGATAACAACGTCCAAAACAATTATGCTCGTCAAAAGCGTTGTAACAGAAATCTTGACAAACTTTACAGCAAACGCCGTTCCCTTTTTCGCGGTTGGATTTGTGCCGAGCGGTACCCTGCGTCCTGCACCCCTGCCGCGCTTAAAAATCATTTCGGGCGTAAGTCTTATGGGCTTTACCTTGTTTGCCTTTATGATAGCCTTTCTCTGCGGCTCCGTGAGCTCGGAGATACCCTTTAATGCCTTTTTGCTCATACCGACGTATTTTTCTTGATAAACCTTAAAATCAAGCCCCACGTCGGTTATTATAGAGTGTCGCGTACTTTGCAATTCCTCGACGATAAAATGCCTGCAAAATTCAAGCAACCGCCCCTGCTGTTTGTCCGATATAATTTGCTTTTTGATTGTGTCGTACTCGCCCAGCGTCTTTTTGTAAGTTTCGCTCTCCTTGCCTGCTCGCATACCTGTGTCAGAAAAATTTATGTACATCGAATATGAGCAAAACAGCAAAACGAAAAAAGCGAGACCGAGCTTCGTCCAATCCGCAAACGAGCTAAGCTGTATATCGGTGGTAAATACAACGATAACAACAAACACAAGGAACACGCCGACAAAAATGCCCGAATTGTTGATAAAGCCCTTTGCGATCTTGCGCTTGGTGTTGTGCATACCCTCGACGACGTTGCCCATCGACGGCTTATCGTCTTTCTTGTCGCCTATCGGTTTAATCGGCTCCGCCATTTCCTGTACCTCCGTCGCCCGAATCCTTGTCGGGCTTATTCTTTATACGATCCGCCAGCTTGAATAAAAGAGCACCTATCCCGTTTGAAACCGCCCCGACAATACAGACAAACCGCATTTGATAAATTATGTTTGCAAGCAATATCGTGAGCAAGGCAAGTATAGTCCAGACAAGCCACGCCGCAGGGGATTTCAACTTTTCTCGTATAACGCGAATAAACGGCAAGCATGACAGAAACAACAATACGACGGCAATGCCCGATATTGTTGCCCTGTCGCTCGTTGCTATCCACACGGGGAACTGCGACAGCGTGGCGGCGAGAGGTGCGGCGACGCAAAGAACGATTGACACCCATTTTATGATGTTGCCTTTCGTCTTGTTTTTCATTTTACGCCTCCCCCGTATCGCCCTTATCCTCCGTCTCGACGGGCGCAGGCAGCTCCGATTTCAAAGCCTGCACGTACTTTATGTTTACAAGGTCTTTGACCGCTTGCGGAATATTTTTGCTATTGGCGTACACTGTCGTAAGTATTTCAAGTATAGCCTTTGTCGAGGTTTCGAGTATAGCGTTTATCTGTTCCTGCTGTTCTGCCCTACTCTCCATCGAGTGCAATTTATCAAGCGTTTCGTTATATCCCTCGATAAGCGTATTTACCGCCTTGACGACCTCGCCGTTACTGTTTGTGTTTATGCCGAGCGAATCGGCGGCGATTTTGGCGGCTTTCTTATTGCCTCGGTGTTCGACGACAATCATAACGATACACGCCGCGACCGCGCCGAGGTTGATCGAGCTCAAAAATTCCGTGAGATTGCGCGAAAACCACTGCTCAATGCGCGTCCATACAGTCTCTGGCACCTCGGGAGCCGTTTCCGCAGGGCTCTCCGCCTCGTTCTCGCCGTCCGCGGTTGCTTGTGCCGCGACCTGCGTGTTGCCGCTCGTTTCGGCGTTTGCCGTCGTCATAGAGAATCCGAATAGCGAGAGCGCGAAAACGCCGAGCGCTACACAGATTGCGAGTATAACCGTGGTATGTAGTTTCTTGATTTTCATGATATTTGCCTCCTTAATCGAAATCGTACCCGTCGAGCATTTTTGTGATACGCTCGTCTGTTGCGTCCGCTCGCGCACACAACCCGTCTATGCGCTCCCGTAGCGTCTGAATTTCTGCGCGAGCGGATATAAGCTCCAAAGCCATATCCAAGCCGTCAGGACACACCATAACGCCGACAGACGGTATAGGTGCTGTGTAAATGCCCTCGCAGACGTATTTCGGCGCGCTGTCCTTTCCGTTGAGCATGGCGACCGTAACCCTTACGCACCCTTTCAAAAACGCGACGGGAATAGCGCAAGTGTCGTCTTTCAAAAGACGGTACAGAGAATTGCCCTCGCCGTTCTCGAAAACCGCCGTAGCGTCGGCAGGTGCGCCCGTAAACGATATAATGAGCTCGTCAGTTACCGTCTCGGGCTCTCTCGTCAAAACGTAACCTTTCAGGCAGTCTTGTATGAGCTTGTATTCCATATTCGCACCGCGCTCCTTTAATCGACGTTTCCGCCCGTCTCGACAAACCAATCCTCTCTGGTGCAAACATCGCTGTCCGCATTGATTTCCTCGTAGGTTTTGCCGTCGAGATCGTTTACCCAGATTTCCTGAGCGTCGTCGATTTCCCGTTGAGTCAAAATTCCTTTTGCTCTGTCTTTGTTTGCCGTTCGCAACCACCTTTCTTTGCTGAAAACCCTTGCCATAATGAATATACCTCCAAAAGTTTTTATCCAATCACGCCGCCGCGCCTAACGTGCGAGCGTGTAAAGATACAATTTTTTGTGCCCGTCCTTTTGAGACAATCGGCTTTATTTTTTCAAGATAGTATTTCTTGAAATTGATAAACTTTGCGCGAGCTATGTACGAGATAAACCGCAAACACTGTTGCAGACGCAAGCCGAATTGTTTGATTTTTCTCACGACGCGCGTCAAACTGTAAAAAATACGTTTGCGTAACAGTGTAAATCCGTCGTAAACTCTATATCCGACAAAATCTATCGGACGCGAGCCGTACCGCCATATCTGCCAATCGCTTTTAACGTGCAAGTTCCCTCGCCGCAAAACCAATCCGAGCGCGTCATGAGCTTTGTGTAATTTCCGTTTGTTACGGTCTAAAAACACGATGTCGTCCGCATATCTGGCGTAATGCCGAATATGCAACTTTTCTTTCACGGTGTGGTCGAACGTTTGCAGGTAAAAGTTTGAAAACCCTTGCGACGTGTAAAATCCGATAGGCAACCCCTTACCGCCGATGTCGATAATCGCGTCTATAAGGCGTAACACCTTTGCGTCTTTAATCACGCGCCTGAATTTGCGCTTTAATATGTCGGTATCGATAGAATCGAAAAAGTGGTGTATGTCTGCCTTGTAAACATATTTAATCCGAGGATCTTTGCGAATAAAGTGCTGTATCGCTTTTCTCGCTCCGCTCGTGCCGCGACCTTTAACAGAGCCGCAGCTGTACCGATACAAACCGCGATTGATTATAGGATCGATAACTTGCATTAACGCCCAATGCACGATCTGGTCGGGGTAAAATCTGGGCACCTTTATGTTGCGTATCTTGTTGTGTTCGCGCCGCGTCTTTGTGTACGGTTTAGAAAAGTAAAGCGTTCCGTTGTCAAACTTTTCTTTTACTCGCAGAGCAAACCTTTCGGGATTGTCGTGCGCGTCCTTGACGACACCACGGCGATGTTTCTTGTTTTTCGTCGCGTTTTTCACAGCCAAAATGAGATTGTCAATCGACGTGATTTTTTCGTATAAATATCCTACTCGTTTCATACTTTCCTTTCAAAGAGTCTTTGTTGCGCCTTACGGTGTTTCGACACTTTCGCCCTACTAAACCGCACTCTTTATCGGCTATTTTCAACCAAGAGGTCGTAGAAAAGCAAACCCTAAAAAGACTAATGCAACAAAATCGACCGCCGACGTTCGTGTTCGCGTTCGACGCAGAGTTGTTCCCATTCCAATACCAGAGCCCTGCGTTCGCACCGTTGTTCCAATTCCCACCGACACTCAACACGCCGACAATTCGGTTTACTTTCCTATTCGATTGACAATTAAATTTCCGCCGCGCTTACACGCGAAATAACGGGGGAAGTTTCCCCCGTAAACCCCCTCAAAGAGGTTTCGCACAAAGACGACCGCCGACGCTCGTGCGCGCGTTCGACGCAGAGTTGCCCCCATTCCAACACCAGAGCCCCGCGTTCGCACCGCCGTTCCAACGCCCACCGACACCCAACACGGTGCCGTATGCAACATTATAGTCGCAGTAGTACGTGTTTTCACTGCCCGATTGATCGCTGGCGTACCCGAGTACAGGGAATTTATCGAAATACGAAATTGCTTTTATGTAACCCGTACTGCTCGGTCTTTTGCCCACATAGAAATACGGCGCGGCGGTGTCCTCGCTGACGTATTTCGTCGGATCGAGGCAAATATAGATGTCGTTATCACTATTGAAAGTGATACCGTCGCACCACTTGTACACATTGCCCCACGGATTTTCGATGCCGCGATATTTGCAGGCGTGGCTTCCGTCCGTGTTGCTGACCTCGGAGCCCGACGCGGTTTTAATCTTATCCGTTCTGCCCGTAGCGATAGCCGCGCTGTTACTGCTGTTCGTATAACCGCTCATGATAGACTGCGAATTTGTGGTAGCCATTTCGATTAAAAACAGCTCTTTGATAATCGCGTCTATCAAGAAATCGTATTGCTGATAGCCGTCGCCGTTCGCCTTACAAGCCGTCCGCATGGCAGGCAACGTAATGTTGACAAGGACGGTTTTGCCGCTCTTGGATTCCGCTTTTGTGCTCGTTCCGCTCGCCTCGTACTTACCGACAAGAACGTAATCGATCTCGTTGCCCTTGCCGTCCACAAACAGCGTCGAAAAACCCTCGTAACGGTAGCCCGAAATCTGGTGCTTGTACGTTCCGTTTGCGTTTTTGGTAATACGACTGTAAAACTTGGGAATTTTTATAAACACGTTGTCGTATTCGTCCACGACCTCGTGCATATCGCTCCACGGATAGCAACGGTCGAAATCGCTCGTAATTTCACTCGTGCCGACCGTTACCGTAAGACCGATTGCGCTGTCCGTTCGCGTGAGCGTGGGAGTAGATTGCCCCACGTTATCCACGCCGTAAATTTTGCTTTTTTCCGATACCATAACAATATCCTCCTGTTAATTATTTTCAAGCGCGACCACGCGCCTCAAAAGCTCTTTTAACGCTTTATCGATGGCTCCGCCTTTTGCGTAGCCGTGCGCAACATCTGCCTCGCGCGCGTAAAACGCCTCTATTGCCCCATCGGAGCCGCCACCTCCGCCCATTTCTGCCATTTCCGCCCTGAGCGTCGTTTTCGCGTCGTCCACGGCGTTGCCTATGGCGGTATCTGCCTGCGTTTTCGTATAGGTTTCGCTCTTTGCATACGCGCCCACATCGCTTGCCGAAAGCACTATATCCGCCGTGAGCGGCTTGCCGTTGACCGTTCTCGTATCTGGCACCAAACCGCTTACAATCTCGGATATGTCGATATTCAGAGGCTGTCCGTTTTGAAAAGTGAGCGTAAGTATTTTATTTGCGTATGCGGCGTTCGTAATAAGGCTCTCGATAGGCAAATCAACCGTGCCGCTGCTTACAGTCTCGCCCTTTTGATTTTTGAGCGCGACCGTCAACTTGTACTCGCTATCCATCGATACGTCAAGCGAAAAGCCCCCGCCTGCGAACAGCTTGCGAAACTGCCTGTCGATTTTGCCGCCGCCTATATATCCCCTTGCCGATTCCGCCTCCTCCGCATACATCGCGTACCCAGAGAAAACCTTGTGTTGCTCCACGTAGTCCTTAAATTCGTCCAAATCGGCGTTTGTCGCGGTTATGCGTTCGTTTGCTTGACTGATGTCGGCATTGTGCGTCGTGGAGCTTACGAGCCCGTCTATGAGGTCTGCGATACTAAACGAAACGTCCTCGCCGTTTTTGAGAGTGAGAACAACTTTTTTGTTCTCCTCGTCGTAACTACCGCTGACAACAACCGTTTCAAGCGGCAAATCGAATTGTGTCTGGTCGAGCTGTTGCCCTGCGCTGTTTTTTAACTTTATCGTTACAACATAGGTGTTTGGATCGACATCTGCCGTTATCGTACAAGCAAGCGTTTTGTCCTGCGCGTCAACATAACGCTTCGTCGCCACCTGTCCTGCCGTAACGGGATCGGCGGCGTTTAACCTGCCCTCCGTCGTGTAAACGGGAACGCGCCCCTCGGCAGGGCTCTCCGATACGATTATGACGCTTTGCGCACCCTCTTGCGTTATGATGTAAGCGCGACGGTACGTGTGTGTCGCCGTAACCTTATCGAGCTTGTTTGTGTCGAGCGCGTCAAGGTTTTCGGCGTGTTGGCTTATCGTGAGAGCCGTATTATTCAAAAGCGTTTGCAACGTAACCGTCTGCGACGCACTGATAGACGGATAAACTTTGAGAATATCTTTTGCGAAATCGCCGCTCAGGAACGCCGTTACAAGCGCGTCGAGGTTATCCACGCCGTATGCGTCCAGCTTTAACCTGATATACTCGCCTGCCTCGTTGCCCGAAATGGCGTTCTGTATCTCGTTAATCTTGCCAGCAAGGAACGTGGCGAGCTTATCAAACCAGAGCTTTAACTGCGCCGCCGTAAGTCCGCTTTGCCCGTATTGAGAGGAGGCGTTTGGTCTGTCGGCTAATGCCTGTACGCCTTTCTCTTTTATTTGCTCGTTTGTGATGTTGCCTAATTTTTTCAACGTAAACCTCCTTTATCCCTTATAGCGCCCAGCCACGCGATAGCGATACGAAATCGAGAAAAGCGCGAACGGGCGCAGGTATTCGTCCGAATATAGGTAATATTGCTTTTCTACCCATTGTTTCTCTTTCTCTTTTATCGCAAACAAGCTCTGCTCGGTCGTATTGAAAGTCAGATCGGAAAAGTCCAGATCCTCGAACGAGAAAATCGCGTTATTGATACGCGCGATCTGCACATAAGGCTTTTTGTTCGTCCGCACTTTTACCTTTGCCGAGCTGTTTTTGAAAGACTTGGTTTTTATCACGGTCGAGCGCTTAATCGTCGTTTTCGTCAAATGCGGAATACCGCAGTTATCCATAACCGTTGCACAGCCGCACACTATCGTCCTGTTGTCATAACTGTACGTCGTTGTCGGCAGCTCGCCGTCCTCGCCGCGCAAATCGAAATTGAAAGAGCATACAATACCGTTTTCGCACCCGAAAAACAAGTTATCGCTAAACGAGCGTAATACAACGGCTTTTCGGAATTTACCGCCTGTGTAATTGCCTTTCGTTTCGCACAAATAAGCGTGTCGCTCGACGACCTCGCCCGAATCGTCCTTTACGTCGTAAATGACGTATGACGCACCCACGGTGTAATCTGTCTCGCCGATATGCACGGCTATGGGCTTTGAGTATATCGTCATATCCGTATTGCCGTTGCGGTCTGGCTCGTTTACGATGGTGCCGCAAAGGTTTCTCGGCTCGTCGTTTACCGTATTCACGGATTCCGCAAGTTCGAGCGCATACTCTTTGCCGCCGTATTCGATTTTCGCGTCAACAAGTTCCTCGGGCAAAACACTCGAATACTTGTACTCGCGGTATTGGTTATCCCACGTGCCTATGTTTTCGAGGTAATACCACTCGTACTGCATGGCTCCCGTTTCGTCTTGATAGCGCTGTCTGCTGTCGGCAAGGAATATTTTGCCGTCCGTAAGAACGCACAAATATCCGCCCCATTCTTCAAGCGATACAAGCGACAAATCCGTGTTGACGAGCTTTGTGTCTATGAGTCTGCTGCGGTGCTCGTTGGAACGCTCCGAGGCGATTTTCAACTGCCCCACGCCCTCCACGCCGAGCCGCGATATAAATATCGGATCGTCGAGGAAATTGCAACACGCACCCGTACAACCAAGCCCAGACAAGCCCTGCACAGACGGGTAAATGCGCGGCATAAGGTTGAAACTGCTGTCGGTCGCCGTATGAAAGTAAATTGCGCTATCCTGTTGCGTATCGCTTTTGAGCACCATAAGTGTGTCGGAGACGCACATAATACCCGTTATGGGAGACATACCCACGCCGTCCTGCACGTAATTCAAAATACCGAAATACGACGGATCGGCGTAACCCGTGCTGTTCCTGCCGCAGAAAAATACGTAATTATGATAATCTGGATTGCCCGTACAGAATACCCTGCCGTCATACGTCGTGCATAACGTACATTTTGTTATGAGCTCGGCAATATTGCTCATATTGTTTGTTACGCCGTCTATCGTTTTGAGCGTTTTCGAGGCGATTATTTCAATGCCAGCGTACCCCTGCTCGTATTTTGAGCCGTCCGCTCGCGCCGTGTCCTCGGGCTTTGTGGGAGCCGTCGTAAACGTGATTTTGCCGTTTACGAGGTCTGTTGTGTATGCCGTCGTCGCCGCGCCGTAAACTTTTACAGACACGATAGAATCGAGATTGTTTTCGTTCATGTAAAATTCGCGCGTCGTACCGTCCGCAACAAACGTATGCCTAAATCGCGGCGTTAAAATGTTGCGCTGTTCGTATTCTTTGCCGATGTCGGCATTTTCGCCAGACGGCACGATGTTTATGTACGTCGTCGGCACATATACGGGGTGCTTATCCCCGTAATTCACAACGGGCATTATATCCTTGCCGTCATACACAAGGTAGTTTTTGCCGTCAATGACGTAAAGCAAGTTATTGAAAACAAAATACTCGCTTTTATGCTCGTTCATATCGCCAAAAAGCGTGTCTGCGGCGGCGGATATGCCCTCGTAATACTCTATCTCCAATACGTCGCCCTCGGCGACCTCAGAGCTCGTCAAAGACAGTTTATTTGTCGTCTTACTGAAAGACGATACGCCCGTTATATCGGAGCCCGATTGCATTTTTACGCTTATAATTCCCTCGCAAACAAACGGTAACGTGATCGCGTAAGAATGTAACGTAACGCCGCCCACAGCGTCGCTCTGTACGGGTGCAGGAGCGGAAATAACAGCGGTCGTCGGTATATTTATCGAGCTCGGATAATTGTGCCACAAATACAGTTTTTTGCCGCTATGGACGACGACGCGCTCCGCACCGTCCGCCAGCTTAGCCTTGAAATAGAAAATGCCGTAAATCTCGCGGTTGGATTCCGTAACGTCCGACGCAGTGGCAATGCCGTTTGCGTTGACCGCTATCTTTTTCGAGAAATCCGCGCGGCGGCGGTACCCTGCCATTGTTTCAAGCGCCTCGCCCTGACCGCTTTTATAGTCCTTGTACATATTGACAAGAAAGGCAAGGCGCGAGGCGTGTACCTGCGTATGATCGTTCGAGAAATCAACACCTTTGAAATTCCCGTAATGCCTGCTGTATTCCGTTACGGCTTTGCTCAAAACGCCCATACTACCACCCCGTTTTACTGCGGTAAACCACGGCGTTAAGGCTCTTTTGCCGCGCCATTATCTCTGCGACCTGCGCGTTGTATAACGTCAAATAGTATTCCGCTTTCGTCGGCTCGTCGTCTGCCCAAATGTAGCTCGCAACAAGATTCGGCATTAAACAGCACAACTCGCTGTCAAGGTCTATCGTCGTTGTCTCCATCTCGTCGCTCAACGACAAACGCCTGTTTTGTCTGTTATACAAAACATCGTAAATACCTTTAATGGACGCAGGGATAAGAATTTTACTCGCACCCTCTACAAAGTAGTCGGTGTTTAAGAGAAAACCCCTATCCCTCTGTGCGTCCACAATCGGAGGACACACAAACGACACGAAATCGTCTGTGAGGCTGGCTATATCATAGGCGATATATTTACTGTACGCAGGAACGTCCTCGGCGTTTTTCGACAGCAAACTGCCGTACATGGCGACATTCTGCACCCAATAAACGTAATCTCCCGTAAACCTGATTCGGACTAAACCCAGATATGGATTTTCGCCGTCAAGTATAAAGCCTCTGTATTGTTCAAACTGCCCTTTTTCGGAAACAAGGTCAATCGCCGAAAGCGTCTCCCACGTCTCCCCGAGGTCAGTGCTTTTTTCGATAATTGCTAAACCGTTGCCGTTACACTCAAAAAAGTAGCTTTTCGCGCCATCGGTAGAAAAAATAAGAGCCTCGTCGTCTTTGCATACAGGCTCGTAAGTGCTTTCGCTCAGCTT